>MGNS01000062.1:2023-16008 GCA_001795165.1 Chloroflexi bacterium RBG_16_57_11
CAAATATTGCCAAACCGTAAACGGCCGTGGGATGCCAGCGAAACCTCGGAACGCGTCTTAAATCTCCGGGAGCAGAAAGCCCCTCAACCGTAATATCCATACTGCTCATCAGGTCTCTCCGTTCAGCCTCCAGCAATTCGACCAGGGAGGATATAGATGCTTATCTCCCCTGTTGATCCAATCGGATTGCGGGGTTGAGAGCGATATAGCCAATGTCCGTCAAGGTGTTGATGACAATGGCCAGGGCCGTAATAAGCACAACGCCTGCCTGGATTACCGGCAGGTCGCTGGCAAGGACTGCATCATACATGATCCGGCCAATCCCGGGGACGGCGAAGATCACTTCGACGATCACCGACCCACCCAGAAGACCAGCAAGCCACAGGGTGATCATCGTGACGACCGGGATTAAGGAATTCCGAAAAGCATGACGCCAGATGACCTGCAGCTCGGAAACTCCTTTTGCCCGGACGGCGCAAATGTAATCCTTCTGCATCACTTCGATCATCGTTTCACGGGTCAAACGGGTGAAATAAGCGATTGGCCTTAATGCCAGGGTCACCGCGGGCATGATGATGTATAACGGCCCGCGCCATCCGGCGGAGGGCAGCCATCCAAGGTGTAAGGCAAATACCAGGATGAGCATGGGGGCAAACCAATATTCCGGGATGGCTACACCTGTTTGGGTAATGATGGCGATCAGGTTATCGATCCTTTTACCAGGATAAAGCCCCGCATACACTCCCAAAGGGATAGAGACAATGATCGCAAGCGTGAGTGATACGATGGAGAGGATAAATGTAACCTTTAAGCCGCGGAAAAGGATTTCACCGACAGGCGCCTGGCTGACATACGATTGTCCCAGATCCCCCCGAATGAGGTCTTTCAGCCAGTAGACAAATTGATAAGGCAGCGATTTATCCAGCCCAAGGTCTTCCCGAATGGCCGCCACAATTTCAGGAGTCTGCTCACGTTCGCCGATACGGGAACGCAAGATGGAGCTGGTTGGATCGATCCCGCTCAGGTAAGGATAGAGAAAGGCGATCAGAGCAACCAGGACGAGCAAGAAAGGCAAGATCAAGAGACGACGGATCATCAGCGCGTACATAGAATCTTATCCATCTCCTTCCGCCGGTTCGTGCACTACACCAGACAAATATTCACATCACCTATCTGTAAAACACTTATTAAGCTCAAAGGTTTTTCGGTGGGAATTGCAGGGTGAACTAGGCCCATCAGCCGGGCTAAATTCCAAGCAGCACCGGCAAACCCGTGAGATCATGTAGCTCTGTATATGGACCGTAGTCTTCCTGATTTCCCGGTCGTTTGTTTCGGTTGATCCAGACCCGTTCCCAACCGAGCCCGTGCGCCGGCATCATATCGTAATTGAAACCCTGGGCAACATGCAGGAGGTCTTCTTTGTTGCAGCCCAAACGCCGTAGGGCATAGTAAAAAATGGGCGGGGTGGGCTTATAGGCGCGCGCCTGCTCTGCGGTGATGACATCGTAGAACGCCACGTTCATGTTGTCAACATTGTGGGCAATCATATCATCTTCGGCGTTCGAGATGATCACCAGCTTGCAATACTGACCGAGGTGATCGAGAACCGGCTTGGTGTCTGGAAAAGGTCCCCAGGTAGGCACCGCAGCCACCAGCCGGTCGCCATCGCTGTTTTTATATCTTAACCCGCACTGATCCATGGCTTTCTTAAAGCTGGTGCGGAGTAAGTCACTGTACCGCTGGTATGGGGCATGACATTCGTAGTAGCGGACATCACGGAATACCACCAGGAAGCGATGCAGATCGACCAAGTCAGCCCGCTCCCCCAGGATCTCTACAGTAGTCTTGTTGATCTGAAAGTCGATCAGGGTTCCGTAACAATCGAACGTGATGTACTTAGGCAGCTTCATTTTTTTCTCCTTGAGAATAGTCTTCGTCAGGCTGGCTGGCACAGGCACGTACCTGGAATATGCCGCAGTCCTACCTGCTTATCTCCAACGACGATCCTATGCCAGCCAATCGTTCGATCTCTAGAAGAAACTCATCAGCATCGATTTATTCTGTCACATCCAGGTCGGCAGTCAAAACGAACCGCTCAAGCGGGTGGACCTTGAAATTGAGCACGTTGTTCCGGTAGCCATCCAGAATTTCTGTGTAATTCAAGAAATTACCCACCGCCTGTTCGTCAACCAGGATCGACTGGAGTTGGCGATAGATCTCATAACGCGCTTCCATATCAGTAAGGCCACGCGACTCGACCAGGAGCTTGTCGAAATTCTCATCGCAGAACAGATCCATGTTGTAAGTTCCTTCACAGGAGTAGTCGGAGGTGAAGAAACCCTCAGGATCGAAACTGTCCAGGACATGGTTGCGCGATACGATAAACATATCGTAGTTGCCCGCCAGGACATCCGGCTCCATTGGGTCGTACGGAGCAAGGCGAACCTCTACGGTGACCCCAACATCGGCCAGCATATCCTGGATTGCGATGGCGGTGAGAGGCAGGTTGGCGCGGGTCGGGTAAGTCCACAGGCCGACCGTTAGCTCGCCTTCCTCATACCCGGCTTCAGCAAGCAGCGCCTTGGCTTTTTCGGGATCGAATGGCTGGCCTACCAGATCGGGGTTGACCCACGGCTCGGAGGGAGCAATTGGGCCAATTGCCGGGGCGCCGACGCCTTCCAGGGTAGCGTCCACAATGGCCTGCTTATCTATGGCATAACCGATCGCCTGGCGCACCTTCAGGTCGTTGAAAGGCGGGCGGCTCATATTGAGGTGCAAGGTAGTGGTGCGAGGTGTTTCCATCCGCTCGACGGTAATATCCGGGTCCCCAGCCAGAATCGGCAGCTGCTCGGGCGGTACATGAATGTTGATATCGAGCTCACCGGTTTGCAGCATGCCGGAACGGATTTGGGGATCTGGCACAAACAGGACCGTGGCTTTGTCGAGCTTGACATCTCCTCCCCAGTAATTGGGGTTCTTGACCATGGTCAGGCTTTGATCGGGCACCTCATCGCTCAAGATAAATGGACCGGTACCTGTGTTGAAGGGGTCGATCGGACCGCTCTCCGCGATATAGGCGGATGGAGCCAGTATGCCCGTACACGGGCTGGTAAGCCGGTTGGGGACCAGGGCATCGAAGGTCGCCGTTTTTATATGCACCGTATACTCGTCAACAGCTTCGATTGACGTAAAGGTTTCGGCTGTAATGCCGCGTGGCGGTGTGGGCGCATTCTTGATGTAATTCAGCGCTTTAACCACCGCATCAGCGTTGAACGGCTCGCCATTGGTAAAGCTGACACCCTGGCGCAGCTTGAACTCCCAGGTCGTGTCATCGACCTGGGACCAGGACTCGGCCAGGCTGGGCACCATGTTGCCATCATAATCGACTTTCACGAGCGTTTCGAGCATGCCGATGTAGGACATCGAGAAGCCATCATTCGTCTCGATGGTCCAGCCTAGGCGGGGGTAAGACTCTGAGCCCAGTCCGACCGTAATTTCTTTCGGCCCGGCGGGCGCGGGCTCGGCAGTCGGCTCAACGGCCACTTCAGGCGTCTCAGCCACAGCCTCGGTTGCAGCGGGGGCTGCAGCGGTCGGCTCAGCTTCAGCAGGTTTTGCCGCCGGCTCAGTTGGAGCAGGTGGCTGAGCGGGAGCCGTAGTGGGGGCGGAAGTAGTGCATGCGCTCAAAACAACCATCATGATCAGCAGGAAAACAAGCAGCTTTTTCATCGATTCTCCTCCTCAGGAAGGATTTTGAAAGTGTCGGATTAAAGGTTTCTATTGTATACAACTATCGGGCTAGTAAATTCTTGACGTTCTTGCATCGTAGAAGTTATCTGGTGCTCGAACCTCCTTTCGTTATACACATAAGCTAATGCTCGAAGATTACAGATACACTGATTTCTTACAAAAAAATTTGGGGAATGCCGGGGGAAAAACGCGCGGCCGGGGTTGGGTCTACAACGGGGTCGCCGCCTTGACTTACTAAAGCCGTATCAAGAGTAGAGGTTTCAATTTTAAACAACACATCATCCTCGTACTGTTGGTTGAACAATCTCTTAATTCATATAGTGAATTTTGTTTTTATTATGTGAAATTATAGCAGAGATTTTTACGGTTGTCAATATCTATTAATCATAAATTCCGGTTGACAAATGGGAATTATTTTGCTATAATATTTATATAGTGAATACCGTTTTTATATTATAAAATAATAGTTTGATATGTGAGATTCTTAGAACCTGTTCCTAAACCGCCCAATTTGTTCAGCTCAATAGCACAGATAAATAATTAAAGGTTTCTCCGGCAACTGCAAGAACGTCTCACAATCAAGCAATTGACCTGTGTCACAAAGATATCCTTCTATAGATTGATGCAAAGGAGAAAATGAATATGAAAGAGAAATATGGCCCAGGCACGACAGCAATTCACGGTGGACACGGTCCGTATGATCGCGGTCTGCCCACCGACTCAGTTGTGGCTCCGATTTACCCAAGCACAACCTTTGCCTTTGATACCGTCGAAGATCACCAAAATTCGATCTTCGGTGACCTGGTCTATCCGATGTACACGCGGGCGGCCTCGGGTAATCCCACCATCCGGATTCTGGAGAGCAAGCTGGCTGATTTGTATGGCGCCGAGGCAGTGCTGGCGACTGCTTCTGGCATGGCGGCGATAAATTACACCCTGATGCACCTTTTGAACACTGGCGATCACGTGGTCATGGGTCGCTGCTACCGCCTGACGCATAATATTGCCCAGATGATCCTGGGCGATAAAATGGGTGTGGATTACACCCTGATGCTGAGCGATGACGTTAAAGACCTGCCCAAATACCTGAGAGATAACACAAAGGTGCTGATGCTGGATATTCCCAGCAACCCGATGATCACAGTATACGACCTGGAGGAAGCGGTCAAAATTGCGCACGAACGCGGCATTACCGTGGTGCTGGACGAGACCTGTGCGACCCCCATTAACCTGCGTGCGTTTGATATGGGTGTAGATGTTATTGCCAATTCGTTGACCAAGTACATGTGCGGACATGGAGATGCAGTCGGCGGAGCGATTATCTCCAATGCCAATTTCGTTCAGGCAATCCGCAAAGGCCTGTATCCACGGATCGGCGCGGCTATCAGCCCGTTCAATGCATGGTTGATCCACCAGGGTCTCAAAACGCTGCATCTGCGCATGCCGCGACATAACCAGAATGCCCAGGCCATGGCGACGCACCTGGAAGGCCATCCAAAAGTCGCACGGGTCTATTACCCGGGGTTAGCAAGCCATCCTCAGCACGAGCTGGCCACGCGGATGATGTCGGGCTTCGGCGGCATGATGTCCTTCGTCGTCAAAGGGGGCGATGAGGCCGGCACAGCATTGACCAACAAACTAAAACTCGGAAAGATTGGCACAAGCTTCGGCCAGGCAGAAACGATGATCGAGACCGGCTGGATGTCTCACTATGAATGGTCTATCGAGGATCGCGTCCGCTTTGGAATTCCACCCGGCTTCGTGCGTGTCTCGGTGGGACTTGAAGATGCTGACGATTTGATCGCCGACTTCGACCAGGCGCTGGCTCAAATCGAGATAGATGATACCAAGACGATCCTGGAGCTGGTTGGCGCAGGCGAGCTTGAGTGGAAGCCAACCGTAACGACAATGGAATAACCCGCATTATTGCGACCGTCCAGTCAACTATCTATTAGGAGAACCCAAAATGCAGAATCCGAAGTTTAAGATGCCGAAATATATTACTTTTGATGCTTATGGAACCCTGGTGAATTTTCAATTAAGCCGGGTTACCCGGGAGATTCTGGGTGAGCGCGTCGATAAAATCGATATGGAAGCTTTCCTGAATGAATACAGCGACCTGCGCTTCGAAGAAATTCTTAAGGAGTACCGGCCCTACGAGACAGTGCTGCGCCGCTGTTTTTACCAGATGATGCGTAAATACGGCCTGGACTATACCGAGGAAGACGGCGACGCCATGATAGCTTCCGTGCCCACCTGGGGACCTTTTCCCGATGTGACGCCGGTATTGCAAAAACTGCGCATGTACACCAAAATCGTCATCATCTCTAACACCGAGGACCGCCTGATCGAGAAGAACATCGAAAACCTTTGCGTTCCTTTTGATGATTACATCACTGCAGAGCAAGCTCGCGCTTACAAGCCCTCGCCTGTGATCTTCGACTATACCCTGTGGAAGTTGAAATGCGATAAGTCCGAGATCTTACACGTGGCCAACGGCTTCGAATATGACATTATGCCGGCCCATGACCTGGGATGGAAAGCCGTGTGGATCAACCGCGAGGGAATAAAGGGTGACCAGGCTTACGGTCCCTATGAGGAGCTGCCTGATCTTACCGGGCTACCCGCATTGCTGGGCATTTGAAGCGCAGAGGCGCTTGCTACACCGACCTATGATTAACAGAAACCCGCTGACTCGGCAGATTACCAGCCCAACCAGCGGGTTTCTGTCACCAGGACAAGATTAATTGTTTGCCTGAATGAGCTATTAACCCATCAAGCCAAGCTTACCAACCAACAGGAGAATGACAACATGATTTCCCTCAACGAAGATATGCCCGTATTCCCCGGCCGCGCTGGCGTGAGCGAGCGCCGGCCGATCCACGACCCATCGGTGATGGGCGTGGAAGAGTGGACTTTCGAGCCCGGCGTGAAATTTTCCGGCCACGCACATGACGTATCACAAATCGCTTATATCATCAAAGGCAAACTGCGCCTCCAGCAAGGCAATAAGGAATTTTTACTCGAGCCTGGCTGCTATTATTACACCCCTGCCGGCACGGTCCATGAGATCACCGAGATCATCGAAACCGTCACCATGCTGATCGTCAGCACACCGAAGAAAAAGTAATTCATCGATCGCATCTCTCCCATAAGCATCGGATAGGCTTCCGGGGGAGCTGTCTAACAGTGAGAAAAACAAATATCTAGAGTGACTACAGCAAGAGCATGCTTTGCTAGGAGACCAGTATGGAAAAAACGACGGTCACGTTACAGGATGTAAGGGAAGCCGCGGAGCGTATCCGCCCCTATATTCGCCATACACCGTTGCTCCGGGAGAGGAGCATGGATAAGATATTGGGGTGTCAGGCTTATCTCAAGCCCGAGATGCTCCAAATAGTCGGCGCCTTTAAACTGAGAGGCGCACTGAACAAGATTCTGTCTTTGACACCAGACGAAAGGAAGAGAGGAATCATCACCTCCTCATCCGGCAATCACGGACAGGCCTGCGCTTTCGTCGGACAGATGCTGGACATTCATACGACGGTGGTCATCCCGGAGGATGCGCCGGCCATCAAGATTGAAAATGCCAGAGCCATGGGGGCCGAAGTGATCGTCTGGAAGCGCAAATATGTCGAGCGCATGAAGAAAGTTCGTGAAGAGATGGCAGAGCACGGTTACATCCTTGTCCATCCCTACGAAGACTACATGGTTATTGCGGGTCAGGGCACGATTGGTTTGGAAATTATGGAAGATCTGCCCGACGTAGACACCGTCCTGGTGCCTATCGGCGGCGGTGGGCTGATCTCGGGAATTTCTACAGCCATAAAAGAGTCGAAACCGAATGTGCGGGTGATCGGTGTTCAGGCCGCGGCCTGCGGAGCTTACTTTGCCAGCCGCCAGAAAGGATATCCGACTGAGGTAACACCTCGTCCCACGGTGGCCGACGGTCTCACTGCCGTTCGGGTCAGCGAGTTTACCTATCCTATCATCGAGAAGTACGTCGATGACATCGTGGCCGCAGAGGAAGAAGATATCAAGGAAGCTGTGAGAGTGGTGGCACGCGACGCCAAGCTGGTGGCAGAGCCTTCCGCCTGCGTGGGCATTGCTGCTCTGGCCTCCGGCAAGGTGAAGAGGCGGCCGGATGAGAAAGTCTGCGCAGTGTTGACTGCTGGCAATTGGGACATCAATCTGATCGGGAAGCTCCTGAAAGGGGAGCTAGTAGAAGGTATTCTCGTCTAAGAAAAGCAGAAGCGGAGACTTTACCACCGAGAGCGAATGTTGAAATAAAAGGAGAAACAAATAATGGAGACATTATTATTAAATAAGGAAGAAGTTGGCAGCCTCATTGACCTGGATGCAATCCGCGCGGCGGTGGAGGATGGCTATCGGTCTTTTAACAGCGGTCTGGTGGTTCAGCCGGATATTATGGATATATCATTGCCCGGGACACACGAAGGGGTTGACTTCAAGGGGGGCCTGGACATGGGGAGTGGATACATCACCTTGAAGGCCTCCTCCGGTGGATTTGATAACAATCCGAAATTAGGCTTACCCACGGGCATGAACACCGTGCTGCTGTTCGAAGCGCAGACCTGCGCGCTGAAGTGCATTATGGATGGCACCTTTATCACCGGCTGCCGCACTGGCGCGGCTGGCGCCATCTCCGTGAAGTACCTGGCGCGTACCGATGCAGAAAAACTATGCGTTATCGGAGCAGGTACCCAGGCCCGGAGACAACTGGAGGCGATCATGCGAGTACGTAAGCTGACCGAGGTGAGGGCCTGGGATGCCTTGCCAGAGTTCCTCGAGAAATATGTGAAAGAGATGTCCGCTGAGACGGGGTTGCAGATTCGCAAATGCGCTACGGCTGAGGAAGCGGTACGAGGCGCCGATATTGTGGTGACCACATCCCGCGGTCGCCGCGGTCCAATAGTGAAGAAAGAATGGCTTAAGCCGGGTACGCATATCGCGGCAATCGGAGCGGATGCGCTGGGCAAACAGGAACTGGATGCCGGTGTTTATGACGGGGCAAAAGTCGTTTGTGACTCGATCAACCTTTGCGTGAAAAGGGGAGAGACCCAAAATGCTGTGAGGGCCGGTGTTATCCGGCCGGAGGATATTCACGCCGAGATTGGTGAGATTATCTTAGGCAGGAAGCCTGGCCGGGAGAACCCGGACGAGGTGACAATCTTTGATACTGTCGGTATGGCTATTCAGGACATCGTGACCGCTGCGATGCTTTACAAAGGCGCTTCGGAAAAAGGCCTTGGAACCCGGTACGAATTTTTCAGATAAAGAACTGGATCCGAAAACACGAGCGCCGCGCAGCGATTTTAGTTCAGAATACAACCTATTGGAGAAAGTGATCATGCCAGGTGATTTAAGAATCCAAACGGGCGTAACCAGGGGGCAGCCTTTTCAAATTACTGTCAACGGTAATGCAGTGGAGGCCTACCCTGGTGAAACCATCGCCACGGTGCTGCTGGCTGAAGGCGGGCCTGCCTTCCGGCATACCGCCCTGTCGGGCGAACCGCGCGGACTTTTTTGTGGGATGGGGTTATGTTTCGATTGCCTGGTGACGCTGAACGGAAAGCAGAACGTGCGTGCCTGCCTAACCTATGCGCAGCCAGGCGATATCGTTGAAAGGCAACTCCGATGACCCAACTGGCGCCAACCCCTTTGACCGTGGTCGGGGCTGGGCCGGCCGGCATTATGGCCGCATTCACTGCGGCTGAGGCGGGAGTGAGCGTCACGCTCATCGATGATAATCCTCTCCCAGGCGGGCAATATTACCGCCAGGCACCGCCGGAATTTCGTTTCTCCGATCCAATCGATGCACAATCAGGTCGGCCGGACGCCCCAGCTGTTCTAAAAAAGCTCCCCCACCCCATAATTAAGGTTTTGAATAATATGCTGGTCTGGGGTGTATTTGACCAGCATAATCTGGCCTTGGCGGACGGGGAGCAGAGTTACCTCCTCCCCACCGACCGTGTCATCCTGGCTACAGGCGCATACGATCGCCCGTTTGCATTTACTGGCTGGACTTTGCCGGGCATTATTGGGGCCGGAGCCGCACTGCGGATGATCAAGACCCAATGGGTTCTGCCTGGAAAGCGAGTGTTACTGGCCGGGTTAGGACCTCTTCAGCTCGCCCTGGCTGATGCGCTTATCAAGTCCGGTGCTGAGGTAGTATGTGTAGCCGAAGCCGCTAATTTGATGAGGAGCTGGCAGCAGCTGCCAAAATTCTGGGGTCACTGGGAGCGGATACAGGAGGGGATGGCCTATCTCAATAACCTGCGTAAAAACAAGGTGCCGGTTCTTTACAATTACGCAATTGTTGGCGCTTTTGGGAAGGACCATGTCGAAAAGGCACAAATCGCCCGCCTGGATGAGCAAGGCGCGCCAATCCCAGGCACGGAAAGACAATTCGATGTAGATTCCGTCTGCCTGGGTTATGGGCTGCTGCCGTCATTTCAGCTCGCAGCCGCATTTGGCTGCCAACTACGCTTTGATCAAAACCTCGGCTGGTACGCTCCCCAACATGATGCCAGTATGGAAACTACCCAGGAGGGGGTGTTCGTGGCAGGCGATGTGACGGATATTGCTGGTGCAAAGGTTGCGCAGGTCGAGGGACAGATTGCTGGTCTTACCGCGGCCCACCAGCTCGGCTGCATCTCTGGAAAAGTCTTGGCTGAACGGCTGGGCTCACTACGTTCCAGGCTCAAGAGACTGAATCGCCTGGCCGAGGCGCTCCAGAAAATCTATGCCTTCCGGCCCGGACTGGCCAAAGCGGCCAAGGAAGATACCCTGTTGTGCCGGTGTGAAGAAATCACCTTTGGCCAGGTAAAAAAGGCGCTAGCCGACGGTGCAACCGACTTAAACCAGGTGAAGCTGGCAACCCGCGCGGGTATGGGTTACTGCCAGGGCCGTTTTTGCAGTGTTCTTGCTGCACCTGTGGTTGCGGAAGTCACCGGTCAATCCATGTCTGACCTCTACCCATTCACTGTTCGACCACCAATTCAGCCAATCCCATTGGGTGTTCTCGCTTCGGGTGCCAAGATCAATTCGCATCCATGAAATATTTCGGGGTCCTGGTGCAGTTATGAGAACAGATGTTGCAGTGATTGGCGGTGGGATTATGGGCTGTGCGGCAGCCTATTACCTGGCAAAGGAGGGTTTTGAGGTCGTCCTGCTCGAGAAAAATGCCGCGGTTGGGTTGGAAGCCTCAGGGCGTTGCGCCTGTGGGGTGCGCCAGCAGGGAAGGAAAGGCGCACTTCAACTGGCCATGGCATCCGTCCGCGTGTGGTCTTCACTCCCACAAGAATTGGAAGCTGATCTGGAATACGTTCGCACAGGAAACCTGAAAATCGTTTGGGAGCCAGAGAAAGCAGCTGCACTTGAAAGCGAAACGACCTGGGAGCTGTCGCAAGGTCTGGCTGGTGTGCGCATGCTGACATCTGCCGAATGCCGGGAGGTCGTTCCCGGGATAACCGAAACAATCGTTGCAGGCAAGCTGTGCCCAACAGATGGCATGGCAAATCCGATGCTAGTCGTACCGGCATTTGGGCGGGCTGCCGCACGCTTAGGCGTAAGGATCTTAACCCGAACATCGGTAACAGGACTGCTAACACTCGGATCCTCTGTTTGCGGAGTTACAACCGATGCTGGCGAGATCGAAGCTAACTACGTCATAAATACCGCCGGCCCATGGGCGGCGCCTTTCAACGAGCAGGCCGGCTGTTTCACCCCGATTCGACCAGGATTGGACACGTTAATCATCACCGAACGCCAGCCACACAGGTTTACTCCATTTGTCGGTTTTGGCTGGTGGGGATATATCCTGCAACCCAAATCTGGCAATATCATCCTCGGTCTGGAGGAAAAAACGAACGAAGCCTTCAGCACACAGGTGGATTACGCTGAGCTGGCGATAAAGGCCAGGGATATGATCCAGCTACTGCCATGGTTGGGCGATGTGGCATTTTTGCGCGCCTTCTCCGGCATCACAGAATACACGCCCGACAAAGAGCCGTATATCGGGGTGATGCCAGGCGTATCCGGGTATTATGTAGCCTGCGGTTTCAGCGGGCAGGGATTTTGCCTGGGCCCAATGGTCGGAAAAATCATCTCCGAGCTCGTAACGGGTAGAGAGCCGAGTGTATCGTTGGAACCCTTCAAGCCTGACCGGTTTGCAACGGATCAAATTCATAGGGAGCCGCTATGAAGACGGATGTTGCAATCATTGGTGGTGGAATTGTGGGATGTGCAACCGCTTATTACCTGGCTAAACAAGGGATTAAGGCCATAGTGATAGATAAGGATCCCGGCGTTGGTTTGCAGGCCTCTGGCCGCAATGGTGGCGGGGTTCGCCAGCACGGCCGCAGAGCAGCGCTTCCCCTGGCGATGGAGAGCGTAAAACTTTGGGCCACACTGGCCAAAGAGCTCGACGCCGACCTCGAGTATGTGCGCACCGGTAACTTGAAAATCGCCCTGGATGAGATTTCCGCCGAGAGCTATGAGCGTGAGTTTGCCTGGGAGTACGAAAATGGGCTCGATGACGTGCGCTTGCTCACGGCGGCCGAATGTCACGAATTGGTACCCGGCATGACCGGCAGAGTGGTGGCGGGAAAACTGTGTTCATCGGATGGCATTGCAAACCCGATGCTGGTTACACCAGCATTCGCTCGTGCGAGCGCTAAGCTTGGTGTGAAATTCTTATTGAATACCACCGTCACCAGCCTGCTTCAACAAGGGACCACGGTATGTGGGGTGAAAACTGATCCAGGTGAAATTGAAGCGCGTGTGGTGATTAATACGGCCGGACCCTGGGCGGCGCGTTTTACCGCCGAAGCCGGCTGCCCCATCATCATCGGACCTGGGCGCAGCCAGTTATTGATCACTGAGCGCCTGCGCCGCACATATATCAAATCCTGGGTCACGATTAGCGGTCTGGGATATATGCGCCCTACGCATTCCAACAATCTGTTGATTGGCTCTGCCGGAACCCGCAATGACCAGTATCAGTGCCAAGTGGATTACCATTCTGCTGCTATCCAGGTCAGGCGTCTGTGTAATCTCCTACCCTGGCTGAAAGAGGTCTCGATCATCCGTGCATTTTCAGGGATTACCGAATACACTCCCGATAGTGAGCCCTATATTGGGGCCGTACCAGGAGTATCCGGCCTGTACGTCGCGGCTGGCTTTGCGGGTGAAGGGTTTTGCCCAGGTCCTTTGACCGGTAAAATCCTGGCCGAAATGATTAGCGGAATTGAACCCAGGATTTCACTTGAGCCGTTTCGCCCCAATCGTTTTGCACCTAGCATTGGCGAGGGAAAGACCCAACCGGAGGTTTCTTATCCGTTGGACAAACTGCTTGTGGCCTGGAAAGCTGTAGAAAAATACAACCCTGAATTGAACGATTGACAATTTTCATATTATGATTTATAATTTCACATAGTAAAACAACTATTCACTTGATAAAATTCGACGATCCAGTTATAATGCTAATACTTAGGATAAATACGGAGGATAAACATGCATACTGATTCCATCGATCAATGGCAGCATTCTCACGTCTTTGGACAGGATGAGGTCCGGTCCGGTGAAAAACGCACAAAGATCGTCGTTGTCATTACGGCGTCCATGATGATCGTTGAGATCCTGGTCGGAATATTTTTCGGATCGATGGCGCTCCTGGCAGACGGGATCCACATGGGATCACATATGGTCGGTCTGCTCATCACCCTCATCGCTTACATTTATGCTCGTAAATATGCTCATGACGAAAGTTTTAGTTTTGGCACCGGCAAAGTAAGTTCTCTGGCCGGTTATACCAGCGCGATTCTTCTCGTCATGTTTGCCTTGGTCATGGGCTGGGAGAGCGTGAAGCGCTTTTTTAATCCTGTAGAGATCCAGTTTAACGTAGCGATTGCGGTCGCTTTCATCGGCCTGGTCGTTAATGGCGCTTCCATGTTGATCCTGGGCGAGGCCGGACACGGCCACGATCACGGGGGAGGGCACGACCACCACGACCATGATAATGGCGAACATGATCATCATGATCATGGCAGTCACGCACACCAAGGCTCGGGATCAGACCATAACTTGAAAGCCGCTTATTTGCATGTTTTTGCAGATGCACTGACGTCGGTTTTCGCCATTGTTGCCCTGTTAGCGGCCAAGTATTTCGGCTGGATTTGGGCCGATCCGCTGATGGGGGTTGTCGGTGCGATCAT
>MGNS01000062.1:16020-17832 GCA_001795165.1 Chloroflexi bacterium RBG_16_57_11
GTCCTTCAGCTTGATCCGCGCTGCAAGTGCAGTGCTCCTAGATCGCCAGCCCTCTGTCGCTGTTCGTGAACGGGTTGCCGGCATCATTGAAAGCTATAAAGATACCCGTGTTTCGGATCTTCATCTGTGGTGCATTGGCCCCGGCATTTACTCGGCCGACCTATGTGTGGTGACCAAGTATCCCTCTTCACCGGATAAATATAAAACCTTGATCCCCATGGATACCGGGGTTGTACATGCAACGGTTGAAGTACATCAATGCCCAAACTAGGTCATGGTCGGCTTAATTCGTTCGAAGAGACAACAACGACTATATAGAAGAACGAACCCCCAGCCTAATCGGGGGTTCGATGGTTTTTGAGCTTAGAGGTTGGTGGAGATTAACAAGAATATGCCTGATTTATATCTTCCCCATGCCACTGGTAAGCTGATCGAACAGGTGCGTTTACACGATCAATCTGACCCGCATCGGGTGCAATCCCGTCTTTCAGAAGTGATCCTCGGGGGCCAAGACGGTCTGGTAAACGTCTTAGGGGTAATATTGGGAGTAGCTGCTGCCTCAGGTGATGCCCGACTCGTGGTAGCAGCCGGACTGGCGGCTACCTTTGCCGAGTCGGTTTCGATGGGGGCGGTAGCTTATACTTCCACCCAAGCCGAGAATGATCTGTACCAGAGTGAAAGAGAACGTGAACATCGCCACATTCATTTGGCCCCGGATGTAGAATCCTATGAAATTCGTGAAATTTACCGCAAAAAGGGATTTGATGGTGAAGAGCTGGATAAAATTGTGGAGGTGATCACCGCCAACCCCGATGTCTGGGTCGAAGTAATGATGTCCGAAGAGTTACAGATGCCACCTCCCGAAAAATCTCACGCATTAAATTCGGCTATCGTGGTTGGGGTAGCTGCTCTCCTGGGCTCTCTTATCCCCCTGGTACCCTTCTTCTTCCTGCCCATCTCCTTGAGTATTTGGTTATCCATCTCAATTTCGGCACTCACACTATTTGTCGTGGGTTTCTATAAAGCTCGGACCACAGTTGGTAGACCTCTTCGAAGTGGTTTTCAGATGACACTGATAGGTATCGCCAGTGCGTTAGTTGGATATTTGGTTGGATTACTTTTTCAGATCCCGGTAACACCTTAAGCTTTCAAGGTGGCATTAATCAAATCGGCAACAAATTAATCGAAGTCTAGCGCGGTTGACCATTGCAATGTAAAATTGCCCATCGACAGATACAGCATTCGAGGTCACCGACAATATGTTTTTGGGTTTATTGGGATGAGACTTACCGTATGGAAAAGACAATTGAACTAGAAATTCCAATTTTACTACCGGGTGTGCAGGATGATAAAGATGCGTGCCTGAACCGCCTTGAAGCCTCGCTGCAAAACCGCAAAGGCATCCGACGCGCACACCTGGAACGCGAAAAATCTCCTGTAGATTTGTGCTTGCATTACGACCCCAACCTGCTCTCTTTGCCGGAGGTAAAACGAATTGCTGAGCGGGCGGGCGCGCAAATATCCAATCGCTTCCATCATGCTTCTATACCCATCGAAGGCATGGACTGTTCGGATTGTAGTCTCGTTATTGAGCACACCATTGGGCGCATGGAGGGAGTTGTATCGGTCAACGTTAACTACCCCGCTGAAAAAATGTGGGTGGAATTCGATAACCAGAAAATAAACCGCGGCGTTATTGAAAAGCGCATACGTTCATTAGGTTATGAAATTCCCTTGAATGAATTACAGGCGCGCTTGCATGAGAACCGCGAGTTGATGTTTAGCCTCTTATCGGGTGTGTTTCTGCTTGTC
>MGNS01000062.1:17875-31311 GCA_001795165.1 Chloroflexi bacterium RBG_16_57_11
GTTCTTTGGCTTTCCCGCGTTGCTCAGCATCGGCTTCTACATCGCTGCATATATATTTGGAGGCTGGGATATCTCACGGCACGCCTGGCATGCGATCCGGGAAAGGCATTTTGATACAGACAGCCTGATGATCATCGCTGCCCTTGGCGCGGCATTCCTTGGAGAATTCGCTGAAGGTGCGTTGCTGCTCTTCCTCTTCAGCCTCGGTCATTCACTCGAAGAGCGCGCCCTCGATCGAGCCCGCTCTGCCGTACGCGCACTGGCTGACCTGACGCCTAAGACCGCTCTCGTTCGGCGCGCGGGTGAAGAGCAGGAACTCCCGGTCGAAGCGCTTCAAATCGGGGACACCGTCATCGCCCGTCCCGGCGTACGCATCCCTGTGGACGGGGTCATCCTCAGTGGCAGCTCTGCCATTGACCAAGCCTCCGTTACAGGCGAATCCATACCCATTGATAAATCAGCCAGCGATCCGGTGTTTGCTGGCACCATCAACGGCGAAGGCGCGCTCGAAATCAAGGTAACGCGCCTTGCCAAAGATTCCACCCTTTCACGCGTGATGAAAATGGTCGAGGAAGCGCAAGCGCAAAAATCGCCAACCCAACAAACGATTGAAAAATTCGAGGGCGTTTTTGTACCCGGTGTGTTGATTCTCACCATACTGGTCATTCTTGTCCTTCCGTTTTTCGGTTTTTCCTTCCAGGAATCATTCATGCGTGCGATGACCCTTTTGGTCGCCGCCTCACCGTGTGCGCTCGCGCTAGGCACGCCTGCTGCGATCCTGGCAGGCGTGGCGCAGGCTGCCAGAAATGGTGTGCTCGTCAAGGGTGGTGCTCATCTTGAAAACCTCGGTCGGCTTAAGGCCATCGCCTTCGACAAGACGGGCACGCTGACTCACGGTCAGCCTGAGGTTACAGATGTCGTGGTGATCCAGGAATCGGGGTGGACGCAGGCGGATATGTTTTCGCTTGCCGCAGCAGTGGGATCCCGTTCGGCTCATCCCCTTTCGCAGGCTATCGTCCGTGCGGCCCAGACCAAAAATGGATCCGCTCCGGTTTTCGAAGAGGTAGAATCGCTGACTGGACGCGGTCTACGTGCGGTATCAAATGGAAAAGTAATTTGGATTGGCAATCAAAAGCTCATGGAGGAGGCGGGCGTCAATCACTCCGAGCAGGCGCAAGAAATGGCTTGGTCATTTCAAAATGCAGGCAAAACTGTGTTGTGGATTGCCGAAGATCAGACCGCCATTGGAATGATTGCCTTCGCCGATACGCTGCGCCGAGAAGCCGCACCGGCGATAGAAGCCCTCAAACGATCTGGAGTGGATCACATCATCATGCTTACAGGCGACAACACGCGTTCCGCTTCAGCCATCGCCCAGGAAATTGGCTTGACCGAGTTTCGGGCCGAGCTCATGCCTGAAGATAAACTAACCGTGATTCGCGATCTCGTGAAGGAATATCAGCTGGTGGCCATGATTGGTGATGGCGTGAACGACGCGCCTGCGATGGCGAATTCGACTGTCGGGATTGCCATGGGTGGTGCGGGAACCGATGTGGCGCTCGAAACCGCCGATGTTGCCCTGATGGGTGATGACCTTTCCAGACTGCCCTTTGCAGTTGGGCTAGGCCGAGCAACGCGCTCCATCATTGTGCAAAACCTGGCGATTGCCCTGGGTGTGATCGTCATGCTCATCATCACCTCGTTGACAGGCCTCGTCAGCATAGGCATTGCCATTGTTTTCCATGAAGGCAGTACATTGGTGGTTGTGGCAAATGCATTGAGGTTGCTGAGTTTTCGAGATGGACGTATGACGAATTTGCGCCCTTCGGTTACAATCATGTAAATATGATCCACGCACCGTCGACTGGATTGTCCGAGCCAAGCAAATGTGACAGCCTGGATCAGACATTATCCCATCACCGGAATTCATCGTCTCGTGGAGCCAGGAGGTAACCTTGTCCGACCAAAACCATTTCTCCGTCTGGCGTGTAAATATGCGCACCAAGACCTTCCAGCGCGAGCCGGTCCCAACAAGCTGGGAAAAGCTCGGCGGCCGAGGGCTGCTGGCGCGCATCCTGCTCGACGAAGTCAATCCCACCTGCGATCCTCTTGGCCCAAATAACAAGCTGGTCTTCGCCCCCGGCCTGCTGGTCGGCCACATGGTCTCCAGCACCGACCGCATCTCGATCGGCGCAAAAAGCCCGCTTACCGGCGGCATCAAAGAAAGCAACGCCGGCGGGCGCACCGGTTTGCAGCTTACTCACCTGGGGATCAAAGCCCTGATCATCGAGGAGCGGCCTGAGGAGCCGGGCTGGTGGATGCTTCACCTGTCGACGGATGGCGTGCGCTTCGAGAGGGCGGATGAATCCGCCGGGCTGGGTGTTTTTTCGGTCGCGCCCCCGCTGTTAGAGCGCTTCGGCGACAAAGTCGCCATGGCTTTGATCGGTCCCGGCGGTGAGATGCGCTTGCGCTCGGCCGGCATTCAGAACCTGGACAAGGATCGCGTCCCATCGCGCATCTCGGCACGCGGCGGGATCGGCGCGGTGATGGGCAGCAAAAAGCTGAAGGCGATCGTGATCGACGGGAGCAAAGGCTCCAAGCCACCCATCGCAGACCCCGAAGGCTTCAAGCGGGCCCAAAAAGAGTTCACCCAGGCTCTAATGGCCCACCCACAGACCGCCACCTACCGTGATTTTGGCACTGCGGCAATGGTGATGATGTGCCAGGGCTTTGGCGCCCTGCCCACACGCAACTTCTCAAGCGGCCAGTTCGAGGGCGCTGAAAATATCTCCGGCGAAATGCTCCGCCAGACCATGCTCAACCGCGGCGGGGATTGCGATACCTCGCACGCCTGCATGGCCGGCTGTACCATCCGCAGCTCCAACGTTTTCGGTGATGTAAATGGCAAGGAGGTTGTCTCGCCTTTGGAATACGAAACCATCAGCTTGATGGGCTCAAACCTGGGCATCGACGACCTGGATACGATCGCCCGGCTAAATTACGAAGTCAATGACCTGGGGCTGGACAGCATCGAGATTGGCGCTGCCCTGGGCGTAGCCGCGGAAGCTGGCTTGCTCGAATTCGGCGACCGAGAGCGCGCCCTGGGGCTGATCCGCGAAATCCGCGCGGGGACCCCACTCGGGCGTCTCCTGGGGAACGGCGCTGGCATCACCGGTCAGGTGCTGGGGGTCGAGCGCGTCCCGGTGGTCAAGAACCAGGCCTTTTCGGGGTATGAGCCGCGCACCATCAAAGGCACCGGCGTCACCTACGCCACATCCCCTCAAGGCGCAGACCACACCTGCGGGCTGACCATCCGCGCCAAGGTTAACCACCTCGATCCGGCAGGCCAGGCCGATCTTTCGCGCACCACGCAGATCAATATGGCCGGCTATGACACGCTGGGGGCGTGCATTTTTGCCGGCTTCGGTTATGCGGTCTCGCCGCAGACCATCCCCGCGATGATCAACGCCCGCTACGGCTGGGAGGCTCCGGCTGATTTCCTGCAAGTGCTTGGCCGTGAGACGCTTAAACTGGAGCGAGAATTCAACCGTCGCGCCGGCTTCACCCCCGCCGATGACCGCCTGCCGGAGTGGATGAGGCGCCAGGCAATTGCGCCGATGAATGCGGTTTTCGACGTGCCCGATGAAGACCTGGATAATGTCTTTAACTGGTGAAAGGTCCATGCCATGTCCAATCACATGACGATGACCACGACGACCGTCTGGCTGCCTTATGGCGAGCACAGCCTGTCGGTGGATCTGTCCGGCAAGAACCTGTTGGATATCATCCTACCGAAAGCAGGCGCCGGAGAAGCTCCGAATGAAGCCCATGTCATCCGCGCTGCGCTGGAAAACCCGATCGGCTCGCCTCGTCTGTGCGACCTGGCCCATAAAGGCCAGCGCATCGCCATCGTGACCAGCGACCTGACGCGCCCATGTCCATCGGACCGCCTGCTTCCTCACGTATTGCAAGAGCTGGTGGCGGCCGGGATCCCGGACGAAGATATTTTTATCGTCATAGGCCTGGGTCTGCACCGCCCGATGACCGAAGAGGAGATCGACCGCATCGTCTCGCCGCAGGTCCATCGCCGCATCCGGGTGGTCAACCACGATGTGGAGGATGTCGTGCACCTGGGCGTGACCTCACGCGGAACACCGGTGGAGTTCTTCCGCCCATTGGTAGAGGCCGACGTGCGGGTTTGCCTGGGCAACCTGGAGTTTCACTGGTTCGCCGGCTTTTCGGGCGGGGCAAAAGCGGTCCTGCCAGGTTGTAGCTCGCACCTCTCGGTGACCGCCAACCACGCCCTGATGGTGCGCCCCGGGGTTGGCTCCGGGCGCATTCAAGGAAACCCGTTGCGTGAGGACATCGAAGAGGGCGTTGCCATGCTCGGCGTGGATTTCATCCTCAACGTGGCGGTGGATGGGGAGCACAATATCCTGGAGGCGGTCGCCGGTGAGGTGACTGCTGCCCACCGGCGGGGCTGCGAGGCAATCGCCGAGCGCGGCAAAGTCAAGGTGTCGCACAAAGCAGATATCGTCATTGCCAGCCCCGGAGGCTTCCCCAAAGACATCAACATGTACCAGGCGCACAAAGGCCTGGAAAACGCCGCCTATTTCGTCCGCGATGGAGGCGTCTTGATCCTGGCGGCTGAATGCCGCGAAGCCATCGGCAACCAGACCTTCGAAGAGTGGATGTTTGCCGCCGGCTCCCCGCAGGATGTCCTGACGCGCATCCAGAGGGAATTCGTCCTGGGTGGGCATAAAGCGGCCGGGATCGCCAACATCGAACGCCGCGCCAAAGTCTATTTGGTCTCCAGCATGCCGGAGGATCTGGTGCAGCATTTATTCATGACGCCATTTCCCGGGCTGAATGAGGCCTTAGAGGTCGCGCTCCAGGACCTGGGACCGGATAGCCAGGTGCTGGTGTTGCCCCAGGCCGGATCAATCATCCCAGATTTTGATAAAATTTAAGCTTTTAGCTCTACCAGACCGCATCATTGCACGGATGGTATTGGCAAGATTGACCTTTGCGATTTTGCCGGGCATTGGTCCAAGTGAAGATACTGCCGGCACTCTTCCTCTGTTAGAGAACGTGTGACGCGCGTTTCCGCAAGCGCGATGAGATCGTCTAATTGCACCAGATAAACGTGGATGAATTCGCTTCCCACGGTTGCCAGGAGTTTACTATCCGGACTGATGGCAACGCCAATCAATCCCTCCCCATCACCATATAGATTAAGTAATAGTTCGCCGCTGTTGGCGTCCCACAATTTTGTCACACCATCACGACCAGTTGTAGCCACTTGCGTCCCATCCGGACTGAACGCGACCGAGGGGACCGGGTAGGAGTCTCCTTCTAGTTTCATAAGAAGATTTCCATTCCCAGAATCCCATACAATGGAGCGGGTTCACCCGGACAGGTCGCCATCGGCGAGGAGGGCATTTGGGTGGGCCAGCTCGAAGGCCAGATGGTCTCCCGCGTAGATCCAAGGACTAATCAAGAGATCGCCCAGATCGAGCTAGGGCTTCTTGTTTTGAGCGTCAAGACTTCTCCTGGGGCAGTATGGGCGGTCGTTGGCCCTTTTGAGGGGTGCGGAGGCAGTGGCGTTATCCGCATCGATCCAAACACAAACAAAGCATTGGGGAAGATCCCGGTTCGTTGCGCCAGTGATATCGCCGTTGGCTCAGACAACCTGTGGGTTACGTCTTTTCAATATCGAGAGATCACCTTTTGGTTTCATAGTAGTGGTATCATCACGGCATGACCACAGCAACCGCCCAAGCTGCGCCAAATATCGCCTTCATCAAATTTACATTGGCAAAACTCGGTCGAACTAACCGCAAGGTTTGTTTTGGCGGCGAATTTATCACTAGCTGACGTGCTTTTTTCTCAGGCAGCTAGGGCGAACCAGATTGTATAAGGTCCAGAGTCCGCCAGACTCTACGGTTTGCATTCTTTGATGATAGAGCTATATAGATGAAAGCGCCCGTCAATTTAAGTCATTCTTGCTCGTCCGTTTTGCCAGAAATGATATTTCGCAGGGAATCGGCTTCGCTTCGGAGACTCCTGAAATAGTCGGTATCAGTGATCTCCGCAACCTTTTTTTTCTGACGGGTTTCATCAAGTGCGATCTTCAATTCGGTTACCTGTTGTTTCAATTTCTCCTCACGCAAGCGGACTTCGCGCGCCATTTTTTGGAAGACACGTGCTAACTGCCCAAGGGCATCATCCCGCTTGCTTAGTTGATCCAGGGTTGAAGGCTCGAACCTGTTCTCTTCAACAGCGGCGGCAGCTCCCATTACCACCTTTACCTGTTCCAGATAATCCAACAATGACTGTAAAGTCTCACGCAATTTGGATGTCATGGCGTTGAAGGCGTTCCCCAAGAAACCGATCTCATCCTCTGTGGTGACCTCCGCTTGTGCGGCAAGATCGCCCTCCTGAATTTGCTTCGCTGTTCCAGCTAAACGGAGAATGGGGCGCGCAATATCGCGCCCAATTGCCCACGCAAGCATCAAGCCTGCAAAAAGAACAATCGCCGCGCCAGCAATGGATGTCGTCTGCGCGCTTCCCAGTTGTTCACGTCCATTGTTTAGATCGGATTGAAGAAGGTCCTGCTGAAGCGTTGTTTCATCTGCCAGGATCTCTATCATCGTGTTTGCCAGAGGAACCGCTCCGGTGCGGAACAAATACAAATCCTCCCGCGCGTGCTCGCCTTCCACTGATTCAAACATCTGGTCAGGCAGTTTTAGAAAAGAGTCGCGGGCCGTTTCGATGTTGTTCAGATTTTCTTGTTGGCTTTGGGAAAGCGCGTCGCGTTGCTCGGTAAGGATTTCCCAGGCCTGTATGTTGGCATTAAGATTCGCTGTGTATTCAAACTTAAAGCTATCGCGGCCCGTTGTGACATAACCCCGTAATCCTGCAACCATCGCATAGAAGGATGATTGGAAATTAGCCATTGCCCCCATCACCTCAATATTTCTTGCAGTTGGCTCGCGCCCTTCTTGAGTTTTGATCATGCTGCCCGAGTTAACGATCACTGTGTTGATCAGCGGGGTAGCATCCACGATCAAGATTCTAAGGGCCGGTTCACGGCGAAGCTGGTCATCACGCAGTTCGAACAATTGGGGAACAAGCAAAGACCATTGATTGTAGTTCGAACGGAGTTTGTCAAGGTTACTCGCTAAGTCCCGGTATTCGGGCGAATCCTGTGCGCCCGCTTGGTTCAAAACTGCCTCCAGTTCAGCCAAATTGGCTTCGAATTCAGCCTGATTGACTAAATAATTAGCCTGATATTGAGAATCACCTAAGGCGAGATATGCCTGTAAGTCCGCAACCAACTCCAACAGGTTGGCTTGCGCCCGCGCCGCGGCGAGCGTAGTTGGCGCACGCAGGTTGGTAGTGCGGTTGATTTCCTGTATCGCCAGATTGCTGGCGGAAATACCCAGCCCATACCCTACTAGCATGAGCGCGATGAGAATGCCAAACCCGAGGATCAGTTTGGGACCAATCTTAAGTTTCCGCCCGAGAGTCACCAATACACTGAACGGTGGGAGGACCTCGTACCAGCGCCTTTTTTTCTGAATCTCAGGATTACTCTTGATGGCAAGTACAGGCTGCTCGTCCATAAGAATCCATTTCTGTTACTAAAAGCTTTCGTCCCACCCAACATGAGTGAGGAAAACGACTCCAAACCAATCCTATTTGTACCAATCCGCAATATTCCAGATTTGAGAGTCCCAGGCAGTGAAATCATAGCCTTTGAGATCCTTGCTGACGATCACTGGGTTGGTCAGCTTGATAAGCGGGATGACCGCTATATCCTGGATGAGTAGCTCATTCATCTGAACAAACAATTCGGCGCGTTTGGTTTGGTCGAGTTCGGTCGTAGCTTGCTGAAACAATTCGTCGAATTTGGGATTGCAGTAACGCGACCAGTTTGGCAGCGACCATTCATTCTCTTTTTGTGCAATCTGGTCACAGGTCCAGCCCGACATGTAAGCTGTAGGATCAGGGCTCTTGTTGCTGAACGCAAATTCTTCGAGGTCTGCATAGAATTGCCGTCGTGTATCTGTCGTGTCCGTCGGGGGTCCTAAAAAGATGCTGGAGTCGATCTGTTTTAATTCAACAGCAATCCCAATTGCTTCGAGATCCTTCTTAACTTGTTCCTGATTTTTTTGGCGCAATGACTGGATCGTAGTTTGGAAGGTGAGACGCATTTCAAAGCCATCTTTTTCCCGAACTCCATCTTCATTCGTATCCACCCATCCAGATAGTTCCAGTAATTCAGCAGCTTTTTGTGGATCATAATCGTACTTGTTATTGGCAGAAGCATAAGTGGGCGGTTCTGCAAGAATGTTCGTTGTCAAAGTACCCACGCGACCATAGGGAGCGGCAACAGCTTCCCGATTGATCGCCATCGCAATCGCCTGGCGCACCGCCAAATCGGACAAAATCGGATGAGGATATTGTATGCTGGAGCGTTCTCCATCCGCCGTCTCCTTGTTTGGATCTGTAAAATTCAACATGATCCGTTCTACGAATGAAGACGGAGCGCCAATTGCCAGAGCCTTCCCTGTTGATTCAGCATCCGCGAGTTTCACTTCAGACACAGCCGTATTCCATACAAAGTCAACCAGCCCTTCCTTGCCCGCTGCGACAGCAGTATCCAGATCACCGCCGCCGCTTAGTTCCACTTTGCTAAAAAAGGGTTTATTGGGATCGCGATAATATGGATTAATTTCGTAAATAATCTTATTGGTAGTGACGGCATTCCCACCGATGATCAACACATCTTCGTTGCGAAATTCGGACACATAATAAGGTCCTGTACCAATTGCCTTCAAATTCGCTGGAGCCCCTGCCGCGTTGGCGCCGTTATAGGCTTCAAAAATGTGGCGCGGGATGATCATGCCCAGTTGACTGACAAAAGGTACGAACCATGAAGTGGTCGGTTGCTTGAAAGTGACCTTGACCGTATGGTCGTCAAGGACTTCAACTCTTTCGACCTCGGCATACGCAGCAGCACTGGTCGCTTTAACGTCCGGGTTGGTAGCGTATTGGTAAGTGAAAAGCACATCGTCCGCCGTGAATGGTTCGCCGTCTGCCCATTTGACATCCTGCTTGAGTTGCCAGGTTACCGACGTGCCATCGCTGGCAAGCTGACCATTATCAATGGTTGGAATCTCAGCCGCCAGAATAGGCAACATGTTTCCATCCTTGTCGAAGTTGGCTAAAGGTTCATAGGTGATGCGGCTGGCCTCCAAGTCCTTATCCCCAACCGAAAGGTGAGGGTTCACGATCGTCGGAGCCTGGAAGTACAACATCGTCAATATTCCGCCCTGACCTCGGGTTGGCGCGACTTCCGTTGGGGCTTCGGTGCCGCCTGCGTAGGCCCGACGGTGGCCAGCGGCTCGATTGCAGTGGGAGCGCAACTCGTCAAATGAAGCATCAGAGTTAACCCAATGATGCTCGTCTGAGCCATTGATCGTTTTGAAAAATCTCTGTTTCTCATTTAGCGCCTCCTAAACCTGATGTGAACTGATCCCAAGCGTGTTGATCTGGGAAGTCAACGACATCATAACCAGCTTGCTCCCAACAATTCTGCACACTTTCATTCAAGTCTATTCTTGTTTATCCATTGTGTCAGCTACAATATTCCTCAATGCATCGGCCTCGTTCTGTAAGTCTTTGAAGTATTGCGTATCCGTAATCTCTGCTACCTTCTTTTTCTGGCGGGTTTCGTCAAGAGCTATTTTCAATTCCGTTACTTGCTGTTTCAACTTCTCTTCTCGCAAGCGGACCTCACGTGCCATCTTTTGGAAGACGCGCGCCAATTGTCCAAGATCATCT
Source organism: Chloroflexi bacterium RBG_16_57_11 (assembly GCA_001795165.1). Lineage (GTDB taxonomy): Bacteria > Chloroflexota > Anaerolineae > Anaerolineales > UBA4823 > RBG-16-57-11. The sequence continues at coordinate 27,728 of MGNS01000062.1, forward strand.
TTTCTTCCCACAAGTCCGTCTAGTGAAGATGGCTCAAACTTATCTGCCTCAACATCAGCCGCAGCGACGGTCAATTTGATCACATTGGCTGTAATATCATTGTGGAAAAGATAACCAACGCTGATTGATAAGGCCACCGACAATATCAGGGAAACGATTAGCAATATCGTTGCGGAACGATTCGTTTCCGCGATCTGGTCCCGCGCTGAGTGTACCTGCTCACTAGCAAGAACAACCAATTCTTTTGCGATCGGATCAACGGCTCCTACTTGTATGTCAAACTCAGCAAAGCGACTATGTATTTCCACATCTAAGTTCAGTATCTCATTTGCTATATTCAAATACGAATCTAGATTCGAAACCACAAGGCTTCTTTCAACCTCACTCAAGTTTTCATTGTTCTGTATAGCGCCTCTCAATTCCTCGGCAGTATTAAGAGCTAATTGCATATTGGGTCGTTGACGGGTTAATAAATAGTCTTTCGAATGGGATTGCATCTCTCTGAAGAGAAGCACCAAATCTGGATCATGGGTGGTTTCAAGTGCATCCAGGAGCAATTCAGCTTGTTTCTCCAGGCGGTCCTCTGCCCCCGTATCTTTACCGGCAAGTTGCTCTGCTAACCCTACAGCCTCATTAAATGTCTCTTTGTATCTGGCCGCCGCAGATAGAAAAAAATTCAGATCCACGTTCCTTTCTTGAAGGGCAACACTGACATTGGAATTAGCTATCAAGCCCTTTAGGGTTTCACTCAGGGCAATAACCTCATCAACCTGGGAGTAGCTTGCATTGGCATAATTCTCACGCGCGACTTCAAACCCTACCGTAGGGTATCGAATGAAAAATTCTCTTTCGAAGCGACGCGCGTTTTTTAGCCCGGCATCCATTTCTAATACAACGCGTTGTATTTCGTTACTGATATCGATGGCTTCATCAGCCTTTTTTTCAACCGCGCTTAATGCGATAAATCCCGTTAGCGCAGTGATGATAATCAATCCAAGCAGTGCGCCAAACGCGATAAGAAATTTCGTCGTAATACTCAGTCTGTTTATTAAATGCTGGATGATGCGAAGCCTGATCATTGGAAGTTCATTGACCGCTGAATCATACGATTTGCAGAATTGTTTCCCGGATTCAAAAATTGGTTATGGATTGAACTGTTTCATTTTTCAGTCGAGTACAGATAGACGATATTGGATTTTATTCCATCAACACCTACACTGGGGTCGTCGAATCTTACCACTCTGAATTTAGCCAAACCACAATCACCAAATTCATTGCAAGAAATCGCACCGATCAAGCCTTCGAAACCTTGTAGGTTATACAGATAATCCCTTAGAGCCTGCCTGCCAATATGAAGCGTGCCATCAGAGTCTTTAACAGCAACCGCTTCAATGGCTTTTAGCAGAATGGTCGCGGCATCGTAAGTGTGAGCATGGAAATTTGTGGTTAACTCTTCGTTATATTTCGCAATATAAGCGTCCACGAAGGCATCATATTCTTCACTCGATGGTTTATCAGGAACGATGTAAAAAGTGCCAACGCCCGCATCCATAACTGACTCCACAAATGAACCCAACAAGAGACTGTCGGCACTCATAAGTATGATATTTTCAAACCCCGATACTTCCTTTGATTGGAGTACGATCAGATCACCTTCTGGTTGGAATACGGGGAAGAACAAAAATTCAGCGCCTGAATTGACAATCGCTTCCAGAATTGGCTTCATATCTTCGTCGCCTTTGTTGATTTCGCCAGAATAAACCATTTCGCCGCTCAAATCGGCGAAGGCTTGTTCGAAAACATTTCCGAGACCCTGACTGTAGCTATCCGCGGCAACAACGATAACGGCGGCTTTTGACTTCCCAAGCTCCTGAAATGCAAATGTGGCAGCAGCCAGACCTTGATCTGCGTCATTGTGGGCTGTCCGGAAATAACCTGGGTGAAAGTCTTCACCTTTTACCTGATTGGCAGCAGTAAGCGAAGGGGATGTATTCGAGCCGGAGATCATTACCAACCCTGCGTCAGACAAATACGCCATGGCGCCTCGTGCTTCGCTCGAGCAGGTAGTTCCGATAACACCGATGATCTGGGGATCTGCCACGATCTGCAGCCCGGCCGTTATCCCTCCCTCCTTGGAACATTGGGAGTCTGCCCGAACCAATTCAACAGGGTGATCATGAATTGTGCCTCCAATTGCGTCTAGAGCCATTTCCACACTCCGGCTGTATCGTGTGCCGCTTGGGCTGACACTTCCGCTCAGGGCTTGCATGATTCCTACTTTTATTGGCTTACCAGGTGCAATATCTACACATCCAATTGCATCCCGACATTCAAATTTAGGAGCACAAGAAGAGGTTAATACAATAATCAAAGTAAAACTAATGAGCATTGTCGCAAGCAATGATAATTTTGAATGAACTGTCTTGCTTGTCATGTTCATCTCCTACAATAAAGTAATTTCAAGTCCGTTGAACTGGAAAGTCAAGGGCATGATGACCTGATTGGAATTGGAATCGAGCTGGATCGCCTTCTCGGTACCACCATCCTTTACACACAAAGCGGCAGAAATCGGCTCGCTGTTCCCATCCGGAGTAATGCGGTGCAACCAGACTTTCATTTCCTTTGAAGAAACTGGTGGGAACTCGATGAATATATTTCTTAATTGCCTGTATGCTGGAATTTCAATCTCAACGCCATTAGCAGATCTTTCTTCGTTTGCATAAACAAATCTAAATGTACCTGCCAGGGGTCTTCCAGCATCAACAATTTTTAACGTCGCCTGCTCACTGGTATCCGATGTTTCCACTTTCAATTCGATTACAACCCGAGAGACAAATGCGCCTTGACGGACAACAAGATATGTAACAACAAGAACTACAAGTCCCACCCCGATGGCAATAAAGCGTTGGGCCGGGTCACTCCAAATGAAAATCCCATAAACAAATACACTACCCAGGTAGAATAGGTAAATAATCGTCAGAACCAAAGGGTTTCCCAGGAAGCCAAAGGAGAGTTTTGGCGTGTAATCCCCTTTGTGACGGCTGGCTGCCAGCATCAGCATGGGGAAAATCCCGCCCAACAGAGGAAGCAGGATAACGCCAAGAACGCCAAGGAGCCATGAAAAAGACTCCCGACCGGTAAACAACATCCATTCCACGGCCATAAAAAGCAACAAGATGGGGGTTATACTGACCATGAACTGGGTTGTCTTTTTGGCATTTGAAGGGAGCACCTCACGGACTTGATAATATAGGCCGTAAGACATATGAATCGTTCCTATTCCCATCGCCAGGATGACATAAATGATTCCTAGAATTGGAACAACGCCGCCAACCTTTATTGCCAGGGGCGAAAGTGCCGTTCCAGTTTCATTGATGAGCACAATGGATGGAATAGCTCCATTGACCGCGATCACCCACAGGCTATAGAGAGCAATTGCCGTTACCAAAGCCATCATATTTCCCCAGATCAGGGAGCTTCCACCTGGATCGCGGCGCAGAACTACTTTAGCGGCATTTCCAGCGGAAGTATGTCCAAAATAAGCGAACAGGACCACACCAAAGATTAGTTCAAGAATCTTGGGA
>MGNS01000062.1:31334-32301 GCA_001795165.1 Chloroflexi bacterium RBG_16_57_11
CAGAGGGCTTACATACTGCAGATTTACAGATTGAATTTGAGGAAAAGCAAGCAAAGAAAGAATGATAAGGATCAAGATATCGATCATTCCAATGACAAGAGCCGATGCAACAGTCGCATTCAGCGATTCGCGGCGCAAGAAATACACAGCAAGCAGAAACAGAAGGGCAGACCACAGCAATGGGCTAATACGCGTTATATCAGCTAAAGAAATCGATATACCGATATAGAAAGCGATCAAGGTTGTGATATTCAGGATTAATAGGGCAGGCACGAGAATGATGCTTCCGGGTTTCCCCAGATAATCGCCTACAAGACGACCAAAATAGGCTGTTCCATAGCGCATGTTCCCATTTCGTGTGATCGCTTCAACAATCCCAAGGATGGTCAGAATATTCACTAAACCTAGGATAAATAGTAATACCAGTCCTGGGATTGGCCCCACTCCTGCCAGAGCAATTGGTAGAGCAAGCACACTCCCGCCAACGGTTTCAGTCAACGTCAGGGAATAGGCTGTCCAAAAGGGTGGCATCCTCTCCAAACTGTTTGCCAGCCGCGAAGTTAACCAGCGGATTTTTTCTGAAATCGAAATGCTTGACGCATAAATCGTATCGATTGGTTTTTGGAACAAGCGCTCATAGGCTTGTTTTACCCCGCTAATTTCCAATCCAAGAGCCTTGCGCATGGCAGGGACATCTTGACGACGAAAGCGATATTTGTCGGCAAACTTTTTAGCCAACGCCGCACGCTGACGATCATCCGATGGAACAAGTGAGGCCCATTCGGGCGCAAATCGCTCAATATCTTGAATGGTTGGCTGAACAGGTAAGTCCCGCCCATGGGCAATGGCGGAGAGAAAGGCTTGTTCTTTTTCGGCGGCAGGTTTCTCGGTCAGGTATGAGGCGAGGGCTTGTCGGGATTGAGCAACCAGTTGCGCAGTCCGCCCTTCAATGGCATAGAGAATCGTT
>MGNS01000062.1:32315-36215 GCA_001795165.1 Chloroflexi bacterium RBG_16_57_11
GCGTAACGGCATACCATCCAATATATCCAGTCCGCCAAAGAAGGAAGGTTCGTTCGACAAAGTGAGCGCCTCTGTTCGGAAATAAATTGCTATCCAATTTGAGAGGCGATAGCCCGATATTTTTCGGAGATCGGATGGGTAGGTTGTTCGAGCGAGAAAAGCCCGCGGCTGGCTAATTCCATCATTTCATCAGAATGAGGCAGAACGGCGATGACCTTGCATCCATAGGCTTCCTGAACCTGCTCTGCAAGGGCGTCTGGATTCAAACTGCTGGGAGACTTATTCACCATCAATAGAATATTCGGAACTCTTAACTCCTGGGCAATTCTCACGGTGATTCCTGTACCCTCATAATCCTGCTGGTCTGGGCGAAGCACGATAATAACAGTATTTGATATGACTAGTGAAAGCAGAGTTTCCTGTCCCAAGCCAGGGTGAGTATCAATCAAGAGGTAATCTAATTTCAACTTGGTCAACAATTCCTTTAATCCCTGAGTCAATTGTCGAGCATCATATCCCTCACGCATAACACGCGAAATTTCTCCCGGCTTGATACTGGAAGGGACAAGATAGATCTGCCCAGATTTCTCCCTCACCGCGTTGGGCGTCACATCAATTGCCACATCTTCTATCGCGCGCCCACTCCACAGAAAATCGTTAAGCGACGAAGTGACGTTTTCTCCCTCTAAACCAAAAAGAACATGAATACCTGGGGATTGAATATCCGTATCGATCACGCAGACACGCTTGCCTTCAGAGGCCAGCATGGCCGCTAAATTAGCTGTAGTGTTTGACTTTCCTGTTCCTCCACGGAATGAATGGATTGAGATGACTTGAGACATGATGGCTTCCCTCCCAAAACTTAGATAAGGTATATTATACTTCTTTGGGCGAGTTTGGCAAATAATTTACCTCCAGAACACTCTGAAGGATATACTGGCAGTCACTGACAAAAGAATCTTGGTCTGTTGAAATTTATTACGTTACCCCCCCAGAAACCATATAGATATGATTGTCACAAATATCAAATTCAGTTATAAAGCTTCAAATTTATTACCCCATTATCAACCTCTGCCTATATTGCAATGCTTCTGCCAGATGCGCGGATTGAATCTACCCACACCCACGCCAGATCGGCAATTGTACGCGCTGGTTTGAAAATGCGGTAGTAAGCACATTCCGATAAATCGAGCGGCGTCATCGCAGCCCGCAACAGGCTTTGGCCTTTGTTTCGTAATCTGCAAAATTGTTACATGTCCCCGCCGCATCCGTGCCAGAATAATTTACTCAAGGTGATGCGGAAGCATATCGATCCTATCCATGTGATACACTTTGCACGGAAAGGTGGTCCCTATGTCTACTCACACCGTTACTGCTCAAAGTTGCGCAAATATAGCTTTTATCAAGTATTGGGGCAATCGTGACCACGAGTTGCGCATCCCGTCTAACGGGTCGATCTCGATGAATCTGGGCGGGCTATATACGCACACACGGGTGACTTTTGATCCCGGGCTGCGCTGCGATGAGCTGGTATTGGATGGGCAAATACAGGCCGGAGCCCCGCTTGAGAGGGTGAGTGCAATGCTGGATCGGGTTCGCAGATTAGCCGGACTGGCTTATAATGCCAGCGTGCAAAGCAGCAACAATTTTCCCATGGGCGTGGGTATCGCTTCGTCGGCTTCGGCGTTTGCTGCGTTAAGCCTGGCAGCGAGTAGGGCTGCCGATCTAGCCTTGGATGAGGCAGGGCTTTCCAGACTGGCCCGCACCGGGTCAGGCTCAGCCTGCAGGTCAGTGCCTGGTGGGTTTGTAGAATGGCGTGCGGGGAACCGTCATGAAGACTCATACGCCTATTCACTCGCCCCACCGGAACACTGGGCGCTCGTGGATTGCGTGGCGATCGTCAGCCGGGAGCACAAGAGCACCGGATCCTCCGAGGGGCACCCACTGGCTTACACCAGCCCGTTTCAGACAGCCCGGGTCGATGATGCGCCACGCCGGCTTGGAATCTGTCGCCAGGCAATCCTGGACCGTGACTTCGACGCCCTGGCCGATATTGTGGAGCTGGATAACAACCTGATGCACGGTGTGATTATGACCTCCTCACCCCGTATCCTGTACTGGCAACCAGCGACTTTGACTGTGATGCACGCCGTCACTCGCTGGCGTACGGAAGGCCTACCGGTGTGTTATACCATCGATGCCGGACCAAACGTTCATGTGATTTGTCGCGCGCCTTTTGCCTCGGAAGTGGCTGAGCGCCTGAAAACCCTGCCAGGTATAGAAGCTATCCTTACAGCCACACCGGGTGGCCCAGCCCAGATCATTAACGAAGACTGACTGGCTTAACGACCCACAAGCCCTCCTCCAGTTGTTAGCGTTAGAATAATGTTAGAATGTGAGGGATTATCTTGCACGCGGCTACCGTATTATGCATGGAGGCGATATAATCATCAGCATGGAAATTGCACTGGTGCTTATTAAGTTAATCTGGCGAAGGTAAAGTATGGATCTAGTAACATTTATTTTTGGGATTGCAATCCTCATCCTGGTGCATGAGCTGGGCCACTTCCTGGCGGCGCGCTTGCTCAACGTTGATGTGGATGAATTTGGGATCGGTTTTCCTCCCCGTTTACTGGGCACAGCTCGTGACGAGAACGGAAAGCGTGTCTGGTTTGGTTTACGACCTCCTGAGAATCTCGCCCCCAAGCAGACCATCTTATCCTTGAACTGGATTCCGCTGGGTGGGTTTGTACGTCCGAAAGGGGAGAACGACCCGAGCATCCCAGGTGGCTTGGCTGCTGCTAACCCGTGGGTGCGATTGGGAGTGCTCATTGCCGGCCCGGCGATGAACCTGCTGGTTGGTGTGATCATCGGGATTGTGCTGGTTTATAATTTTGGTGAACGAATTCCTGAAAAAGTGCTGATCGCTTCCATCGCGGGTGGCTCCCCGGCAGAGGCTGCCGGCGTTCAACCTGGCGATTTGGTTTTGAAAGTTAACGGACAAGCGATCGATAACATCTCCAAATTACAAGGACTCATCGCCGACAACCTGGACACCCCGGTTACCGTAGTATTATTGCGCGGCGACCAGACTATCGTCGTTACCATGACACCACGCGCCAATCCTCCCGCCGGCCAGGGTCCTCTGGGTGTTGGCCTGGATAACCCAACCCGTCCGATAGGAATTGGCGCCGCAGCCTTGCGTGGCACAGCGGCAGCTTTTGAGAACATCCGTGCCATCATCGCCCTGCCTGTACGCCTGCTCAGCGGTGATGCGACGCCTGAGGAGAGCCGCCTGGTAGGTTATAAAGGCATGTTTGACATCTATCAGCGAATCCAAAGCCCATTGTGGTTTTTCATGATGATTTCCATGTCCTTAGGGTTTATGAACCTGCTGCCGATCCCTGCACTGGATGGAGGCCGTATTTTACTCACCCTTCCGGAAATCTTGATCCGACGGCGAGTCCCGACACAATTCGAAAACGCCTTACACCTGGTGGGTTTTGCCTTGCTCATCCTTCTGCTGATTTATATCAACGTACAGGATTTCCTTAATCCAATCCAGCTCCCTTAAGCTGGAATTTCACACGAAAGCGCCCTCCATGCAACTGCCTGGTGATATTCCCTTACAAAAGCTGCTCGAAGCCTTGCAGGATGTCGAGACGCCTTTGAACCCGCGTTACCTGTACCGGCTTTCCGACCTGGAAAGCCCTGAGCTGGAGCAGCTTCAGACCGTCTGGCCAAAAATCTCGATATGGCGCCGGCAAGCAATGTTGGAGGACATCGAAGAGCTCAATGAGAACGACATGCTGCTCTCGTTTGAATCGCTTGGTCGATTTGCCCTGCAAGATGATGACGCCAAGGTTCGCTTGCTCGCTGTGCATATCTTGTGGGAATCCG
>MGNS01000062.1:36222-36723 GCA_001795165.1 Chloroflexi bacterium RBG_16_57_11
CAACCTGATCCCGACCTTTATCCGCCTGATGACGAGCGACCAGGATAGTGAAGTGCGAGCAGCCTCAGCCAGTGCCCTCGGGCGGTTTGTTTATACCGGTGAGCTGGAGGAGATCCCTCACGCCACGCTAAAAAAAATTGAGGATGAATTACTTGCAGTATTAAATGGCAGTGACGATGCAGAAGTCCGCCGGTCAGCGCTCGAATCGTTGGGGTATTCCAGCCGCGAGGAAGTGACATCGCAGGTGGCAAAGGCTTTCGCCTCAGATGACAAGTACTGGAAAGCCAGCTCCCTGTTTGCGATGGGACGCTCGGCCAACCAACGCTGGACACCGACGGTCCTGGGGATGCTGCACAGCAATCTGCCGTTGCTTCGCAGCGAGGCCGCCCGCGCCGCGGGCGAGCTGGAGATCGTCGAAGCGGTACCAGATTTGCTCGATCTATTGGATGACCCGGACGATAATACCCGCCAGGCCAGCATCTGGTCGTTATCGCAAATCGG
>MGNS01000062.1:36855-42048 GCA_001795165.1 Chloroflexi bacterium RBG_16_57_11
CGACTTTCCTGAAGGGGAAGACGATGACGAAGATTGGTATGAAGAGTATGATCTTGAAGACGACGAAATATACGAAGAGGATGATGAGGAGTAAGCTTATTGAGCGAGCTTCTCAGCTTGTTTACGAATATTCTACTGCCTATCTTCCTCATAGTTGCAGCAGGCTTCCTGTTTGGCCGATACACCGGAATTAGCTCGCGTCCCCTTTCCCAGCTTGTTTTTCACCTCTTCAGTCCATGTCTGTTGTTCACCTTACTGACTCAGAACCGGTTAAGTGGCAATGAAATTTCGCGGGTGATGCTCTTCGCCACGATATTTATACTGGTGATCGGGAGCCTGACATGGGTGTTTGGTCGTAGCTTCCGCCTTGAGCGACGCGTGCTGGCAGGGGTGATGCTTTCGACAATGTTTATGAATGCAGGAAATTTCGGCCTGCCGGTCGTCTTGTTTGCTTTGCTCACACCACTCACCCTAACCCCCTTGATGGCCTTGCTAGGAGCCTGAGATGCATTCCCGGATCCTTGCAGCCTGGTTGATTTTCACCTCCGCTGTAACCTTCATGTCGCAGCCGACCTATGCACAACAAAAGGTCGTCAGGAGCTGGGTAGAATACAAATTTGGTGAACAAATCACTTTCAATACCGAGATAAAATCCCCTTCACCGATCGAGACCGCGGTTATCTTTTTTCAGGCGCTAAACGATACACACACCAACGTTGGCCTGGGGAGGGTCGAACATATAGAAGACGACCTGTATCGGCTCAGTTATACCCACCCGCTCAAAGATTACCGGTTACGATCCTTCACGCGAGTCGATTATCATTGGGAATTAACCAACTCCGAGGAAGATAAACAACAGTTGGCCATAAACAGCTTCGATTATGTTGATAACCGCTATCGATGGAACTCACTGGAGGAAAAACCTTTCAAGGTTTATTGGTTCGATGAGACGGGCAATGTCAAGTTCGCCCAATCCGTGATTGATGCAGCCCAAGCCGGGTACAAAAATGCGGACGATTTGTTGCCTGTGACGATCCCCAATGATTCGCTTGATATCTATGTTTATCCAGACTCTGAGAGCATGCACGAAGTCCTTCAGCAGAATAATCAGGATTGGGTCGCCGGGCACGCTGATGCTGATCTTGGGGTGATCGTGGTCACTTTGCCGCCGGGACCAGATCAGAAATTGCTGATCGACCAGCGCATCCCACATGAGCTCATGCATATTCTCGTGTACCAGTATACTGATCCCGGATATAAAAACCTGCCCACCTGGTTGAATGAGGGTCTGGCCTCCCAGGTTGAGCTTTACCCCAACAGCGATTATCCAGTACTGCTGGAAGATGCAGTAAAACGTGAGGCACTGATCCCGATGATCTCGTTATGCCAGACTTTCCCACGAGATGCGTCCAGAGCGTTGCTGTCGTACGCTCAAGCTGCTTCATTCACGAAATATCTGTACAGCACATTTGGCACTACCGGACTGGTCGACCTGGTCAGAGCGTACGCAAATGGTCTGGATTGCCAGCGCGGTGCTCAGCAAGCTTTGGGGCAAAGCCTGACCCAACTGGAGCGCGGCTGGCGCAGCGATGTACTGTCGATAGACACCGTACAGGCAGCGATTAATAACCTGCTCCCCTGGGTGATCTTACTGTTGGCCGTCTTGGCCGTGCCGGTAGTCATTGCCGTACGCCACCTGCGCGATCGCCCAAATACCGCACCCGCTGAACAGCGCAATACATGAACGCAACCGTACAGCTTTAAAGCCAAGTAAACAGATGACCGATGCATTTGGTGACAGATCATGGTCGAGAACAAGCCTCCTTCCTCACGCCTGCATGCTACCGTCGAAGGACGCGTTCAGGGAGTTAGCTACCGAGCTTTCGTAGAGCATCATGCCTATTTGCTCCGGCTGACCGGCTGGGTGCGCAACCGCTGGGATGGGACAGTCGAAGTCCTGGCCGAGGGGGAACCCGGTGAGCTCGAAAAGCTGCTCGCTGCACTGTATCGCGGTCCACGAGCCGCGGACGTTTCTAATATTCAATTAGAATGGCAACCTGCCACGGGGGAATTCAGCAGTTTCTCCGTGCGGATGACCGGCTAAGGCTTTAGACTGCTCATCCAGAGATGCTCAAATCCTAAGCGAGCTGAGCCGGATCAAACACCAAAGCCCAGGCCACGCTCTTTCAACGACACCCAGCGCCCGTGCCCGATCACCAGATGATCAAGAACATCGATATCGAGAAGCTTACCCGCCTGGACGATCGCCCGCGTCAGCGCCACATCATCCGGGCTGGGAGCGGGATCGCCACTGGGATGGTTGTGCACGACAATGATGCTCGATGCGTTTCGACGCACTGCGGCTTTGAACAACTCACCCACGCGGACCTGCGAAGATGAGACTGAGCCACGGTAAAGCGTGACGGTGTCCACTACCCGGTTACGCACGTCCAGCAAAATAATGCGCAGCTCTTCCTGTTCCAAAGCGCTCATTTCATAGATCAACAGGCTTGCAGCATCCCCCGGGCTATGGATTGCCGGCCGATCTTCAGGGGATTCCAACAGCAAGCGGCGGCCCAATTCGATGGCGGCTTTGATTTGGGCGGCTTTGGCTGTGCCGATGCCATGCTGTTTGCACACTTCGTCGAACTCTGCGCGGTGGATGCCGGAAAGCCCGCCGAGCTCTTGCAAGAGGCGCTGCCCAACCTGCACGGCGTTTTCCCCCGGCACACCTACACGCAAAAGAATCGCCAACAGTTCAGCAGTGCTTAATGCCTGTGGGCCGACTTTTGCGAGACGCTCGCGTGGTCGCTCCGAAACCTCCAGGTCGGTGATACGGTAGGCTGCAGATTGCTCTTTCAAGTGGCTCTCCTTTTACGGTTCAGGGTCGACAACCGATAACTCTGAGCAACCTCAACTATACAATAAGTCAAACACAGGCGCAAGTCACCCAGGGTATTCACAAAGTCGTAATCTGGCGATTGAAATCACCGCAACAAGGGCACAAAGCCTTCTGGGTTTGCATCCGCCCCAACCGGAAACAGAAACGGGACAACCATGCTATAATCTGCCCAACGGAGAGCCGTATGGACTTTGACCCTGCTTCGCTGAGCAATTTCATGCTGTTTATCGCCGCCTGGGGAGGAGCGTTCATTGCTGCGCTGTGGCTGAGCCTGGTGATATGGTCTTACCGGGATATCCGGCAGCGCGCCCGCGACCCCCTTGCGCGGATCCTGGCCGTGCTGGTTGTTGCGGTGCTGTTCTTACCCGGAATTGTGATCTACCTGATCCTGCGCCCACCACGCACGCTGGAAGAGGAATACCAGCACTCGCTCGAGGAAGAGGCGTTGTTGCAATCCATCGAAGAGAGCTCGCTTTGTCCCGGCTGTGGCAGGCGGACCAAAGAAAACTGGACGGTGTGTCCAAACTGCCTTACCAAGCTGCGCAAAGCGTGTCACCAATGCGGCAAGCTGATGGAGTTACCCTGGAACCTGTGCCCCTACTGCGGGACACCGGCACCGGGGATGCGCCGGGAGGTTCTGACGATCGATGAAGCGTTACACACGATTCCGCCAGAGGTCGCAGAAGCGCCAGCGCCGGAGGGAGTAGAAGCCAGCTGAAGCGTCTACATCAGCACCCGCTTCAACGCCGTAACGCGGCCCAACCGGCGTAACCCGCCGAATCGCCTAGAAGCTCCTCAATGCGCAAGAGCTGGTTATATTTCGCCACACGGTCAGAGCGAGCCGGGGCGCCGGTCTTGATCTGACCCATGTTCAGCGCTACCGCCAGGTCGGCAATGGTGGAGTCTTCGGTCTCACCAGAGCGGTGTGAGGTGACCGCCCGCCAACCAGCCCGGTGACAGGTCTCGACCGCTTCAATAGTTTCGGTTAATGAGCCGATCTGGTTCAGCTTAACCAGCAGGGCATTGGCAGCCTTATCCTTAATCGCCCGGCGGACGCGCTCGGGGTTGGTCACCAGCAGGTCATCACCGACAATCTGGATGCGGTCACCCAGCTCCTTGACCATGAGCTGCCAGCCGCTCCAGTCATCTTGAGCCAGGCCATCCTCGATTGAAACGATGGGATACTGGTCTACCCAGGACTTCCAGAAAGATACCATTTCTTCGCTGGTCAGCTTTCGGCCTTCCTTGCGTAAATTGTAGAGCCGGGTATCCTCCTCGTAAAGCTCGGAAGCCGCCGGGTCAAGAGCGATGCTTACCTGCTCGCCCGCCTTGTAACCCGCTTTGCTGATGGCCTCCAGGATCACCTCCACGGCCTCGGAATTAGCTTTCAACGCCGGAGCATACCCACCCTCATCACCGACCAGAGCGGTATAACCGCGGGATTTGAGAACGGACTTCAGGGAATGGTAGATCTCAGCGCCCCAGCGCAGGCCCTCGGCAAAGGATTCGGCGCCAAGGGGCATGACCATGAACTCCTGAGCGTCGGTGGATTGCCAGCCAGTGTGTGCGCCGCCGTTCAAGATATTCATCATCGGCACCGGCAGGATGTGGGCGTAAACGCCGCCGATATAGCGAAAAAGCGGCAGATCAAGGGCGCTTGCAGCGGCTTTTGCGACTGCCAGGCTGGCACCCAGGATGGCATTGGCACCGAACTTAGACTTGTTGGGCGTACCGTCCAATTCGATCAGCATTTCATCGATAGCTTTCTGTTCCAGAGCATCCCAACCGATCAAGGCATCGGCAATCTCACCATTGACATTCTCAACCGCCGTCTGCACACCTTTACCCAGGTAGCGAGACTTGTCGCCATCGCGCAGTTCGAGAGCTTCGTGCACACCGGTCGAAGCACCGGATGGGACAGCAGCTCGACCAGTGGAGCCATCCATCAAGTAAATATCGACTTCCACAGTCGGATTGCCGCGCGAGTCCAGGATCTCTCGCCCAATGACATCTTCAATAATTGTATCCATTTGGTTTCACCTCTTTTAGGATTCTTTTAGTTTTTTTTATTCTGCGGGGGCAGAAAATTTTCAAATTGGTCTGTAGCAGCGAGCCAGCAGCAAGTATAATCCATTTCCACGGATGCGGAAGATGGACTTAAGTTCGTCCGGTCCTGCTTATCCGACGCAACCCATCCAGGAGAGACAGTTGAGGCAAAAAGACGACCCGCGAGCACCGTTCCTGGGCGAAAACAAAGTTCCGGACCTTGCTCCAGATCCGCGTGAGCAAAA
>MGNS01000062.1:42082-45539 GCA_001795165.1 Chloroflexi bacterium RBG_16_57_11
GTCGTACAACCGATCCTCTTGAGCGGCTTTCGGGTGATGACAAAGATCGTGGTGGAGAGAGTAGAACAGATGCCTGTCAGCGGCCCGGTGATCCTGGCGGCAAACCACCTGACCAATTACGATGTGTTCTTCTTGCAGGTGGCGATCCGTAGACCGATATTCTACATGGGTAAAGCAGAGCTGTTTCGCCGCCCGGCTATGGATTGGTCGTTACGCCAGCTGGGCAGCTTTCCGGTGTACCGGAGCGCGGGGGATGAGTGGGCCATGCGCCACGCAGAACGTGTGTTGCGGGCTGGAGAGGTGTTGGGAATGTTCCCGGAAGGCACTCGGAGCAAAGGGATGGGCCTTAAGCCTGCCAAGACCGGGGTAGCTCGCCTGGCGCTGGCAGTAGGTTGCCCAATCCAACCTGTGGCGTTGCACGGACCACAATACATGTTCCAGCGCTTACGACGTCGCACGCAGGTTACGGTCACCTTCGGAGAGCTGATCTACCCCGAGGAAGAGGACACCCCACTCGGCCTCACCGATCGGTTTATGTTTGCGATCGCGACCATTCTACCGGTGGAGATGCGTGGGGCCTATCGCTCGAGGCCGCCAGGTTTCTGATTTCCTGGCCACCCCAAGGTAGAAACATCAGTGTAGCACTTCCTCGGCGACAACAGCTTCGATCGCCTGGCAAGAGCGGTGGCGAACTGCATCCAGGAAGCCAAGGAACAGCGGGTGTGGGCGGTTTGGGCGGGAGAGAAATTCGGGATGGAATTGTGTTGCCACCATAAACGGATGGTCGGCAAGCTCGGCGATCTCCACCAGACGCCCATCGGGCGAGATGCCTGAAAAGACCATGCCGCCCTTTCCAAGCAAGTCACGGTAGGCGTTGTTCAGCTCGAAACGGTGGCGATGGCGCTCCTGTACCTGCGGCACACCATACGCCTGGGCGGCGCGGCTACCTGGCTGAAGCTGGCAGGGGTAGAGGCCGAGGCGCATGGTACCGCCCATATCGGCAATGGATCGCTGGTCGGGCATCAGATCGATGACCGGATGGGATGTGGAGCGGTCGAACTCGGTGGAGTTCGGCTCGTCGCTGCCCAGCAGGTGGCGGGCAAATTCGACCACCATCAGCTGCATGCCCAGGCACAGACCCAGGTAGGGGACCTTATTCTCGCGGGCGTAGTGGATGGCTTTGATCTTGCCTTCGATGCCGCGGCTGCCAAAACCTCCTGGAACCAGGATGCCATCCGCGTTTCGGACCACCTCCCAGCCGCGATCCTTCTCCAGCTCGGAGGAGTGGACCCAGTTGATCTCGACTTCCAGCCCGAGGGCCAGGGCGGCATGCTCAATGGCTTCTCGTACGCTGAAATAGGCGTCATGCAGCTCGACATATTTTCCCACCAGGGCGACGCTTACCTTAGGCTTAGGGCGCTGGACTTCGGCGACCAGGCGCTCCCAATCCCGCCAGTCCGGCGAGCGGCGCGGCTCGAGCTTGAGGCGCTCGAGCAGGAATTCGGCCAGGCCAAAGCGCTCCAGCATCAGCGGGAC
The DNA here is from genome assembly GCA_001795165.1 of Chloroflexi bacterium RBG_16_57_11. Taxonomy (GTDB): domain Bacteria; phylum Chloroflexota; class Anaerolineae; order Anaerolineales; family UBA4823; genus RBG-16-57-11. Next base: position 43,619 of record MGNS01000062.1, read on the forward strand.
TTCGTAGAGCACGGAGGCAGTGACCAGAGGGATAACAGCCCGGCGCTCGACATCGCAAAACAGGGCCATCTTCTCGCGCAGATCGTCCTCGACGGGGTGATCGGAGCGTGCGATGATGACATCTGGGGAGATACCGATGGAGCGCAGCTCGCGCACAGAGTGCTGGGTGGGTTTGGTCTTGAGCTCGTCGGTGGCGCCGATGTACGGCAGCCAGGTGACATGGATGTTGAGGGTCCGGTCGCGCCCCAGATCGCTGCGCATCTGGCGCAAAGCTTCCAGGAAGGGCAGGGATTCGATGTCGCCAACAGTTCCGCCGATCTCGACCAGGACAATCTCGGCGCCGGTAGTCTTGGCAACCAGACCGATGCGGCGCTTGATCTCGTTGGTGATATGAGGGATCACCTGGATGGTGCCGCCCAGATAGTCGCCGCGGCGCTCTTTGCTGATGACCTCGGCATAGACCTGTCCAGTGGTGACATTGCACACCCGGTTTAAGCTGACATCGATGAAGCGCTCGTAATGACCCAGGTCGAGGTCGGTCTCGGAGCCATCATCCAGGACGTAAACCTCGCCGTGCTGGTAGGGGCTCATCGTTCCGGGATCAACATTGATATAGGGGTCGAGCTTCTGAACGGCGACAGCAAAACCGCGTTCTTTGAGCAGGCGTCCGATGGCAGCTGCGGTGACGCCCTTGCCGACCGAGCTTACAACGCCACCGGTAAAAAAAATGTACTTGGTATCCATGCACTCCTCCGCTAAACAAAATATCGGCCATGCGGATTGCGGGGGCGGGTCTACCGGACCGGTCCACGCAATGGGTCGGACAGCATAGACCCGCCCCTACAAAGGAGGTGGGGAGGGCCATCGTGTGGCGACCTCCCCACCCAGTCGGTGAAATTAAGGTTCGTGAGGCTGGCTAGCCGACGATGCGCGCCAGGTGTTCGGCAGCGCGGCGCATTTCGAGAAAGATCAGCCCCAGCTTGGCGCCCTCGCGGGCCAGTGCGGTGAGGACGGCTTCCTGGCCCACGGCGGTCACCAGGACGTAACCGCTGTCGCCGCGGATGTAGACCTGCTCCAAGGCGCCACGACCGAGCTCCGCGGCAATGCGCTCGCCCAGGCTGAGCATGGCGGCAGACATGGCAGAGACACGGTCTTCTTCAACTTCTGCGGGGAGGGCGGAGGCCATGATCAAGCCATCCACCGATACGACGGCGGAGGCTTCGATTTCCGGAGAGGCGGCTTGCATCTCTCTCAGGCGATCCACCATCAGGTCTTTACGCGAACGGGTCATCAGGCGTCCTTTCCATTCGACGAGCAGGAACAACGGATAAGTTTACCATAAAGGGGAAAGTTAGGGATTAGGGAATTAGGGAATAAGGGCGGAGGCGGGGGGATTTTTTAAGGCGGGTGAGGATGAGGGCGGCGAAGAGGCGGGCGACAGCCCGATGCCAGGGTTGGTCCCAACCGGCGGGGTTGACGAGGCGCCAACCGGCGGGGGTTTTATCCAGGCTGAGACGACCGTCGAGGAACATGGGGATGAGGTCGAGGCCGCCACGGTCGCGCAGGTCGAGGTAGAGCAGGCGGATGATCTCGGGGAAGAGGCCCAGGCGCTGCCAGCGTCGGTAGTAGCGGTAGCAGGTCTGCCAGGAGGGGGCCGCCGGGGTAACGGCGGAGGCGGCGGGGAGGTCGTACCAGGCAGCCTGGTTGGTGATCTTCCAGAGGATGGCTTCGAGGACGCGGCGCTCGTCGATGGGCGGGCGGCCGGGCGGGGGCGGGCCGGGAGGCGGAGAAGGGGGGACACGGCGAGCGGAGGCGGCGGGGACCAGGAGGGGCTGGAGGAGGGCCCATTGCTCGTCGGTGAGGTGAAATAATTCGAGGGGCTGGGAATTAAAAGCGGAGGCGGTCATGGCACAGGGGTGGG
>MGNS01000063.1:0-11500 GCA_001795165.1 Chloroflexi bacterium RBG_16_57_11
GCTGCACTCACCACGCTGGGCACGATCTTGATTGGTTATCCGCTGGCTTATTTCATTTCTCGAGCGCCAGCGCGCCAGCGAGCAATCTACCTGTTTCTCATCCTGGTGCCATTCTGGACCAATTTCATCATACGCATCTATGCCTGGATTATGATTCTGCGCACCGAAGGTTTGTTGAATACATTTCTGCTTAAACTTGGCATCATCCAGTTACCACTGGAAATACTTTATACGCCCACGGCGGTATTAATTGCCATGGTCTACGAGTTCCTGCCTTTCATGGTGCTGCCGCTCTATACATCGCTTGAGAAAATAGAGCCTGCTCAGCTCGAAGCGGCCGCCGACCTGGGGGCGCGCCCCTACAGAGCTTTTCTACGTGTGACGCTTCCCCTCAGCGTGCCCGGCATCATTGCGGGCACGATCCTGGTTTTCATCCCCGCCATGGGTATGTTCGTCGTACCGGACCTGATGGGAGGTGCCAAGACCATCCTGGTGGGCAACCTGATCCGCAACCAGTTTCTGACCGCTCGAGACTGGCCTTTCGGATCGGCGGCCTCCATGCTGCTCCTGATCCTGACGCTGATCTTTACGCTTTTCTACACTCGACGTGCTGGCTTTGGGGAGGAATTGCTGGTATGAGCGAGAAGAAGCCTTCTCTTGGGCTGCGCATCTATGCGGTATTGGCGTTCATTTACCTGTACCTTCCAATTTTGATTCTGATCATCTTCTCGTTCAATACGCAGAAGATCAACGTACGATGGCAAGGTTTCACTTTGGATTGGTATAAGGTGCTAGTTAACGATCAAAACGTGATCCTGGCAACGCGTAATACGCTGATCATTGCCACGGTGTCCACCATCATCGCTACAATTATCGGCACAATGGCAGCCCTGGCGCTCCAGCGATACCGCTTTCCTGGTCATGACGTGGCTGAGTCTGGGTTATACATTCCAGTGATTATCCCTGAGGTGGTGATGGGGATTTCACTTCTGGCGTTCTTTGCTTCGATTGGCTTGACCCTGGGTCTGGTGAGTATTACACTCTCCCATATTGCTTTCAGCATTCCATTTGTCACCTTAGTGGTGCGCGCCCGCCTTCACGGTTTTGACAAGTCCATTGAAGAAGCCGCCATGGACCTGGGGGCGAATGAAGTGACCACTTTCTGGCGGGTGACTTTGCCTACCATCATGCCGGGTGTGTTATCCGGCGCATTGCTGGCATTCACCCTTTCACTGGATGATTACGTTATCACTTATTTCACGGCTGGCCCAGGGTCAACCACCTTGCCCCTGCGCATCTTCTCGATGGTGCGCTTTTCCGTCACTCCCGAAGTAAACGCCCTGTCCACCTTGTGGGTGCTGACGATTTTCGTCGTGTTGTTGATCGGTCAAATTGCCCAACGAAGGCAAACGACCGGCTAATGATCTTTCCCCTGTAATCCGGATTTTGGACTGCCAATATCCAGAGGAAGAACAACCAAGTCGCCAATTTGAGGAAGAGATGAAAGGAGAAGAGAAATGAAAGTCTATCGAACCATCGTGTCCGTCATCCTGCTGTCTATCTTGATTGCCGCGTGCGGAGGCGGGCAACCAACCGCCACCAAATCAACCGAGCTGAACCTGTACGCTTGGTCCGAGTATGTCCCTCAGACATTGCTGGATAACTTTACCACACAGACAGGTATCAAGGTCAATTACGATACCTACTCATCGAATGAGGAGCTCCAAGCGAAGCTGCAAGCTGGCGCTTCAGGGTATGATGTGATCATCCCAAGCGACTACATGATATCCATCCTGAATAAGCTAGGTTTGCTAGAGAAAATTGACCTGGCTCAAATCGCCAACTTCAAGAACATTGACGATCGCTTAAAGAACCAGGGGTATGATCCAGGCAATCAATATACGGTACCGTACCAATGGGGTACGAGCTGCCTGGTCGTCGATACCAGCAAGGTCAGCCGGCCGATAACGAAGTGGGCTGACCTTTGGGATCCCGAGTTCGCCGGGAAAATCGTGCTGCTGGACGACGAGCGCGAAGTGATCGGGATGGTGTTAGCGACTCTGGGTTACGATAAGAATTCCACCGACCCCGCTCAACTGGAAGAAGCCAAAGCGAAGCTGAGCGAGCTCATGCCGAGTATTAAGCTGTTCGACAGCGATAATCCAAAACAGGCTCTGTTAGCAGGCGAGGTCTGGCTGGGACAAACCTGGAACGGCGAGGCATCCATCGCCCATGGGGAAAACGAGGCGATCCAGTATGTGTTCCCGGAAGAGGGATGCACAATCTGGATTGACAACCTTGCCGTCCCGAAGGGCGCTACCCACCTCGATGCCGCACACACGTTTATCAACTTTGTGCTGGATGGCAAAAACAGCGTCCTGATCACGGAGGAATTTCCTTACTCTAACCCCAATAAAGCGGCCCTTGAACAGCTCAAGACAGTGGATGCGGCTTTGTACGATTCCTATATGAACTTTCCGGCTACAAACCCATCTGCAGAAGATTTGCAGAAGACAGCCGCGATCAAGGATATCGGCGAAGCTACAGCCCTTTGGGATCGCATCTGGACCGAAGTAAAAGGAGGCGAATAGTCTCACCGCGGCACACTTACCCGGTAAAAATAACGCGGCTCAGGTGCGGCGCACCCCGGAGTGGGCGAGGCTCAGCAGTGCGCTGCACCAACCGCGCAAAAACGATCTCAGACAAAAAAGTCGTAGGGGCGCATGGCATGCGCCCGCCACGTAAATTGGATTTTAACCAAATAAGGAGAGGTATATGAAAGTGCTGCTTGTTGGAGTCGGAGGGGTTGGAGAAGCCATCTCGGTCATTGCCAAATCTAAACCCTGGGTTGAGCAAATCGTGCTGGCCGATTACAGCCTCGACCGGACCAAAGAGGTGCAGGCCAAATTAGGAGATGCAGCACGATTCCCGGCCGAATTCGTGGATGCAAGCCAGCAAAAAATGATCGAAGAGCTCGCAAACAAATATCAAGTCGATATCATCATGAATGCCTGTGATCCGTTGTATAACGTGCCAATCTTCGATGCGGCGTACAACACCGGGAAGAACTATATGGATTTGGCAATGACCCTGTCCGAGCCGCATCCCGAGGACCCATTTAATCAGTGCGGGGTCAAGCTGGGTGATTACCAGTTTGAGAGGGCTCGCCTGTGGGAGGAAAAGGGGTTGCTGTGCATTGCAGGCCTGGGGGTTGAGCCTGGAATGGCGGATGTCTTCGCCCGCTATGCCCAGGATTACCTGTTCGACGAGGTCGAAGAGATTGGTGTGCGCGATGGCGCCAATATCGAGGTGCGTGGCTATGAATTTGCGCCGAATTTCTCGATCTGGACGACCATCGAAGAGTGCCTGAACCCGCCGGTTATCTGGGAAAAGGGTCGTGGCTGGTTTACTACAGCACCCTTCTCTGAGCCGGAGGTTTTCGAGTTCCCGGAGGGTATTGGTAAGCTTGAGGTGGTCAATGTAGAGCACGAAGAGGTGCTGTTGGTGCCACGCTGGGTGAAGACAAAGCGTGTAACGTTTAAATACGGGCTGGGAGATCAGTTCATCAATGTGCTGAAAACGCTGCACATGCTTGGCCTGGATAACAAGGAGCCGATCAAGGTCAAAGGTGTGATGGTTGCGCCACGCGATGTAGTCGCCGCGTGCCTGCCCGATCCGGCGCACCTGGGCGACCACATGTTTGGAAAAACCTGTGCTGGGACCTGGGTGAAGGGCGTGAAGGATGGCAAGCCTCGCCAGGTATATATCTACCAGGTGTCAGACAATGAGGAATGCATGCAGAAGTGGGGCTGCCAGGCAGTGGTAGCACAAACCGCCTTCAACGCGGTCATCGGCTGGGACCTGCTCGAGCATGGTGTATGGAAAGGCGCTGGCGTTTTAGGATCGGAGGCTTTCGATCCGGTGCCGTTCATGAACAAGATGGCCGATTACGGCTTCCCTTATGGGATCAAGGAAATGAAAATTATCGAAGCTTCGCCGGTAGCAGAATAAATAGAATTACTCTAAGATTGCGAGGTGAAACATGCCATTCGGATATAACGGGAAAATCTTACATGTTGACCTGACCCAAGGTACGCTTGAAGTGGAAGAACCGCCTGAGGCGTTCTACCGCAAGTATATGGGCGGCAGCGCCATGGGGATGTATTACATCCTGCGTGACACGCCCGTCGGCGTCAATGCATTGGCACCGGAGAACGTGTTGACGCTGATGGCGAGCGTGACCACTGGCGCGCCGATTTCGGGCCAGAGCCGGCTGAACGCCAATGCCAAATCCCCGCTCAGCGGGGCGATCGGCGATTCGCAGTCTGGTGGCTTCTTTCCGGCAGAGCTCAAGTTTGCCGGGTACGATGGCATCGTGGTGAAGGGCAAGTCGCCCAAGCCGGTTTACCTATCAATCCTTGACGGAGAAGCCACGCTACACGACGCCGGCCACCTGGCAGGCAAGGTCACCGGTGAGGTCGATGCGATTCTGCGCGCCGAGGTTGGCCGGCCGAAAGCCGAGGTCCTGCAGCACGGCCCGGCTGCGGAGAACGGGGTGCTGTTCTCCAGCCTGATCTCGATGGCCACCCGCAATAACGGGCGCACCGGCATGGGCCTGGTGATGGCGAGCAAGAACCTGAAGGCGGTTGTGGTCAAGGGCAGGGAAAGAATCGACCTGGCCGACCCGGCTGCCCTGGCCGCGCTCAACAAAGCCGGTCCGAAGTTGATGCCCGAAAACCCGGACGTGGACGCCCTGGGTACGCATGGCACAGCCAGCGTATTGCTGCCGCAAAATATGATGGGCACGCTGCCAACCAACAACTACAACCAGGCGCAGTTTATCGCTGCCGAGGAGATCAGCGGCGAGCGGATGACCGAGACCATCCTGAAGAAGCGCGAGACCTGCCACGCCTGCGTGGTGCGCTGCAAACGGGTGGTTGAGATCACCGAAGGGCCACACCGTGCGGATCCACTGTATGGGGGACCGGAGTACGAGACATTAGGCACATTCGGCTCTTACTGCGGCGTGCGCGATCTGGCGGCCGTCGCTGAGGCCAGCCAAATATGCAATATGTACGGGGTGGACACCATCTCCTGCGGAGCGACGATCGCTTTTGCAATGGAATGTTTCGAGAAAGGCATCCTCAGCCCCGAGCAGACCGGCGGGCTGGAGCTGCGCTTTGGGGACGCCGAAGCCATGCTGGAGGCGCTCCGGCAGATCGTAGAGAACCGCGGCCCGCTGGGCAAGCTGCTCTCGCAAGGCTCGGCGCGGGCGGCTAAAGCCTGGGGCCCGGCGGCCGAGGCGTGTTTGATCACGGTGAAAGGCCAGGAGGCTCCGGCGCACATGCCGCAGGCCAAGAAGTCGCTGGGTGTCATCTATGCGGTCAACCCCTTCGGCGCCGACCACCAGTCCAGCGAGCACGACTGGATGTACGAAGATGGGGTTGCCTCGCAGCTCTACCTGGACCGGCTGGCCGAATTGGACCTGAAGGATCCCTGCGAGGCGGGCAGCCTGGATGCGGAGAAGGTGCGTTTTGCGGCTTACACCCAGACCTTTTACTCCATCCTGGACACACTCGAGCTGTGCCAGTTTGTCTGGGGGCCTGCCTGGACGCTGTACGGCCCGACCGAGACGGTCGAGCTGGTGAAAGCGGTCACCGGCTGGCAGGTCAGCCTGTATGAGTTGATGAAGGTGGGCGAGCGGCGGCTGAATATGCTGCGCTATTTCAACGCACGCGAAGGCTTTACGCGCAAAGAAGACGCCCTGCCGAAGAAGTTCTTCCAGCCTCTGGCGGGAGAGGGGCCAACCGCGGGCGTTGCGCTCGATCCAGCCGAGCTCGAAACGGCTCTGGATACCTATTACCAGCTCATGGGCTGGACGCCGGACGGGGTGCCCACCCAGGCCAAGCTGGTTGAATTGGGAGTAGTGTAGGCGTACTGAGCGGTAAGGCTATGCGGTTATAGCTGCGCCCAAGGACCGGCAGTCTTCGACTGCGGCAGGCTTCGATTGTACTCAGCACGCCTACCCTCAGACCGCCTATGGATAATTGTACAAGGAAAACTATATGCTCTCTTACGAAAACACTTTACCCCATGTTTCACCCGTCTGGTCGCGCTACACGCCGATCATCGCCCAGCGGGCGGAAGGTTGCTATGTGTACGATCAGGACGGCACGGCTTATCTGGATTTCACCTGTGGGATCGGCGTGACCAACACGGGTCACTGCCATCCGGCCGTGGTGGAGGCCATCCGAAAGCAGGCAGGTCTGCTCTTACACGGGCAGGTGAACATCATCTATCACCAACCGCTGCTCGATCTGGTGGGCGAACTGCGCCAGATCGTCCACCCCAGCCTGGATGGTTTCTTTTTCAGCAACTCCGGCGCCGAAGCGATCGAGGGCGCGCTGAAGCTGGCCCGCCAGGCTACCGGGCGCCCCAACGTGATCGTCTTCCAGGGCAGCTTCCACGGGCGGACGGTGGCGACCATGTCGCTGACCACCTCCAAGACGATTTACCGGGCTGGCTACCAACCACTGATGCCCGGCGTGTTTGTCGCACCCTATCCCTATGCCTATCGCTTTGGCTGGGACGACGAAGCTACCTCACGCTGGTGCCTGGAAGAGCTGGAGTTTATGCTGAACACCCAGACCGCGCCGCAGGAGACGGCTGCCATCCTGGTTGAGCCGGTGCTGGGGGAAGGTGGTTATGTTGTGCCGCCCGCCAGCTTCTTGCGCGGGCTGCGCCAGGTGTGCGACCAGCATGGTATCCTGTTGATCACGGATGAGATTCAATCCGGCTTTGGCCGCACGGGAAAATGGTTCGCTCAGGAGCATTTTGGCCTGACGCCGGATATCATGACGGCTGCCAAAGGGATTGCTTCCGGCCTGCCGCTCTCCGGCGTGTTTAGCCGCCTGGAGCTGATGCAGAAGTGGCTCCCCGGCTCGCACGGCGGCACCTACGGCGGCAATGCGGTCGCCTGCGCCGCAGGGGTTGCCACCATCCAGGCGATGAAGGCGGAGGGCATGGTTGAGAATGCACGGGTGCGCGGAGAACAACTGATGACCGGGCTACGCCACCTGCAGGAGGAGTTCCCGGCGATCGGCGATGTGCGCGGCCTGGGTGTGATGATTGGCGCGGAGTTCCGCACCGATGATCGCAAACCCGACAAGGCGACTGCAAAAGCCGTGGTGCATGCTTGCCTGGATCGGAAGCTGATGCTTCTAACCTGTGGGCCGTGGGACAACACCATCCGCTGGATCCCGCCGCTGGTTGTCAAACCGGAACAGATCGACCAGGGTCTGCAGATCTTTCGCTCCGCGTTGGAAGAAGTCCTCAGCTAAACGTTTTTGTTCGTCACCGACGTGACTCATCAGCCCGGGATATCCCCTCGGGCTGATGTTGTATTATTCACCAACGGCGTGTGTCCGGGCGCGATGCAGCGACGGATATCCCTGGGCAACCAGCTCTGGGGTTGGCAAGGCAGCCTCATCGGGCTTGTCCGAAAGGCCAAAGAGCAACGCTCCGCGCTCCCGCCAGGTCTGTGCGATGGCAAGCAGTTCGTGAGTGATGACAATCTCTTCGTTCAGCAGCTTCTCTACCGGGGCCGTATCATCCCCACAGCCAAATCGACGAATGGTGGTCAGGTATTCATTGCGCCGGAAGGCTTTGAACGGTGTCGGGTCGCCACGCTGGACGTTGGCGTAAATCTCAGCGTGGATCTCCTCCAATTCACGCGGCAGATTTGTCTTGTGGGCCTCCACGTCGGCAATGAATTGGGTGAAGGCGTCTACCCGCCCCGATCGCACATCGGCCATCAAGGTTTCTCTACCATACAACCCGGCGCCCAGGATCAGGCAGATGTAGGCCAGGTAATCCTGGTTGTCGCCGGTGAAAGGGTGGAATTCGGGCTGGTTGAGCGGCTCGTAGGCAGCCCGAAAGGCGCCCATGTCAAAGGCCGTGCCCAACAGGCTGGCCAGCGTATCTTGCACCGCCTGTAAGCGCGCCTGGTCGATGACGTTGCCGTTCCGCCCGCGCGCCCCCAGGGCGGTCTTATCCAGATCGACGATCACGGCGGCGTGCTCGTCCACCGGCAGGCCCTGCGACTGGCAATAACGATCGAAAGCCAGCAAGGCTGCCCAGCGGTTGGATAAATATAACCACGGGCCCTGTCCAGTGGGGACAGCTTCGACCGACGGATCGGATTTGGTCTCCGAGCCGATGAAAGCGATGCCAGGCCAGCCGCCCGCCGCGCACAGGTTGACGAAGGCGGTGCCATCCAGCAAGCGCGTGTCGCCGATGAAGATCAAACGCCGGATGGGAACACTGGGGGCGTCTTGATCCCGGGCGGCGGCGAGCATGTGCACAACAACCTGAGCATATGCAGCTTCGGTTTTGCGCGGGAATACGCCGGGTGAGAGCCCTACACGGGAGCGCAGATCGTCCAACCCAGGCAGGGATTCATCCAGCGGCGCCAGGTTGCGGTATACCACCCGGTCGCCCAGAAATTGGTGGATCGTAGCAAGGCCATAGTTGTTCATTGCTTGCCTCTCACGATATTTGGGCCGGGTCAGGATGACGCCCTGGCAAGGATCAGGTCATGCAGGGCGCGCACTGCAACATCTGCATCCGTGGCCGATACAACCAGGCTGATGGACACCTCCGAGGAGCCCTGGGCAATGGCAATCACATTGACATTCTGGCTGCCTAACGAAGTGAACACACGCCCGGCGATGCCGGGGGTATGGATCATCCCCGCGCCGACAACGGTGATGATGACCACCTCATCGGTCGCCCAGATCCGGTCGATGTCTTGCTGGGCCAGCTCGTTGCTGAAAGCCTTCTCTAGAGCAGCGATGACCTGGTCGGTGGCGCTGGAAGGGACGGCAAAACAGATCGATTGTTCGGATGAAGCCTGGGTGATCAGCGGGACGCTCGTGCCGGTGGAGGCTACCGCGCCGAAAGTGCGCGCCGCTACGCCGGGGACCCCCAGCATGCCCCTCCCTTCGATGGTGATCAGCCGCTGCCCATGAATAGCGGTGACCGCTTTGACATCGCCATTGAGGGTCGCCTCTCGATCCGCCACCAGGCGGGTGCCGGGATGGTCCGGGTTGAAAGTATTGCAGATGCGCAGACCGATCCCCGCATCGATCACCGGGCGGATCGTTTTGGGGTGCAACACTTTGGCCCCGAAATACGCCAGCTCGGCGATCTCTCGATAGGTCAGCTCGGGGATGGTTCGCGCGGTGGGAACGGCGCGCGGATCGGCGCTCATGACGCCATCCACGTCGGTCCAGATCCAGACATCGTCCGCCGGGAGGACCGCCCCCAGGATACCGGCTGAGTAATCGCTGCCGCCACGACCCAGAGTGGTCGTAATGCCTTCGGGCGTCGCCCCAATAAAGCCAGTCACCACCGGCACTCGGCCCAGGTCCAGGATTGGGCCCAGCACCAGGCGCGAGCGTTGTTGGGTGGTTGCCAGATCTGGGTGGGCGTTCTGAAAATTGCGATCGGTGACGATCACTTGCGTGGCTTCCACATACTGCGCCGGAACGCCTGCGCTGTCCAGCGCGGCGGCCAGCAATCGCACGCTCATACGCTCCCCCAGGGCAGCGACAGCGTCCAAGGCTCGAGGCGTGGCTTCGCCCAGGACGGCAATCGCCTGGCACAGGTTTAGAAAATCCGAGATCAGGTGGCCGACATCTTGCTTCACTTGAGCGCGCCGCGCCAGGTCGCTCACTAATTGCTCGGCGATGGCGTAATGCATCTCGCGCAAGCGCGCTTCAGCATTATAGAAGCTGCTCCCCTGGCCGAAAGCTGCCTGCGAGGCGCTTTCCAGCAACAGGTTCGTCACACCCGACAGGGCGGAGATGATCACGACCAACCTGGGCCAGTCCCGGCGGGTGCGCCGGGTGATCTCCACAACCTGAGCCATGGCTTCTGGCGTGCCTACCGATGTGCCACCGAACTTCATCACCAGGGTCGCGCCGCCTGGGGTGGCTTGAGTTGTAGATGTAACTGGGTCTTGGTCAGACATAGATCTTTGCCTCGAGGTGATTTAGAAAAGGCTGGAGCTAAAGCGCACAACAGGCTGATTTTACTGTAAAATGGGGGAGAGTAAAGGCCAAGTGTGAAATGCCAGTCCGAGTTGCCATCGTAGATGACCAACCCATCATCCGCAGCGGCTTAAGCGCGTTCATACGCTCGTCAGATGAGCTGCTGCTGGTTGGTGAAGCGGCGGATGGCGAAGAGGCGCTCCAGCTTTGCGAGCTGGTGAAACCGGACGTGGTCGTCATGGATATTAAGATGCCGGTCATGGATGGGATCGCGGCTTCACGCACCATCCGCCAGCTCTGGCCCGAAATCCAGATCGTCCTGTTGAGCAGTTTTGTCGAAAAAGGGCTGGCACAGAGCGCATTGGAAGCGGGCGCCAGCGGCTATCTGATCAAGGATATCACGGCTGAGGAATTGATCGCCGCGATCTACAAAATCCATCAGGAGCGCCAGGTAATCACGCCGAAAACTCTGGCCAGCCAGGATCCGCTCGAAGTGATCGAGCAGGTCGGACAGACGCTATCTTCCGAGCAGATCGACGCCAGCCGTTTTGTGGGGTTGCTACGCCGGCACCTTCCGACAATCTTGCCCGGCTGCCAGATCGAAGTTCGCATCTTCCCCAACCGGGAGTTCCTGACTTTCCCTGCAGAGGGGCTGCAACGTTTGTCGCCATCTGGATGGACCTGGCTGCAAGGCCAGACCAGTTTGCGCGTGGTCCACTGCAGCAACGGGTTTCCGTGGGCGCAGGATGAGCTATGTGAGAGCGACCTGATCCTGGCCCCGGTCCTGGCAGAAGGCGGGCGTTTGCTTGGCGGGATGGCAGTCTGGAATGCCGATACCGGCGAGGAACCGGGCTATTTGCTGCCGGTTGTAGAGGCTCTGTCGCAACAACTTGCGCGGGGTATGTCGCTTGTGCTGGGACACGCCAACCGGCCAGTACAGCAAAGCCTGGCGCAGCAATTGGCCGCAGCGGCTAAGATTCAATCTGACCTCTTACCCGCCCGGATGCCCAACTTACCCGAGTGGGAGTTCGCCGCCCGCCTGGAGCCTGCCCTGGAGACCTCCGGCGACTTCTACGACGTGATCGCGTTGTCTAACAATCACTGGGGGTTGGTCATCGCCGATGTGTCGGATAAGGGCATGGGCGCAGCGCTGTTCATGGCCCTTAGCAGCACCCTGATCCGCACCTATGCCAAGCAGTATCCTACACTACCAGCGCTTTCGATCAGCACAGTCAATGAGCGTATCCTGTCCGACTCGCGCAGCGGGATGTTCGTCACCGCATTTTACGCTGTGCTGGAGCAGAACACCGGGCGGCTACGCTATGTCAACGCCGGCCACAACCCGCCTATCCTGATCAGCAATAAGAAAGGGAAGGAGGTTGACCGGCTGCAATCCACCGGCATGGCGCTGGGCGTTATGGGGGAGATGATCTGGAAGCAGAAAGTGG
>MGNS01000063.1:11510-18937 GCA_001795165.1 Chloroflexi bacterium RBG_16_57_11
GCCTGCTGCCGGGCGACCTGCTGGTGATGTACACCGATGGGGTGACCGATGCGCAGGATTCGCACGGTCAGTTCTACGGCGAACAGCGTTTGCTACAAGTGATCAGGCGCTGCAATTGCCCTGCTCAGGAGACGCTGGAGGTTATTCTGGAGGACGTGGATCATTTCACAGGCAGCACGCCGCAGTCGGATGATATCACTCTGCTGGTCATCCGCCGGACCCGTTAGCCCCTAGGTTTCTAGAATTGCCTCTTCTAACGCTCCCATCTCCGCCGGGATGAGGCGGGGTGCAGGGGAAGTGCGCGTGATAATATCCGGATCTTTGAGCCCGTGACCTGTGCAGACGGCTACCACCCGCCAGCCATGGGGACGGATGTTTCCGAGGCGGATTTCAGCCGCCCAGCCGGCCAGCCCAGCTGCTGAGGCCGGCTCCACCCAGACGCCTTCGGCGGCTAATCTTCGCTGCATGGACAGGATCTCATCGTCGCTCGCCGAGATAATGCGACCAGCCGATTCTTCGGCGGCTTGAAGCGCTTGCTCGCCGCGGGCGGGGCGCCCGATACGAATCGCGGTAGCTACGGTTTCAGGGTGATCGACGGGATGGCCCAGGACGAGCGGCGCCGCCCCGGCTGCTTGCACGCCCAAGATGTGCGGCAGCCCGGTGGTTTTAAGCCTGTCATACTGTTTGAAGCCCATCCAATAAGAGGTGATGTTCCCGGCGTTGCCCACCGGCAGGCACAGCCAGTCCGGGGCTGCCTGAAGCAGGTCGCAAATCTCGAAGGCGGCGGTCTTTTGCCCTTCCAGGCGATAGGGATTGAGCGAATTGACCAGCGCGATCGGATGCCTCTGGGTGATCTCCACCACCAGGGAGAGGGCCTCGTCGAACGAGCCCTCCACCTGGATTACCTGGGCGCCATAAGCGACCGCCCCGGCCAGCTTGCCCGCCGCCACCTTGCCCTGCGGGATGAGCACGATCGAGCGCAACCCGGCCCGGGCGGCATAGGCGGCGGCCGAGGCGGCGGTGTTGCCGGTGGAGGCGCAAATAACCGCCTTCACACCACGCCCGACTGCTTCGCTGATCGCCACGGTCATGCCGCGATCCTTGAATGAGCCGGTCGGGTTTAGCCCCTCGAACTTAACCCACAATTCAAACCCACCACCCAGCTCTTTTGCCAGGCGCGGCATCGGTATCAGCAGGGTGTTGCCCTCCAGGAGGCTGACCTGTGCGGTGTGCGCAGGGATATCCAGCAGATGGCGGTAACGATGAAGTACTCCGAAATAAGGCATGGCGTCACTCATAAGGCTCAATTATAATACCGGCATACCACCTATGAATAACGATAGTACAACCCGGCAGGACCTGGTAGACTCCCGAAAGATCATGGAGCACATTCGCTTCCTGAGCCGAAAGATCGGAGGCAGGGGAAGCTGCAGCCTGCAAGAGCGCAAAGCCGGTGATTATATTGCCGACCAATTGCGCGCCCTGGGTATCGGGAATGTCCGCTCAGAAAACTTCCATACCGTGCCATCGACCTATTGGGCGTTCGCGTTGTCATTTGCCTCGGCGGTCACCGGCTCGCTGCTGGTGTTGTTCCTGGGCGGGCAGGATGTGCTGATTCTGGCGGCAATAATGAGCGGTCTGGGGTTTTGGGGGATGCTCGCCGAGACCGAGTTCGCAACGAGCTGGGTGCGTTGGGTTTTACCGCGCCAACCCAGCCTGAACGTTTCCGGATGGATCACCCCCAAAGGGAGCGTCCGCCAGCGAGTGGTCCTGTGCGCCCATCTGGATACGCACCGGACGCCGGTGTTTTATTCCTCCAGCCGCTGGCATACCCTGTTCAGCTTCCTGGTCGGACTGACTTTTTTAAGCATGCTGGCAGGCGTGTTTTTCTACACGACCGCTGTATTGCTCGGCTGGGGCAATCTGCGATGGGTCAGCCTGGGATTGGTTCCGATCCAGTTATTTGGCCTGGGGATGTGCCTGCACGCTGACTTTACGCCGTATTCGCCGGGGGCGAATGACGATGCCTCAGGTGTTGCTGCAGTCCTAGCCCTGGCGAAACGCCTGACCAAGAATCCGCTGATGGGAACGGAAGTTCACCTGGCATTCACCGGCTGTGAAGAGGTAGGTGCTCGGGGAATGTCTGCATTCCTCGAGCGACACAGCAAAGATCTGGGTCGAGAAGCCGTGTACATTATATTGGATGAGGTTGGGCTGGGCGTGCCGAAATACCTGACTGCGGATGGGCTCTTGATCAAGCACAGGACCCACCCACGCGCCCTTGAAGTGGCCCGACAAGCGGCGCAGGTTTTACCCGGAATGAAAATCAAGGAAGGGGCAGGCCAGGCCTATACCGATGCGCTCCAGGCGACCAAACGCGGCTTGATCGCCTTGACTCTGTGCACCATACCAGATCCCCTGTCGGGGGACGAATCCCACTGGCACAGGATGAGCGATACGCTTGAAAATATCCACGTCGAGGATATCGAAAACTGCCTGACCTTTGTCTGGACGCTGCTCCAGCAAATGGATCGCCAGGGCGCTGCACCTCCTTCACAGTTCAACGAGTGATAATCGAGGTGCGCGGGCCGACCGGGTTGGCTACGACCACCTGACTGCCCTGGCGCAGCCCCCCTTGGTAGCTTTTTTCACCAGCGTAAACCTGCCACCCGCTGAGCGTGAAGGGCAGCGGTCCGTCTGCGGTTAGCCACTCCCCATCGTATTTTCGAGCGATGTGGACGTGCGTCCCGGTGGTGTTTCCACCTTCACAGGAGGGGTGACCGAGCCTGTCATCCGTTCGAACCGGTGTGCCGGCAGGGATGCGCTCCAGGTCGGCCAGGTGCAGAAAGACAATCACCCAGCCGGTCTGCTCAAAGCCATCGCCATCCAGATCGAGGGCGACCGCATTCCTGTCGGAGCGCGTTACCAGCCCGCCTGCTGGAGCCGTAACCCAGGCGCGTGAGACAATGCAGGGCCTTTCACCGGTCACCGGGGCGAAATCCAGCGCGCCGAGCGGGCTGCCGGTCTTCCACGACAGGTGCGGTCCACCGGTCAGACTCCAGCGCTCGCCAGGCGCAAAGGGCAGGACCAGCTCCGGCTGCGCCAGGCCGGCCGGGTACAGCGGTTCCACCTGGCTGGCTTCAGCCCAAGGGTCGCCAAACATCTGGGAGTAACGGCTGGTAAAGCCCTGTTCAGCATAAATAGCATCTTTCCAGGCAGGCTGGTCGTACAGCCGGGTGAACACGCTTTGGACGGCGATTGAGCCGGCGTTCAACGCCGGGTTGAGGCGGGCGCTGCCCCCATCCTTGAAGCGAATATCGGTGAACGTCCCTGCCCGCCAGCCATAGTAACCGATGTTCAGGTGTGTGGCGGCGATGACCAGCTCCTTGTACAGGCCGGTCCATCCGCTGGCATGGAAGCCAACCGGGTAGCGGATCGACATGGCGTCCCTCGGCTGGCCCGTGACCCAACCCGACTGGAAATCTAACAAGGCCAGTAATAATTTGGGGTTGATGGATGATTCGTCAGCGACAAGCTCGACGATCTCTGCACCGCTCAAAGTTTTGTCGCCGACTCGCTCCTGGTAGGCGTTGAGATACCCGCCCAACTGGCGGACGTAGCCTTCCAGGTTAAAACCGGCTGCGGTGGGCGAATTGATCACCGCGCTATCCGGCAGGATGGCGCTGGGGTAGGGCGTTTCGCCCAGCAGGTTGGGCAGCCACAGCTCCTGACCCGCTGGGATTAACGCCGTGGCAGGCAACGGCTGCGAGGAGACGATCTGCTCCGGCGCCGCACCGAACCGGCCGGCGAGCGCCGGGAGGGTGTCCCCGGGTTGGGCAACGTAGTGTAACTGGGTCGGATCTTCAAAGGTTGCCCCTGGCGTCGCCGTTGGAAGACCGGCTGGCGTGGCTGTGTTCAGGCTATATTGCGAAGCGGCGGTTTCATCAGGTGTGAGGGGATTACCCGCCTGTGCCGGCGCTGCCATGGTCTGGCGCAGCGCTTCCACCGAGAGACCGGCCGGTCGCCTCCGGTAGCCTGGATAGTTACACGCTAACGAGAGAGCCACCCAGGCGATCCAAAGAATGCAAAATCCGAACCTATTTCTGAGCCTTGTCACCGGTCAAGACCTTCTCGAGCCTGCCAGCGTCTCGGATTGCGCCAGCAGCATGCCCAACAACATCACACCACAGCCAGTAAGCTGCACCGGGCCAAGCACTTCACCCAGGAAAATCCAGCCGGCTGCCGCGGCAAACACCGCCTCCAGGCTGAGGATAATGGCTGCATCGGCCGGTGGCGCGACCCGTTGCCCTACCGCCTGGAACGTGTAGCCCAAACCGACGGAGATCAGGCCGGTGTAGGCGACTGCCCACCACTTATCGACCAGTGCCGGCAGCACCTGCGCCTCCAGGATTAGCCCGATGGCCAGGCTGACCACGCCGCAGACCAGGTACTGTCCCACCGCAATCTGCAGCACATCCAGTCGCTGCACCAGCCTGCCGATGAAGATGACATGCAGCGCCCAGAACACCGCCCCGGCCAGCTCCAGGGCGTCGCCGAAGCTCAAGCGGAACCGCCCGCCGGTGCTGAGCAAAAACAGGCCAATCACAGCGAATAATGCTCCCAGCCAGATGATACGCCGTACCTGCTGGTGCCAGAATAATCCCAGGAATATGGGGATAAAGACTACGTATAAGCCGGTGATAAAACCGGCGTTCCCTGCGGTGGTGTATTTCAATCCGGCCTGCTGGAGCGCGGCACCACCGGCTAAAAGCAGGCCCACCAGGACCACACCTGGCAGGCTCTTGCGGTTCACACCAGCCATGTCTGGCCCGGCGAGCGCTCTGGAGATCGCTATGGGAGCCAGGAACAGCGCAGCAACCAGGAACCGTAAACCATTGAAAAGATAGACCCCGACTTCGACGGCAGCCAGCCGCTGGACGACGAACGCGCTACCCCAGATGGCCGCAACTGCCAGTAAGATCAGGTCGGCCTGCAGGCGTTGTTTGCGGGCCAGGGTATGCTCCGGGCTGAGATGAGGCGATGTCACGATAGGCTTGATTATACTGCTGGCGTCAGCCCGGCTTTATGGTAATTGCGCCAGCAATCGCAACGGATCGACGAGCTGGAAAAGGTCGCTCACCCGCCAGGTGCAATAATTCCCCAACTCTTCAGGTTGGGCGGTGTTGTCATAGTGCGCCATGCTCGAAAAGCGCGCTCCTGCCGGGCCAACCCGCACCTCCAGGTGCAAGTGCGGGTTGAGTGCATTGCCACTCTGGCCGATCCGGCCGATGGCCTGGCCGCATTGGATGCTGTCGCCCGGCTGGAAAGCGGCTCGCTCTTGCAGATGGACATATAGGATGTAAAGCGAACGGCTGGCCTCATTCCAGGGCGGATCCGGGATGACCACCGGGCAGGTCAGTACCGGGCTTGATCATTTCGCCATTTTACCTCTATAATTCACCACATCCTATGAATTTCAAAGGACAGGAAAACCAGCATGCAATATGATTTCAACCAGGTGGTCGATCGCCGACTAACCGACAGCTTCAAGTGGGACACCTATGAACAAGATGCATTGCCCATGTGGGTGGCGGATATGGATTTCCCGTCCCCAGAGCCTGTGATCCGGGCGCTACGCCAGCGGATCGATCACGGGATTTTTGGCTATCCCATGGGCTTGATGAATGCGCCCATGGAGCTACCCGAGCTGCGTGGCACGATCGTGGATCGCATGGCGAGGCGGTACGGTTGGAGCATCGAGCCGGAGGATATCGTATTCATCCCCGGCGTGGTCATCGCCTTCAACCTGGCCTGTCATACCGTAGCCACGCCGGATCAGGCCGTCCTGGTGCAGACGCCCGTTTACACACCCATCCTGACCGCTGCCCAGGATACCGGCATCCTGCACCAGGAAATGGAGCTGACCCGCCAGCCAGACGGGTCTTATACGGTCGATTGGGACGGCTTTGAAGCCAGCCTCACCCCACAAACCAGCTTGTTCATCCTGTGCAACCCGCACAACCCGGTTGGCAAGGTCTTCCAGCCCGACGAGCTCAGGCGATTGGCTGAGATATGCTTGAGACACGGCGTTACGATCTGTTCCGACGAAATTCATAGTGATTTGATCTTCTCCGGGCAGCGGCATACACCCATCGCCACACTAGACCCCGAAATTGCCCAAAATACGATCACCCTGATGGCCCCCAGCAAGACATTTAACCTCGCCGGCCTGCAGTGTTCTTTTGCGATCATCCAGAACCGTGATCTGCGCAAACGCTATCTGCAAAGCCGTAAAGGCCTGGTCCCGTGGGTGAATGGGTTAGGGCTGCTGGCGGCGCAGGTGGCTTACCAGCAAGGCCAGGAGTGGCTGGACCAACTGCTCCCATACCTGGAGAGCAACCGGGATTATCTTTATCAGTACGTGCAAAATTACTTGCCGGGCATCGAAATGGGAACCCCTCAGGGGACTTACATGGCCTGGCTGGATTGCAGGAAATCCAGCCTCAAAGATAACCCCTACCAGGCTTGCCTGGATCGTGGAAGAGTGGCATTCAATGACGGCCAGAAATTCGGCCGCGGCGGTGAAGGCTTTTTACGGTTAAATTTTGGCTGCCCGCGTGCGCTATTGGTGGAAGGCCTGGAGCGGTTGAGACAGGTGTTGGATCAATAGTTATAACCGCCGCCGGTGTCTTTTTCGGGTTTTTGAGTCGGAGGCACAGGAGGCGGTGTGGAGGTAGGAAATCCGCCTTCGGGGATTGGCAGGTCGATGCAGATGCCGCTATCGGGGAGGATGGTGTGATCCGGATTAGCTACCCGGGCGCACATTTGGGTCGCCTCCGGCGGGGTATCGAATATAGAGACCTCGCTGAATGGGCGCGGACCGGCATGCATCAGGTACGGCCCGGTTCCCGGGACGCCGGCGTCTTCGATTGGGGTGGTATCGAAGAAGAAGTGAATATGCTGGCCGCTGAGGGATTCCGTAAACGCCATGGTCTCATAATTTACGACATAATGATCATCCTCCAGTGTGATGCCGGTAATCAGAACAAAGGGCATACCCGGGGGGATCGGTGTTGGCAGGTTAGGGTCGAGGGTGCTGGTTGGCGGCGGTGGAGTCTCGGTCGGGGTAAGCGTCGGGGTCGGAGAGATCGCGGCAGCTGCCGCGGTCTCCGTCGCTGCGCTCACCGCGGTCAAGAGCGCCGCGCGGGTCTGCGCGACTGCTGTCTGCGTGGCCACCAGATCCAGTGCGGCTGCCTGCGAACTGCCTCCACCCCCCCATAGCTGGCCGGTGATCAAGCCAGCGCTGGCGGCCAGACAAACTACGATCAGAGCGGTCATGGCGCAGCCACCTGCAACCCACCATTTGCGTCGCTGTGGCGGCGGCGCGACCGTCCCTTTAACCCTGGCTGCCCCGGCTGCCTCAACGG
>MGNS01000063.1:18989-27899 GCA_001795165.1 Chloroflexi bacterium RBG_16_57_11
CCGGTTTCTTGAGCGACCACCAGCGGGCCGGCTGGGTCCATCTGGTTTGGGGAGGATTGGCGGATGGTGGGGGAATATACATGGACGACGCCGCTGGTGACGCCTGCGGCGAAGGCGCCTTGCTGGTCAGCATTGACCTTTTTAAGGGCAGCAGTGATCTCGGCGGCGGTTTGATAACGCTGGGCAGGCTCCTTTGCCAGGCATCTTTCTATTACTCGCACCAGGCTTTCCGGCGCATCCGGCTGAATCTGGCGCAAGTCTGGCACCGGATCATTCTGGTGCATCATCATCAGGCTCATGGTCGAGTCGGCTTCAAAAGGCGGTCGACCAGTGATCATCTCGAATAGGGTAACGCCAATCGAATAGATATCCGAGCGGTGATCGACGTGATCGCCGCGGATTTGTTCCGGAGACATATACAGCGCGGTGCCGATCACCGCCCCGGTTGCGGTATGCTGCTCGCCCCCCAGGATTTTTGCAATGCCAAAATCCATCAGGATCGACTGCCCGTTCACATCCAGCATGATATTGGCCGGCTTGATGTCGCGATGGATCATATTTCGCCGGTGAGCGTACTCAACGGCTTCGGTGACGTTTGTAACGAGACGTGCGGCCTCCGGATAGGACAAACGCATCCCATTCGCATTCAGGCGCCGCAGACGTTCTTGGAGCGTCTCGCCGGGCACGAACTCCATCACCATATAATACGTGTTGCCTTCGTGATTGAAGTCGAACACCTGGATGATGCCGGGGTGCCGGAGCTGCGCAACCGCTGTCGCTTCTTCTTCGAACCGGCGGACAAACTCTGGATTGTCTGAGAGATGCGAATGGATGATTTTGATTGCCACCACCCGGCGCAGGTTCGGGTCCATTGCTTTGAAGACGGCTGACATTCCACCTTGACCGAGCTGCTGCTCGATCCGATATCTACCACCCAGGGTCTGTCCAACCCATTGACTTGCGGCCATGATTGCTCCTTACCGATCTTACAGGCAAACGAAAGAAATCCCTCCGGTGATCAAAGGCCAGAATCACCTAAAACGATTATAACAAAAAAGGCCAATCATATAAGGATTATTCCCGAGGATAAGACAATGTTAATCCTGGCATGAAGATTGCATCGGTAAGGAATTGTGCAAATAACTTGACGCATTAAGCGGATTGTGCTAGTATCATTGCAAGAAGGCATAGCAGTCCCTGTTTTGTCTGGCAAATTATCTTCATGGGTTTCAGGCAAACCGGGAGGGTCATAATCGTAATAAGGAGACGGAGATGAAGACCAGTCGCGTTTACCCATATCTGCTCGCAGTCCTGTTGCTGATCGTGAGTCTGGCATGCGTGCGGTCGATCCCCAACCCGAATGCAGCCAAAGCAACCGAGATCCAGGAAGAAGGGGTCTTACCGACCGACGCCACGGACGTCATGAATCAAATTTATTTGTTTGCCACACAGACTGCTATGGGCCCCGGTGGCGCAACCAGTTCCGTGGGCACACCCGTTGCGCAAACAACCCCGGGAGCAGGGACGACCCCCGGCGCTGAAACCCCTCTGGCTCCGACACAGCCGGCCGAACAACAGGTCCAACCCACCCAGGCCCCACAGGCTACGCCGCTCCCGCCGCCGCCCCCATTGGTAGTCCCGGCGGTCTATACTCTGCAGCGAGGTGAATTCCCGTTCTGCATCGCACGTCGGTTCAATGTCGATCCGAGCGAGCTTCTGAGGATCAATGGATTGAGCAGTTACTCCGTCTATTATGCTGGCATGGCGCTGCGCGTCCCGCAATCAGGCCAGACCTTCCCTGGCAACCGGGCGCTACAACCGCATCCTACAACCTACAATGTCGTCGGCGGGGATACGATCCACACCATTGCCTGTGCTTTCGGGGATGTCGACCCGGACGCGATCGCATATGTCAACGGTCTGACCCCACCCTATCGGTTGTCGCCGGGTCAGGTTTTGCAAATTCCGTAACCACTGCGCTGAGCGCTGTGCTTCACTGGTCTTGTGAAGCGCTTGACGGTCCTAACAGGAGTAGCCAGATTGGATTCCGGGGCTACTCCTTTGATTTAGTGGATAGATCATGGAAAGCGATGAACCCGGCAGGATGCCGGGGGAGAATTGAGAAGATGACTACTCACAAGCGTAATCCCGGCACCCCACTCGACCTGGATTGGGTCGCGGGGGCGCATGTCAACAAGAGCGCAGTCGAGCGCCGCACGACCACTCTGACCAAGCGGCGCACCGTCAAAAAGGACTGGCAGGCTGCCTGGTTGCTGCGCGCCGTCACCTGCATAGACCTGACCACGCTGGCGGGCGACGATACGCCTGGGCGCGTCAAACGTTTATGCGCCAAGGCCAGGCAACCAATACGCCCGGACATGCTGGCGAGGCTGGGGCTGGATGGCGAGAAGGTCACTGTGGGTGCGGTCTGCGTTTACCCAAACCGCGTCAAAGAGGCCGTCGAGGCATTGCGCGGCACAGACATCCCGGTGGCTTCGGTTGCGGCGGGTTTCCCGGCCGGCCAGACCCCCCTGCCTCAGCGCATTGCCGAGATCGAGCAGGCCATTGAAGCAGGCGCTCGCGAGATCGATGTGGTCATCCCGCGCAACTTCGTCCTCACCGGCGACTGGCGCTCGTTGTACAACGAGATCGTCCAGTTCCGCGCAACCTGCGGCGAGGCCGCCCACATGAAGACCATCCTGGCGACCGGGGAGCTGGGCACGCTGAAACAGATCTACCAGGCCAGCCTGGTCGCTATGATGGCGGGATCGGATTTTATCAAGACTTCCACCGGTAAGGAGCCGGTGAATGCCACCCTGGAAGTCAGCCTGGTCATGGTGCGCGCCATCCGAGATTACCAGGAACGGACGGGCTACAAAGTCGGTTTCAAGCCGGCAGGCGGCATCAGCAAGGCCAAAGACGCCCTGGCGTGGCAATCGCTGATGAAAGAAGAGCTTGGCGACCAATGGCTCATGCCTGACCTATTCCGGATTGGCGCTTCCAGCCTGTTGACCGATCTGGAGCGCCAGTTGTATCACTTTATCACGGGTCACTACGCAGCGAAACATCACATGCCTATGGGATAAATCATCGTCGAGGCCGCAGAGAACGCAGGAACCGAGTCAGGACCACTGCGCTCTTTGCGTGTCCAGCGGTCGAACCTGGAGTTATCCATGAGTACCTTACTTGACATATTCAAAACAATGGACTACGGCCCTGCGCCTGAATCACCGGAAGCGGTAAACGCCTGGTTGGATGAGCACGGCCGTAACTTTGGTCTGTTTATCAATAATGAGTGGATCACACCTAAGGATGGAGCGACCTACCCAAGCATCGACCCGTCCAGCGGGGTGCAGCTGGCAGAAACCACCCAGGCGGGGCAGGTAGAGGTCGACGCGGCTGTCGCGGCAGCCCGTCTCGCATTCGAGAGCTGGAGCCAGACCCCAGGGGTGGTGCGCGCCCGCTACTTGTATGCCATCGCCCGAAACATCCAGAAACACCACCGCCTGCTGGCGGTGCTCGAGTCGATGGACAATGGCAAGCCGATACGCGAGTCGCGCGACATCGATGTGCCGTTGCTGGCGCGCCACTTTACCTATTACGCCGGCTGGGCGCAGCTCATGGAGACCGAACTCCAGGCTTACCAGCCGGTCGGCGTCGTCGGGCAGATTATCCCGTGGAACTTCCCCTTGCTCATGCTGGCCTGGAAAATAGCGCCAGCCATCGCCATGGGCAACACCGTCGTGCTCAAGCCCGCCTCATATACCCGCCTGTCGGCCTTGCTGTTCGCTGAGATCGTGGCCGAGGCCGGGCTACCGCCGGGTGTGGTCAACGTCATCACCGGTAGCAGCCAGGCGGGCTCGATGCTGGTCGAGCACCCCGACGTGGATAAGGTGGCCTTCACCGGCTCGACCGACGTCGGTCGCATCCTCCGGCGTCAAACCGCCGGGTCCGGAAAGAAACTGTCGCTCGAGCTGGGGGGTAAGTCTCCCTTTGTCGTATTTGAGGACGCCGATCTGGATGGCGCCATCGAGGGGGTGGTCGACGCGATCTGGTTCAACCAGGGCCAGGTATGCTGTGCGGGGTCTCGCCTGCTGGTCCAGGAAAATGTCGCCGAGACCTTCATCCACAAGCTCAAATATCGCATGGGCAAGCTGCGGGTTGGCGATCCACTCGATAAGTGTATCGATATGGGCGCCATCGTAGACCAGACCCAGTGGGAGACGGTAGACGGTTGGGTGAAGACAGGCGTCATCGAAGGCGGGGACTTATTCCAGCCGGATATTCGCCTGCCTGAAAAGGGGCTGTTCTACAAACCCACCCTGATTACGGGGCTCGACCCGGCGTCTGCCACGGTCCAAGAGGAAATTTTCGGTCCCGTGCTGGTTTCATTGACCTTTCGCACACCGGCCGAGGCGATCGAGCTGGCGAACAATACCCGCTATGGGCTGGCTGCCAGCGTGTGGAGCGATAATGTCAACCTGGCGTTGGATGTGGCCAGCAAGCTCAAAGCCGGGTCGGTGTGGGTCAATAGCACCAACTTGTTCGACGGCGCATCGGGCTTTGGGGGCTACCGCGAAAGTGGATTTGGACGAGAAGGAGGTCAGGAAGGCCTGTTCGAATATGTACGCCCGGCCTGGATGAGGCGCCCGCGCCCTGATTTTGTTCGTCCGAAAGAGGGCGAGAAAACCGGCTGGGGCGTGCATATCCCAACGCGGCCGGCCATGCCTTCCAAGAAACGCGCCAACGGCCACGAGCTGCCGCGCGTCGACCGCACGTCAAAGATGTATATCGGCGGCAAACAGGTCCGCCCGGACGGTGCCTATACAACCACGCTGCTGGGCGCGAAAGGCGCGCTTATTGGTCAAATCGGCGACGGAAACCGTAAAGATATTCGCGATGCAGTCGAAGCGGCGCATGCGGCGCATCTGGCCAAGCCCGGCTGGGCAATGCGGCACGGCTACAATCGCTCGCAAATTCTGTATTTCATCGCTGAAAATCTGGACGCCCGTAACGCCGAATTTGTGGAAAGGATCGTGGAAATGACCAGCCGCTCGAAGAAATCCGCCCAGGCTGAGATGGACGCGGCGGTCGAGCGGTTATTCACCTATGCCGCCTGGGCCGATAAATACGGCGGCACGGTGCAGGAGACCACCCTGCGAGGCATCACGGTTGGGGTGAACGAGCCGGTCGGCGTGATTGGCATCGCCTGCCCGGACGAATGTCCGCTGTTGGGTTTTGTCTCACTGATGGCGCCGGCGATTGCGCGCGGCAATACCGTTGTGATGATCCCCAGCCAGAAGTATCCGCTCAGCGCCACGGATTTTTACCAGGTGTTGGACACCTCCGACGTCCCAGGCGGTGTGGTCAATATTGTCACCGGCGATCGGGATCACCTGACCAAGTACCTGGTCCAACACGAAGATGTAGACGCGATGTGGTATTTTGGCACCGCCGAGGGCAGTTATCACGTTGAATACGAATCGGCGGCCAATATGAAGCGGACCTGGGTGAGCTATGGCCTGGGGCGCGATTGGATGGACCGCCAGCAGGGTGAAGGCCACGAGTTTCTGCATGAGGCCACGCAGGTGAAGAATATCTGGGTGCCGACAGGAGAATGACCTGCCGAAGGAGCCAGATGCATTTTTGTTGGTTGGAGGAGCTTCTGTGAGGTTCGAGACGGAACACAGCCAAACTGTTTTTAGAGGCAGAGTTTTCAACGTACGCCAGGACCGGGTGCTTTATCCGGATGGCCGCCGGGTTCATATGGACATTGTGGATCATCGCGACGCGGTCACGATGCTACCGCTGGATCAAGATGGCCAGATCTGGTTTATTCGCCAGTATCGCCACGCGGCGGGCAGAGAGTTACTCGAACTGCCCGCCGGGGTGGCTGAGCCTGGCGAGGATATGCTGGTTAGCGCGCAGCGCGAGCTGCAAGAAGAGATAGGCATGGGCGCCAAACACATTCAGGAGATCGGCGGTTTTTACCTGGCGCCTGGCTATTCCACAGAATATATGCACGTGTACCTGGCGACCGATCTCTATCCATCGGCCTTGCCAGGGGATGAGAGCGAGTACTTAAGCGTCGAAAAAATTGATGCCAGGCGTGCATTAAGCCTGGCAGAAACAGGACAATTGAACGACTCCAAGTCGTTGATTGCGTTGTTCTGGGCGCGCCCCCTTTTAGCCCGGTTTGTTTGATGATCAGGTATGGGCGCGGTTTGCCCGACTGGCGCCGGGCCTGCGGCGCGGGATTGGACGCCGGCCTACTTCATGGCTTAGCAGAGTGTTGAGCCGGGCGACGGCCTTTGAATCGTATTCCCTGCGGCCACAGATATCACACACCCAGGCTGGGAAATTTGGCACAGTTACCAGCTCATTGCTCAACCAGGTGAAATAGGTCAGGAACTGCAGGCGCATCACACCCGTCTGGCATTCCGTACACAGGCCTTGATAGGGGATCGCATTGGTTTCACTGTCGGCATTCATGGTTTATATCGCCCATCCCACCGGACATCATTTCTATATATCGCAACAATTATATCATTTTACCGCTTGACCGTGGACGCCGCCCTTGTATGCCAGAGCGGGATCATCTGGTTCAGGTCGGTCTTAGGGTGCGGCGTTGGCCACTAACGGATTGCCGATCGTCCCCCAGGAATCGGGCGGCCAATAGACAAAAAGCGCTTTGCCGATCACATATTCCATCGGCACCGGTCCCCAGCTATGCGAGTCTGAAGAGTTATTCCGGTTATCACCCAGCACAAACAGGGAACTGTCCGGTACCCGCCACTCACTTTGGTAGCGCGGCGCGGCGGCAATGTATGGCTCCTCGATGAGCTCGTCGTTAACGTAAACCTCACCGTTAACGATCCGGATGCGATCTCCAGGCAAGCCGATGACGCGCTTGATGAATTCCTGATCGGGGTCACGCGGATAGCGGAAAACAATCACATCGCTATGCTGCGGATTCCCGAGCCTGTAAGCTAGCTTGTTGACAATCACGAACTCGCCGTTATGCAGCGTCGGCTCCATGCTGAACCCATCCACGCGAATGCGGGCAGAAATAGCGTTAATGGCTACGAATAAGATCGCCGAGAGGACGATTGTCTCTACAATATCCAGCAAGAAGCGCCAAAAACCCGAGCCGCGCTTCTGATTTACGTCCGGCTGTGGAGTAGTTTCTAAAGGTTGAGTATCAAAGGCTTGGTTTTCCATAGGTTGTGGAATGGATTATATAACTGCTCATTAGCTGCTACAAGGCCCAAATAATTAGAGTGCTTTCATGAACTGCAAACCGGCCTTTATCTGCGCGGCCGCAGCACCAGACGGATGGGTGTACCCAGGAATGGATAATTCTCCCTCAGGCGGTTTTCCAGGAAACGAAGATAAGAGAAATGAGCCAGGCTGGGATCGTTGACATAAATCAGGAAGGTTGGCGGGTCACTGCGCACTTGAGTAGCATAATAGATTTTTAACTGTCGGCCAGAGCGAGAGGCAGGGGAAAACTGGTCCTGAGCCTTTTGCAAGATTTGATTGAGCTGCGAAGTGGACAGGCGTACCAAACGCTCTTCCTGCACCCGCAAGGCTAACGGCAGCACACGCTCGACCCGCTGGCCAGTCTTCGCGGAGACGAACAACACCGGCACAAAATCCATAAAGTTCAGCTCCTGGCGTAGCTGCCGGGTGTATTCATCCAGGGTAAAAGAATCCTTTTCGATCGCATCCCATTTGTTGACCAGCACCACCGCGCTTTTCCAGGCGTCCAGAATAAAGCCGGCGATGTGGGTATCTTGAGCAGTGATCCCGCTGACTGCATCGATCATCAATAACGCTACATCGGCGCGTTCGATGGCGCGCAGAGAGCGCAGCACGCTATACTTTTCAACACCCGGGATGATCTTACCGCGCTTGCGGATGCCGGCGGTATCGATCAGCGTGATGGGCACTTCGCCGAAAACCAGTTTTGTGTCGATCGCGTCGCGGGTGGTGCCCGGGATGGGGCTGACAATGGCGCGCTCCTCGCCCAGCAGCCGGTTGAGCAGGCTGGATTTGCCAGCGTTTGGCTTACCCACGATGGCGATCTTGACGGTTTCCTCTTCTTCCTCTTCCTCCAGTCGGGTGGCCGACAGCTCAGCCACCAGAGCATCCAGCAGGTCACCGGTGCCAGTGCCATGCAGCGACGAGATGGGGTAGGGCTCGCCCATCCCCAGCTCGTAGAACTGCAAGGCTTGATCGCGGCGGGAAGCGCTGTCGGCTTTATTGACCACCAGAAGCACTGGCGGCATCAGATGCCCATTGATCAGCCGTTGGCGCTGACGCAGGATTTGAGCCACTTCCTGGTCGGCCGGGGTGATGCCGCTTTCTGCCTCGGTGAGGAAAAGCACTGCGTCAGCTTCCTCAATTGCCAGCTCAGCCTGAGAGCGGATCTGGTCGATAAAATCTGACGACCCGATGGAGAGTGGCTGGCGCCCTGCGCTGGCCTGGGATGGATCGATCCCCCCGGTATCTACGATGGTAAAGCTGATCCCATTCCAGTCGGATTCGGCCAGGATTCGATCGCGGGTCGTACCGGGGACCTCGTCCACAACGGCCAGGCGTTCCCCAGCCAGGCGGTTGAACAGGGTGCTTTTCCCTACGTTGGGTCTTCCAACCAGGGCTACAACGGGTTTCGACATCTCATTTATCCTTAGGGTTGCGCTGAGGGCGTCGGCGTCAGAGATGGAATGGCTTCAGGAATTCCGGTCCCAGAAGCAGTTTCGCCAGGGGTAACTGTAGCGGCCTGCCCGATCGTCACTTCCACACTTTCCGGCAAGGTGGTCTGCACTCGTACTTCATTGGGCTGCAAATCAACCACAACTTGCCGCTGGTAAACGCCCGGTGGCAGGTCGGCGAGGTCGACGATCA
>MGNS01000063.1:27964-55839 GCA_001795165.1 Chloroflexi bacterium RBG_16_57_11
AACGATCACATCGACAATCGCCGGCGATATGATCGCCTGCAGCTCGGGCGATAAGTTGATCGCTTCGACCGGGACGGACAGAGTCAGGCTGCCTTCAATCGCCGCCACGCTTACCTGCACCAGGACGCTCGGCTCCCGCACCAGGTTGACATCCTCCGGCAGGTTCAGCCCGGTGGAAATTTCGATATCGTCGCTCAGGTTGGTCAGGTCAACGGGCAGGGTTTCGACATATCCTGGGATCTGCTCGATGAGATCGGGATTATCTGAGTACAGCGTAACGGTGGGGGGTGAGACGGAAATGCTGGTCAACCGGTAGCCGTCGGCGACTTGCCCTTTTGTCACCACCTTGACTGCGGCATTTTTAAATCCACCCAGCAGGCGGATTGGTAGGTTCACCGTCACCTCGGCGGGAGTAATATCGACGTTTTCCACCGGCGCTCCGTTTTCATCGAACACTTCGACAGGATATTGCTGGATGATCGACTCGGTCGCCCCGGAAATATTCAGAAAAATTCGCACCAGTGAGACCTGATCGACCTGCGATTGCGGGCCGGATATCGTTACCTGTTCGGGGTCGATCGTAGGCTCCCCCTTCTGATAGCCGAAGGGCACCGCGCCCGTGACCACCGGCTGAACGGGGAAGGTGCGTTGCTTAAACGGCTCAAGGGTCAGCTGGATTTGCTCTGGATCGATCTGGATATACCGCACCGGGCTGGCGTTGACGCTGCTCTTGACCTCGACCTCATGCTCGCCTGGGCCGAGGCCGGAGAGATCGATCCAGGTCTTGATCAAGGTGGGATCGCTGTTCAGCCTGTCCCAAATCGAGCTTGGGGCTTCCAGGATCAGGCGCGCCTGCTGTGGAATTGTGCCCACCAGGAGCAAATTGGGATCCTGCCCGATAATTTGAATGTCAACCAGGCGAGAAGTGTGCTGCTCGTTGGGGTCGGCTGTGATGACCGCCGAGATCCAGACAACCAGGGCCAGCACGAAGGCCAGGAGCAACGCGCCAAGATGGTCGGTTAACCAGTGCAGCACGGCGCGCATCAGAATTCCTCCTTGTTGCTTCTCCGGTTACCAGAAAAATAGTAACTGATCGAGTGCAGTACGCCGTTTCGGCGGGCGGGTTTGAAGAAGGCGCGCAGGATGTTTTCCAACCGGTCGGCGTCCAGCCTGCGGATGATCCTGCCGCTATGCACGACGGAGATTGCCCCGGTTTCTTCGGATACGACCACCGCCACGGCATCGCTGACTTCCGAGATTCCCAGGGCAGCCCGGTGGCGCAACCCCATCTGGCGGTCTGCAGAGTGAGCCAGAACGCCGCTGGCCGAAAGGGGCATCACACAGCCAGCCGCAATTAATCTGCGGCCCGAGATCACCACAGCGCCATCGTGTAATGGCGTGTTCGGATAGAATATTTGCAACAATAGCTGCGCATTTACCCGTGCATCCAGCCTGACCCCGGTCTGGACATATTCTTCCAGGTTGTCGCGGCGCTGTAAAACGATCAGCGCGCCGTGCTGTCGATCGGAGAGGCGCACTGCCGCGGATACCACGCTACCGATGGTGTCTTGCATCTGCGCGGAGGTGCGCTCATCGGGTTGGCTGACCCCGGCTCGCCCCAGGCGTTCAAGGGCGTGCCGGATTTCAGGCGCAAAGATGACCGGTATAGAGAACAGCAAGGCGGGGAGTGTGGTGCGCACCAGCCACGAAAAGGCCGGCAGGACTTCCAGCAGAGTTAAGATGCCCACCAGGGCGATCAGCAGGAGGACGCCTCTGAGTAAAATAAAAGCCTGGGTGCCGCGCAGGAACTGCAGAATGCTGAAAAAGACGGCGGTTACCAGCAGAATATCGATAACGCTCAGCCAGTTCAGCCGCTCGAATATAAAGATCAGGTTGGCAACCAGGTTGTTAATGAACTCCAACACAGATGGTTACTCTTCAACTTTCTTTTAGACTGGCCTCAACACCCTATCCCGGCGCAATTGCTTGAAAAGCATGATCGACCTGGCAGGCATGGATTCTTGGGCGGCTTCCTCCCAGGCGCGGACGCCCAAGCTTTGAATTGTGCGCCGCTTATACCCAAGCGCGTGCAAGGAGGTTTCCTGGTTGACATAATCGATGGGCAGGAAGAGCAGGGAAATTTCGCATTGCAACTCACGCGACGCACGCTCCACCTCGCTCAACATCGCGCCCAGCGCTTCGAAAAATCCCAGGCTTTTATCAATAAAGACCTCATCGGTGCAGGCCACCAGGTTTTCAACTTTCCAGCCAGCCAGACCCAACGGTCGGCCATTGACTTTTAACAAGAGGAAAGCCTTTTCCCCGAAGGCAGCCATAATGTCCTGGCGGGTTACCTTTCGCACTCCGCCGCTCAATTTGGTGATCAGCCCGGCGATGGCTTCAGCCTCACGCGGCCGGGCGCGGTGAACGACGATTTCACCTGACCCCGGCTCTGTTTCTTCGATTGGCTCGACTTCTGTACCCGGGAATAAATTGTTCCAGGCCGCCACGACTTGGGTCCAGGTTTCTTCGAACGAATGATCGTTGCGGATCACGACATCCGCGGCGATAACTTTGTCCTCCTGCGGAGGCTGCGCATGGATCCGTTGAATTGCGTTGGCTTCTGTCATGCCGCGCTTCTGGATCAGCCGGGCGATCTGCTGCTCCTGTTGTGCGTAGGTCACCCATAACGAATCGCATTTTTTTGCCAGCCCGGCTTCTATCAGCTTGATCGCCTCGATGACCACCACCTCCTGCCGGGACCGGCGGATCAGGATGTCCAACGCTTGCCCTACCAGCGGGTGGATCACCTTTTCCAGGCTTTCCAGGGCATCCGGGTTGGAGAACACCAGTCGCCCAAGCTTTGCCCGGTCGATCTGATCATCTGAATCGAGAATCCATCTACCGAATAGATCTGCAACCGGTTGGTAGCCTGGCGATCCTTTGGCGATGGCGCGATTAGCCAGCGCGTCTGCGTCAATACCGTACGCGCCCAGGTGCTCGAGCATCTTACGCACCACACTCTTCCCTGTGCCAATGTTCCCAGTGAGGCCGATAACGAATTTGCCCGACCAGGCGCTCATGATTCCTCCACGCCAATTATTGTATCAGGTTTTTTAATACATTTTATTCTAGCGCTTGGAGAATGTCAAAGGCTGGGCGGTCGGATTACCGATCGAGCTCACTTAGCACAGGAGATCCGCTAAGCTTTTCAGTTCTGGTACTTCCAAATCGGGCTGGGCTACGGCGAATGGGGTGGCGCCGGAGCCGGTTTTATACTTTCTTTCAGGGCTGGTTCAGATAAGCGCCCCAAAAATCCTTGAAATAGACGAAGGGCGCCGAATCGCCCGGGTGAAGGGATTTGGAAGCCACCCATTGGATGGCAAAGGAGGCTACCACGTCGTTTGCATCCAGGATGGTATTGTTATGAAACTGGACGCCCTGGTGCAGGGTGCAGGTCCAGGTCACAAAATCGCTATCCGGCTGGCAGGTTTCGGCCAGGCCAGGCTCGACGGCTACGCCGCTAACCGTATAACGATATAGAGTTTCTGCCAGTTGGCTGCAAGCTCGCAAAGAGGTCATATCTTGAGCGGTGGCGCAAAACAGCGAGCGCGGCTCTTCCTCCTGCATCCAGGTGAAAGCTGGCTCGCCGCCCATCGATAGCGCGGAGAAATCCTCCAGGCCCATCGGGCTGGAATGACTCCCGTTTACGCTTGCTGCGTAAGCCACTGCCAGGCTGTCGGCCATGATCCAGCCTCCGTGGGCCAGTGGGACCATCGGCGCGTGCTGGCGAATGAGGTTGTTGACCGCTGCGTACGCCTGGCGACGTGCCTCAGGATCGGCCTCGGTGTGGGCTTGCAGGATCAAGGCCACCAGATCCTCGAACGGGTTGCCAAATTGTAAGGTCGCCTTGGAGCCAAAGTGGGTATCCAAAAAATTATCTATGTGCGGGTAATCGGCGCCCCAGCCCAGCAGATAGAGGCCAGGCAACGCACCGGTATCCACCTGTGTCAGGAATTCGTGATCTTCTTTGGCTCTCAACCTCAGGTCGATACCCAAATTCTGGCGCAACTGGGTACGCAACGCCTGAGCTATTTTGCCGGGCTGCGGCAGGTAGCCGCGCACGACCTGGCGGTAGGCCAGCTCGGTAGAAAAGCCGGCGGGATAGCCCGCCTCTGCCAGAAGCTGGCGGGCCTGGGCCGGGTCGAAGGCATACCAGGCTTCCCCCTCGCAGGCGTCAGGGATGGCGCAGGGGGTGAAATAATCGGCGACTTGAAATCCGGGGGGCAGGTCTTCTTTCAGTAACGATCGATCGATACCCATGGCGATCGCCTGGCGAACCCTGGGATCGTCGAAAGGTGGTTGGGTGTTGTTCATCCCCAGGTACAGCACGCTCAGCGGGAGGCGCGGCACCAGGGCCAACCCAGGCTCAGATTGCACCGCCGGGTAATCCGAGCCGGCGACATTATCGATGCCCTGCACAGTGCCGGCCTGCAGCTCAACCAGACGCTCCCCAGAGTCCAGGTTCCAGCGGAAGTTCAGCATCGGGATGGCCGGTTTACCTGCCTGCCAGTAGTTTTCAAAAGCCCTGAACGATAAGGCCTCGCCGCGACGCCAATCCGCCAGCTGGTAAGGGCCGCTGCCGGGAGGATTTGACAACGGAGGCTGGGTAGGGTCAAGGCTGTCGATGGACCTCAGCCATTCTTGCGGGTAGATCGAAAAGGCCGGGAAGGCGATCTTGCTCAAAAAGGCAGCCTCTGGCTCGCACAAGGTGAACCGGACGGTGTACGGATCGAGCGCCTGGATCGAATTAAACCGCCCGCCATAGCTGCAATCCGTTGCGCTGAGCGCCAGGGGCACAAAAACCTCGGTTGGTGTGGGCGTAAATGCAGGCGCTGGGGTATCGGTCGTTGCCCCCAAAGCAGGCTGAGCAGTATCCTGCACCGGCGGGTTGCCGGGCGCGGTCCGGGTCTCCCGTCGTTCGCCGCTTATAAATGAGGCACAGGCAGTGACCAGGCTACAGGTGACCAGCCCCAGCGCTGCCCATTTTGCAGTATTAGGCCGCATCATTCAGGAGACAGGCTTCAAGAACTGGTCGGCGAAATGACAGGCGACCCAATGCTTGGGTCTGATCTCGCGGTATTCCGGCTCGTCCTTGAAGCAGATGTCTTTGGCGATCGGGCAGCGGGTGTTAAAGTTGCAGCCAACCGGCGGGTTGGCCGGGCTGGGTATGTCGCCTTCCAGGATCACTCGCCGACGGGCTTTGGCGATGTCCGGGTCGGGAACGGGGACGGCTGACATCAGCGCTTGTGTGTAGGGGTGCAGGGAATGGGTATAGATCTCATCCCGGTCGGCGAGCTCAACGATCTTGCCCAGGTACATGACGGCCATGCGGTTGCTGATATGTCGTACCATCGATAGATCGTGAGCGATAAACAGGTAGGTCAAACCGAGCTGGGTCTGCAATTCTTCCATCAAATTGACTACCTGGGCCTGGATGGAGACGTCCAATGATGAAATCGGCTCATCACACACGATCAGTGACGGACTAACCGCCAGGGCACGGGCGATCCCGATGCGCTGGCGCTGCCCGCCAGAGAACTCGTGCGGGTAGCGGTTTACGAAATCAGGATTCAACCCGACCATGCGCAGCAGCTCCTGGACGCGGTCGCGCTTCTGCTTGCCTTTCTCGATGCCGTGCACATCCAGCGGTGCAGAAATAATCGAGCCGACGGTCATGCGCGGGTTGAGCGATGCGTAGGGATCCTGGAAGATCATCTGCATGCGCGCCCGCGTGCGGCGCAGATCGCTTTCGCGCAGGGTGGTGATGTCCCTGCCTTCAAAGAGGATCTGCCCGCTGGTTGGCTCGTACAGGCGCAACATGGTGCGCCCGACGGTGGTTTTACCGCAGCCGGTCTCGCCGACCAGGCCGAGAGTCTCGCCTTCGTAAATATCAAAGCTGACATCATCCACAGCCTTCACAGCACCGACATGCCGCTGGATGATCAAACCCGAATGGATGGGGAAATATTTTTTAAGATGATGAACCTGAACGAGGAGGGGTGTCGTGGTGTTCATGAGGAGGTCCTCCCGGCGATCTCCTCCCAGCGCCAGCACGCCACCTGGTGATCCAGGCCATCGGCCGGCATCAGTGGGGGGTTCTCTTCTATGCACCGGTCGATGCGGTAAATGCAGCGCGCTGCAAACGGGCAACCTTTGGGCAGGGCAATCAGGTCGGGGGGCAGACCGGGGATCGATACCAGCTTGGTGCCGGGTGCCTCATCCAGGCGAGGCAAGGAACCCAATAAGCCCAAGGTATAGGGATGGCGGGTGCGTTTGTAGATATCGTGCACGTCGCCGCGCTCAATGATAAAGCCGGCATACATCACGTTGATGGTTTGTGCCAGCTCGGCCACTACCCCCAGGTCGTGCGTGATCCACATCACGGCCATGCCCAGCTCCTCCTGCAATCGCTTGACCAGCTCGACGATCTGCGCCTGGATGGTCACATCCAGTGCGGTGGTTGGCTCGTCGGCGATTAACAGCTTGGGCTCGCAGGATAGCGCCATGGCGATCATGGCCCTCTGGCGCATGCCGCCGGAGAATTGGTGCGGGTAGTTGTCCAGGCGCTGCTTTGCGCCGGGGATGCCCACCATGGTGAGCAACTCGGCCGCGCGCTGGCGCGCCTGGGCGGTGTCCATTTGCATGTGCAGGGTCAGCGCTTCAACGATCTGGAAGCCAACCGTGTAGACCGGGTTGAGCGAAGTCATGGGGTCCTGGAAGACCATGGCGATATCACGGCCACGCACCTGGCGCATGCCTGACTCGGAGAGTTTGAGAAGATCGCGGCCGGCGAACCAGACCTCGCCAGCTTCGATGTCTCCGGGCGGGCAGGGGATCAGCCTCATGATCGATAAGGCGTGAACGCTTTTTCCACAGCCGCTTTCGCCCACCACCCCCAGGACTTCACCGGCTTTAAGATCGTAAAAGATGCCGTTGACTGCGTGGACCGTCCCATCTTCGGTGTGAAATCTGGTTTTTAGGTTTTTGATTTGAAGCAATGTTTCCATAAGTTCTCACACTGAGTATTTACCCCGCGATGATTAGGTCTCGGTTAGACCCTGAGCTTGGGATCGAGCGCATCTCGCAGGCCATCGCCGAGCAGGTTGAAGCCCAGCACGCACAACATGATCGCCAGGCCGGGAAAAACCACTGCCCACCACGCGCCGCTGGACAGGTATTTATAGCTGTCGCCCAGCATGGCGCCCCATTCGGGCTCCGGCGGGATGGCGCCCAACCCCAGGAAGCCCAGCGCCGCGCCATACAGGATGGCGGAAGCCAGGCCCATGGTGCCTTGCACGATGATCGGGGACAAAATGTTCGGAAAGACATGGCGAGACATGATCCGCCCGTGGCTTTCGCCAACCGCCTGAGAAGCCAGGATGTACTCCTTCTGGGCCACGGAAAGCACCGCCGAGCGGGTGAGGCGGGCGTAAACCGGAATGCCGACGATGCCGATGGCGATCATGCCCTTTTCCAGGCCGGGGCCCAGGAAGGCCACGATGGCGATGGCCAGCAGGTAGCCGGGGAAGGACAGGAGAATGTCCATCGCCCGCATGATGATATCCGAGAGCGCCTTGCCGCCCAGGTTGGTTCCCAGCATGGCACCGATGAACAGCCCCAACACGCCGCAGATTAACCCAACCAGCGGGGCGACCATCAGCCCCGGTATGCCGCCAGCCAACAGACCGAGGGTAGCGAACAGCCCGAGGCGCGCCCGCTTGCTGAGCCGCAGGTTGGGCAGCAGGGCAGCTGCCACCCCCAGGGCAGCAAACAGGAACGCCTGGATGGGTTGCATGGCGATCCAGGCGGGCAACAGGCCCAGGAACAGGCCGATCAACCCCATGAGCAGGATTTGCTCCAGCGAGGTGATGCCCATGCCCTCGTAAAAACCGGCCAGCAAGCCAAGCGGCACGCCGATGACCAGCGAGATAGCCACGGCAACCAATCCTACGCGCATCGAGTTCCACCCGCCGTGCACCACGCGGGTGAAGATATCCCGTCCAAGTTTATCGGTGCCAAAGGGGTGAATTTCCGGCTGCTCCTCGGTGGGAATAAGGTTGGGCGCTTTGAGTCTTTGGGTGTAATCCAGATCGGTCTTGGGGTTATACTCCCAGAAGAAGTGTGCAAAGGTGGATGTAAGAACGAAAACGGCCACGATCAATAAACCAAGCTGGGCAGTGTGGCTGGAGATCAGGCGGCGCCAGGCGTCTTTCCACAGTGAGCGATGCTCCCGCACGGCAAAATCGACAACCTCTAAATCCTGTACGGTAATTTGCGCCATCCTCCACCTCAATCGTAATGGATGCGTGGATCCAGGAACGAGTACGAAATATCAACCAGCAGGTTGGCAACTACGTATATCATAGCAATCAACAGCGTACCGCCCTGTACGATGGGATAATCACGGCCCAGGATGGCATCGTACACCCACTTGCCGATGCCGGGCCAGGAGAAGATGGTCTCCGTCAGCACGGCGCCGGAGAGCAAAGCGCCCATCTGCAGGCCGATCACGGTGATCACGGGCAGGAAAGCGTTTTTAAGCGCATGGCGGAAGAGCACAACACGCTCTGACACGCCTTTGGCATGTGCTGTGCGCACGTAATCCTCCTGCAGCACATCCAGCATGCTCGAGCGGGTCATGCGGGCGATGATCGCCATGGGGATGGTCGCCAGGGCGATGCCTGGCAGGATCAGGTGTTGCAATGCATCGATTAAGGCGGGAATATTGCCGGTGAGAAGGCTATCGATTATCACGAAATTCGATCTCAGCTCTAGCTGGGTACTGGGATCCAGGCGGCCGCCGGCAGGCAGCCAATTGAGATAGACGGCAAAGATCATGATCTCCATGATGCCCAGCCAGAAGATCGGCATCGAGACGCCCATCAGCGAGCCAACCATCGTGGTAGCGTCCAAAGCGGAATTTCGCCTGGCAGCAGAGGCGATCCCGGCCGGGATACCGATGAGGATCGCGATCAACATGGAGAATATGGCCAACTCCATGGTGGCTGGGAAGCGTATCTTGAGCGTTTCGGCAACCGGGATACGCCGGTGGATGGAGCTGCCCATGTCCAGGCGTAATAGCCGGGCCATGTAGCGAAAGTATTGGGTGTCGAAGAATCCGGCCAGATCGCCAGCCGCCAGCGCTTCGCGGTCCAGGAACACCGGGCGGTTGAGACCGAACTGCTCGCGGATGCGCTCCACGTTTTCCTGGGTGGCGTGCTCGCCCAGCATGGCGACCGCCGGATCGCCGGGGATCAGGCGCTGGAACATGAACACGACAAAGGTGACGCCAATCAGGGTGGGGATGACCGTTATGATGCGGCGCAGGATATAGCGGGTCAATGCTCCCTCCTTTCACAAGGCACAGGGGGATGGAGCGAAGCCCATCCCCCTGTGCGCAATGGATCTATGTCAGCTTCCAGCCTTTCAGCCGGGCCAAACAACTATGGGGCTAAGGTGACATTAGTGTAGTTGTCGGCGTCGACTGCCTGCGGTTGGTAGCCCTGGACAGATGCCAGCAAGATGATCGGCGTGGCATTGTGAGCGATCCAGATACGAGCCACGTCATCGTGAAGCATCTGGTCGGCTTCCTTATACATCGGCTCGCGCACGTCCTGGCCGATTGTTACGGCTGCTGTCTGGAGTAGCTCAGCCAACGCAGGATTCTGATACCAGCCTTCACGCTGGATTGGCTCGGCGCCACCGCCGAAGAAGTAACCGGTGAAGTTATCCGGGTCGCCGTTGTCGCCGCCCCAGCCTAACATGTACAGACCAGCCAGCTTGCCCTCGCGGCGGGAGCCGAGGTAGGTCGGCCAGTCGCCTTCCAGGTACATCTCGACGTTGATGCCGGCGTTGGCCAGGTCAGCTGCTAAAGCCTCACCCAGCTCCTTCGGAGCGGGAAAATAGAAGCGGGTCACGGGCATATAGTACAGGCGCAACGGCATCACGTCGCCGGCCTTAAAGACCACGTTGCCATCGGCGTCGGTGATATCCTCGGCGATGGTGACCTCGCTCAGGCCATCCGGGAAGCCGGCCTCAGCCAGCAGGCTCTTGGAAAGCTCGGGATCGTAAGTCCAATCTTCGAGGGCGTCGTTATAACCCCACATCGAAGAGGGAACCAGGGTCTTGGCTGGCTGAGCATACGTGCCGAAGAAGGCCTCCACCAGAGGCCCCTTGTTGACGGCGTGAGCCACTGCTTCGCGAACCTTGGGATCCTGGAACTCCTTGATCTTGTAGTTGAAGGCGATGTAGGAGGTGTTGAGCGGGGGTTTGGTCAGAATTTGCAGCTCGGGGTCAGCCTCAGCGGTTGTCAAGTCTTCAATCGTCGCCTGCTCGAGAGCGTGGATATCGCCGGCCTTGAGGGCCAGGAAACGGGCCGAGTCATCGGGGATGACCCGCCAGATGATCTCATCCAGCGTCGGGCGCCCGCCCCAGTAATCTTCGTTGGCGGCCACGGTGATGTGATCGCCTTCGACCCATCCCTTGAAGACAAACGGGCCGGTACCCACCGCTCCAACCGCGGGCGTACCGTAATCCTCGCCATTGGCTTCGATGGCGGCCGGGCTGGAGATGGAGAAGAAGTCCATCGCCAGGTTAGCCAGGAAAGGTGCCAGCGGTGCAGAAAGGACAAACTTGACCGTGAAGTCGTCGATCTTCTCGATTGAAGTGATTATGCTGGCGTCATCGAAGCCGCCCCACATGGCCTCGTAGTACTCGAAGACCTGGCTCTCAAAGTGATTGGGGTTGTCGGTGAAGCGCCAGCGCTCGAAGTTGAAGATCACCGCATCGGCGTTGAAGTCGGTGCCGTCATGGAACTTGACGCCCTGGCGCAACTTGCAGGTCCACTCCGTGCTGGTTTCATTCACGGTGCACTCTTCGGCCAGTGCGGGGACTGGCTCGGTCGTGCCGGGGGCGAAGGTATACAGCGGCTCTATGATCTGGCCGGCGGTGCGGGTTGACTCGCCATCGGTGACGATCGCCAGGTCCATGCCTACCGTATCGCCGCCGCGGCCGAAGATGAAGGTCTTCGTCTCAGCTGGTGCGGGCGGTTCTGTGGCGGCGGGCGGCTCGGTAGCGGCCGGAGCCGGCGGTTCGGTGGCTACCGGAGCGGGTGGCTCAGTGGCTGCCGGGGCGGGTGGCTCAGTGGCTGCTGGGGCGGGTGGCTGGGTCGGGGCGGCCGTGGGCTGGGCGCAGGCGCCCAGGACCAGGCTGAATAGCAGCACGACGACTGCCAGGTTAAACAACATATTTCGTTTCATCGTCCTCCTCCTTATAAGTAGGAACAATTTGGGTGATTTGGCTTGCTCAGAACATCCTACTAACATAAAATAACGGTTGCGGAAACCACCTCCTCTCCAGATGCGTACTGGTTATACTATTTACTGTTACGAGGCTTTAAATGGTTCAATGCTAGAAGACCATTATACGTGATGGATGGCGGGTGTCAAGCCATCCTAATACTCGGTGACCGTCACGATCGGCAGCGGCGGGTAGATTTGCCCGGGAACCGGCGGCATGGGATTGTAAACCCAATCCACCTGCACCTCTCCGCAGAGCAACCCCCCTATCCGGC
Organism: Chloroflexi bacterium RBG_16_57_11; assembly: GCA_001795165.1. GTDB lineage: Bacteria > Chloroflexota > Anaerolineae > Anaerolineales > UBA4823 > RBG-16-57-11. Next base: position 39,600 of record MGNS01000063.1, read on the forward strand.
GCAACCCGGTGAAGTTGCCGCGTATCAAGACATCTTCCATGTCCAGCGACATGCAGAATACCGCTAGCGGTGCTCCTTTCGGTATCGCTTCCAGCTCGGCGCTGAAGACAGAAGCAGAGAATAATATCCGCTGCGCATCGGCCGCCTGCGCCTGGATACACGGGATCACCACCGGGTAACCGTCCCCCCCGATGTACCCCAGGAATTTCAGATTATCCAACTTGTTCATCATCCCCATCGTCCAACGGTTCAGCACCGCGGGCGGCGATTTCTTTCCTGGCAGGCTGCGCGCAAGCATAGTCTTGAGTGCAGCCTGCACCACGGCGTTCATCGGCAGAGGAATTACTCCGGACTGGGCCAGCAGGTCCAGGTAATAAATGGTGTGGATGCCGAAATAGGCGTTGTAACGGAAGAGCGGTGAGTTGTTATAAAAATCGTAATCTACTCCACTCCGGGCGGTGTGTGTGAAAGTCGCCGAGCCGCGCCAGATCTGCCTGTCGAGCGTCATCACCAGCCAGCCGGTCTTTGGATTCTGGCGCAGGTATTCCTTGCTGCGGCCTTCCATGAATTGACCAAAAGAGAGCCGGGTAGCCGAGCTGGCTTTAAGGGTGGAGATCATGGTCAGGTGCGGCAAGCCATCGGGGGTGACGGTCCCCAGGATGCCGATTTTCATCGCTGGCTCCAGGCTGGCAATATCCTGTTTGCTAAACTCGTTCATCCATTTGTTCTGAGGTTTCATTTTCACTTCCTCCCAATAAGGCCGGGTTTACAGCTCCGAACGCGCCTTGCCCGTGACCGACACGATCTGCGGGTTTACGCCGCTGCCACATGCCCACTCAAGCGCCTGTTCCAGCTCGGCCTGCGCCAGTAGCGGGTCATTGCCATACGCCCAGGCCATATCCAGCCGGCGGTATTTATCCCGGCACAGGTTGTTGAAAGCGCACAGCTCCCAGCGCTCGACGCATCCGTCCAATCCCGCCATAAAGCTGCCGATTGCTGAAATATTCTCCTCGGACAAGGTTGCCCCCGATATTAAAGGCGTGCGGATCCACAGCTTCTTGGCGGCAGGCTCTTGACCTATCCGGCTGGATAGCCAGCGCAAATTATCCAGAATGGCCTGATTACTTGCGCCGGTGTGCCGCCGGTGCCGGGCAGGATCGATGAACTTCAGGTCATAAAGGAAAAGGTCCACCAGCGGATAGAGCCTCTCCAAAGTCGCCCGCGAGCATAGACCACAGGTGTCCAGTGCAGCGTGGACAGGAGCAGCTTGCAAGCCCTGCAGCAGCTCTTCGGCAAAGCCGACCTGCATGGTTGGCTCTCGGCCAGACAGGGTTCCCCCCCCGCCGGATTGGTGGTAAAACGCCAGGTCTTTGAGCAGCTCAGGTAGCAGCTCGTGAGCGGTCGTGTACGTGCCCAAGATTTCCAGAGCGTTCGCCGGACATTCATGAGCGCAGACCTCACAAAGGTCACAGCCCTCCCGGTCGATGTGCAGACTGCCGTCTTCATCCTTAGCCAGAGCATGATGCGGGCAGGCCTCCAGGCAGGTGCGGCAATCGATACAGCGCCGCTCCAGCCACTGGAGCTGTGGCTTTCTGGTGAGGCTTTCCGGGTTATGGCACCAGGCGCAACGCAGCGGGCAGCCTTTGAAGAAGACCGTAGTGCGGATGCCCGGCCCATCTTCGGTGGAGAGGCGCTGCAGGTGCAGGATCAACCCTTCGGCGGTCATCTCAGAGCTGGTGGCTTTCCCGGGCGATGATCTCATCCTGAAGCTCTTTACCGATGCTGGTGAAATACGCGTTGTAGCCGGTCACCCTGACCAGCAGGTGGCGGTAATTCTCCGGATGCTTTTGGGCGTCCCGCAGCATGTCGGCATCGATCAGGTTAATTTGCAGGGCGGTCCCGCCATTTTCGGTATAACCACGCAAGAAGGCTTTGAATTTCTCTTTATGCTCGGCATCGCGCAGCAGGGAGGGGCTGAAGGTCATGGTATGGCTGCCGCCGTTCGGCAAACAATTCAGGTAGTTTTCCCAATCTCCGTGTCCATCGGCTGCTTTGCCTCCCAGCACTTTACCGACCGAGTTGGCGTTGGCTGTAGGCCCAAAAATATCGGCGCCGTTGGAGGGACACAGGGCATTTGACAGGAATTTCCCTTTTGTTCGGCCATCCGGGCTGGCTGGCAGGATGTCCGAATAGGCGATCCAGTAATTCCAGCTCAGCATTCCCGGGCGGAACTGCCTGCCGGTGGAGCGGGTTCTATACTTCCAGGTTTCTTCGGACCACAGCTCCATCACCTGGCGCCCCATAGCGTCCGCCTGGTCGTCATCGCGACCGTACTTGGGGGCCCTGTTGAGCGCCCGCGCCTGGAGCACCTCGAAACCCAACCAGTTGTGCTTCAAGGCCTCGACAAGCTGGGGCAGCGTGGAGGCGTGCTGGTCGAAGGCCAGGTATTTGATCGCCAGGAGTGAATCGACCGTGGTAGCGTAGGTCACCCCTTCGATGGTGACAAAGTTGAGCTCTGCGCCGCCCTGGTTGATATCCAGCCCGTTCTCGGCGCAGCCGCGCACCAGGCAGGACAGGTAAGGCGTGGGGAAGAATTTCGTCCGGATGGCCTCCGATTTCTCATAGATTTCCACACTTTTTTGGATGATGTAGCGAGTTTGAGCGACATACGCCCCCCAGAATTCCTCCCAGGTTTGGAAGCCGGCCGGGTCGCCGGTGTCCGGTCCCCAACGCTGGGGTTTCTCGGTCTTGCCGGTTAACGGGTCGCGGTAGGGGATCAAATCATAGCCGCCTGTCAAGGCCAGCTCGACGGCTTTGAGCAGGTTCAGGTTGTTATCTACGGTGCCGGAACGGTCATTCCCCACCATCGTATTTTCCAGGCAGCCCACCGGGGCGTAATCGTAGACGTTGTGTGGATTAATCAACTTTTCCACCCCGGCTTTGCGCGCCTCGAGCAGCATACCCGCCATAGAGCGCTCGTCGAAGTTCAACAGGAACGGCGCTCCCTGGCTGCTGGCGATCATGTCCACGACCTTGCTCAGCAGCTCATCTGGCGTGCCGCGGTGCAGGCGCACATTCGGCTTAGGCTCCAGGATCGGCGACATCTCATCGATTACTTCCAGGATGGCGTCGGTCAGGTCGTTGGTCAGGTCTGCTCCTCCCTCTCCCATGCCAGACAGGGTGAGCAACTGCCCATAACCGGCGGTGATCCCCTGGTTGCCGCCGGTGCGAATAAAAGCATCATAGGCGGTATTGGCATGCACCCAGAAGCATTTCAGGATCTCTTTGCCAAACTCGCGCTCCATTCCCTGTTCGAGAGAATGTTTCCAGTATGGGTACAGATACTGGTCGATGCGCCCAAAGGACAAGCCGGGACCGGGATAGTTTTCGTCGCTCATCACCAGCATGTGGGTCAGCCACAAGGATTGCACCGCTTCCCAGAAGCTGGTGGCCGGCTCCCAAGGCATGCGCTCGAGATTATTGGCCATTTGCAGCAGCTCGATTTTACGGGTCTGGTCTGCTTCGGCCGCGGACTGGTCGAGACAGAGCTGGCGGTAGGCCTCGGCCAGCTCGCGGCCTATGGTTGCGGCGGTGAGCATGGCGCGCAATTGAGCTCCTTTGGAGCCACGCTGGTCCGAAACCGGCAAGGCGTGATAGCGCCTCTCAAGGTCGGCGTGAATGCCCTTCCAACCGATCTCCAGGACGGTTTTGTAATCCGGCACCAGGTGCCCGCTGGTGGCGCCGGTATTGCCGAAGCCGTGATTGTGGAACCACAGCATGCTCGGCCGGGCACCGTCCTTGCCAAGCAACATCTGGTCGTAATCCCTGGCCTCCTTTTCGTTCAGGCCGCAGGAAGACATGATGTTAAAACGGGCCCCGGCGATTAAATCTCCTGGCGGGAGCTCCCTGGGGACATAATGGACCATGACCTGTTTTACGAACCAGGCGCGTCGCTCAGGTATACTCCAGGACCAGAAATCGGGAGGCAGGTCTACTTTGCGGGCCATTTGCTTAAAGGAGGAGCGGAAGGTCTGCAAGTAGAAGTAGGTTTCCGGGACGATATAAAAGGTCAGCTCGTTGTACTGGAAATCCCAGGGGGTGCCTGTAGTCCAGGAGGTGAACTCATTGTTCCACCGGCGCTGGACGCCCTGGAAGAAATAATCTCGCAGCCATTGGATGCGCGGGCTTAAATTCTTGGGCTGCTTGACCGCGTAACGTGGCTTGTCGATCACCATTTCATGGGTCATGTCTGGCTCCTTTCTTCAACCCGAAAATCTGTTGAACCGTTCACGATTAATTTCGCCCGGCTGGCTACAAGGTCTGAGCACTCAGCAATTGGCGTTCGCCGTGCGCCAGCATTTCTTGCATAATCTCGGTTGCCATGGTCGCATCTTGCTCCTCAATGGCGTGGACCAATTGACGATGGTAAGACCGCACTTCGCCGACGGGTTCGGCTCCGGCGAATAGCTGGAAGAACGCCCCAGTCAGGCTGGTATAGACATTTTTGAATGAATTAATGATCAACGGGTAAATCAGGTTGCCGGAGGCCAAGGCTACCAAAAGGTGGAAGGAAAAATCCAAATCCGTGAGCCCGGCTGCGCTGGTTGGGTCGAGGCCTGCTTCTAATTCGAGGATCTCCTGGAACTGGCGCAGGTGCACATCGGTGCGATGAATGGCCGCCAGTCGGGCGGTCTCCCTTTCGAGCAGCTGGCGCATGCCCATCAGGCTTTGCACCAAAGCAGGATCCAGCTTGCCCTGGTGGTAGGCAAGTAAAGAGGAGAGGATGGCGACAGAGCCGTTGGTGCGAAAATCGTTGATGAGTGTAGCATAAATTTACCGCCAATGCAATATCTTATGGGAGGAAACCCTGGCCATAGATAAAAGACGAAGTTTGTCAACTTTTTAGATGACAACTGACACCTGCATAGCGGGCAGGTCGCCAGTTATAATTAAGCCATTACAGGCAGACTTACGGAGGTTTCAATGACCAGTGAAGCATGGCAACCGATTCGCGTTTGTTACTGTCACCATGTCGGCCAGGAGGTCGCTCTGGAGGCCGAGATCGTTTACCCGGCGGATTTCCTCCCCGATTGGCCGCGCGTCCTGGCGCATCGCTGCTCGCACGGCGTAGACTGTAACCTCGACGGGCGATCAAGCTGCCTGTGGGCGGGCACCAACCCGGCCATCGATCCCTTCCTTGAGCTCTAACGCCATTCTCTAGGCGGGAATCACGCCCAGCTTGCGCCCAACTTTGCTAAAGGCTTCCAGGCCTTGATCCAGGTCTTCCTTTGAGTGTGATGCGGAAATCATTACCCGGATGCGCGCCTTGCCACGTGGGACGGTGGGGAAGCCTATCGCCATCCCAAAGACGCCTTTTTCAAATAGCTCGCGGCTGAACTGTTGCGCCAGCGGCGCTTCTCCCAGCATCACTGGCGTGATTGGAGTACTGCTATTGCCGGTGTCGAAACCCAGACGTTTCATTTCGGACTTGAAATAGCGGGCGTTCTCCCACAACCGGTCCACCAATTCGGTCGACTCTTCCAACAAATCCAGCGCCGCCAGGCAGGCTGCTGCGTCGGGGATGGTCATAGCAGATGAGAACAAGAACGGGCGGCCACGCTGTCGCAGCCATTCCACCACCACCGGATTGCCGGCGACCACCCCGCCGACGACGCCAAAGGCCTTCGACATCGTCCCAACCTCGACATCCACCTTGCCATGCAGGTTGAAGTGGTCCACGATCCCACGACCACCACGCCCCAGCACACCCTCGCCGTGGGCGTCATCCACCATCAGGATGGCTTCGTAGTTCTGCACGACCGCATAGATTTGATCTAGCGGAGCAATATCGCCGTCCATGCTGAAAACCCCATCGGTGATGACGATCGCCCTGGGATATGCGTGGCGGTTTTCTTTGAGCACGCGCTCCAGGTCACCGGGGTCGCAATGGGCGTAGCGGATGATCTTTCCGCCAGAGAGGCGGCAGCCGTCGATGATGCTGGCATGGTTGAGCTCGTCGGAGATGATGGCGTCATCCTTACCCACCAGCGCCGGGATGGCAGCGATGTTGGCATTGAAGCCGGATTGGAAGGTGATGGCGGCTTCAACGCCCTTGAATGCGGCCATGCGGCGCTCCAGCTCCAGGTGCAGGTCCATGGTACCGGCAATCGAGCGAACCGCAGCCGGGCCAAGGCCGTATTTCTCCATAGCCTGCCGCGCAGCCTGCAAGATGCGCGGGTGGTTGGCAAGGCCGAGGTAGTTGTTCGAGCAAAAATTCAGCACGCGTTTGCCATCCACGACCAGCCAGGCGCCTTGCGGCGAGCTGAGCGTGCGAATGCGGTTGTACAACCCCGCCTCTTTCAAGCCTTGCAGCTCATTTTCGATCCATTCAAGTTTTTTGGTCATATTGGGTCCTTGTGGCTCTGGGTTTACTTCCGCTCTTTCGGCATTTTACCGCCAATGCCGAACAGGCGACTGAACATACTCGGCATCTCTGGCACCTTAACGCCAGGCGCGCCCTCATTAACCCATTCCATGGATTGCCGGCCTTTCCACCAGGTGTCGCGACCATTGCGGGCGCGGCTCAGGCGCTCATCGAGCGAGGCTTCATCAGTTCGATCGATGTCATTGCGGATGGCAGACAGGGCGGCGATGGCGCTATCCAGGACGCGCAGCGTGTTTTCGCGGTTGAGCAAGGCAGTGACTGCCAGGCTGTAAGCGTCCCCTGGCAGTACAGCCGGCGCTGTGGACTCGGCGTAGGCCCGCCCGGCAAACTTGCGCCCCTCTCGCCAGCCGGGCTGGTCGATCGTGGCGTTCAGCAGCGCCGCGGCCATCAACTGGGGCAGCAGATGGGTGGCAGCCATCACGCCATCCACCTCCAGTGGGTCAGCGAAGAGCGGCACCGCGCCCAACAGGCGGGTCATATCCGCCGCAAGCTTGATAGCGGCCGAATCGGTCTGCGATAGGGCGACAATGGCCACCAGGCCACCCTGGAACAGGTCGGGCCGGGCGGCTTTAATCCCCAGATCGACTTCGTGTAGATAGGCGGGGTTGATCACTGGCGTCAGGCCGACATAATGTCGCCCCTCCGGTAGCAGCTCGGCCGCCCAGGCGGCCACAGCTTCCTTGGCAGAGCCGGTATCCATCACGACGCAATTTTCTCGTAAATCCGGGGCGATAATTTCCAGGGTCTCGCGCATCTGATCGAGCGGCAGCGAGAGCACAACCAGGTCTGCGCCTCTGACGGCCCGGGGCAGGTTGATGTCGAGGCGATCGACTGCCCCCATCTTTTCCGCCTGGCGGGCTATGTTATGATCAATGTCGTGTCCAACGCGCAGCAACAGATCCTTTTTTTCTTTCAAGGCTAAGCCAACCGAAGCGCCGATCTGCCCCAGGCCGATAATCGATATCTGGATTGTCATGATAAACCCTCAGCTTTCGTTGTCTAACAGTTGTAGGCGGTAAAGAAGCTGGTCCTCTCTTGAGGCAGCAATTGGGCTGGGTGAGTTGTGAAGGTGGATCGTTTGCTGGTGGCGTCGGATGAGGTTAACGGTAGTTGCAGAGGCGCCCAGGCGAGCAGCCATTTCCGCTCCCCAGTCAGCGTGTTTCTCGGCCACCACAAACGGCCGTTTCCAGCCGTGCGGTTCTGCCTGCCCCCACACGGTTACCTTGGCAGGCAGGATTGCCTTGGCAATCACAATCCAGGCTCGCTCCCAGGTTCGTAAAGGATATGCCGTTTTGCCCACATCGTGTAATAACGCCGCCACGAGCAGGTCCCTATCGGATGGATTTTGATGGTAGAGCTGACCAAATACTCGCAGGCTATGAACCTGTTCATTCGGCTGCAGCTTCAGGAATAATTTCATCTGCGCGGGTGAAAGCACCTGGCGGGCCAGGTCTAGATCTTCCGGCTCTGGCGTAGATTTAAGGGCATGCCAGAACTGGCGGGCCCGGTATCTTATGCGCATGAATTCCCTTATCCGACCAGCAGACCGAAGAGGAATTGAAGTGGGGGGCCGATGATTTGGCCTATTAAATTAAAGCCAAGGAACGATCCCGCAACGAACAGCAGCAGCAAAATCATTGGACCGTATGGACGGATGATATCAAAATACCGGCCGATACTGGGCGGTAGCAGGTACGTGGCAATTTTCTCGCCATCCAACGGGGCCAGGGGGATCAGGTTGAATAAAGCCAGCAACAGGTTGATGTAAATGAACCAGACCATTACTTTGTCAAAATTCGGTAAAAGGCCTGTGCTGGGGGCAAATCCCTGGGCGACCGTCACTAACCCCAGGCGGAAGGGGATGGCGGCTAGGATCGCCAGCAAGAAATTTGTGAACGGCCCTGCCAGCGAAACCCACATGACCGCAGCCGGCGAGCGTCTTTGCAACGCATACGGGTTAATCGGCACGGGCTTGGCCCAGCCGAAACCGGCAAAAAGCAAGAGCAGGGAACCCATTACATCCAGGTGAGCCAGGGGGTTCAGCGTCAGCCTGCCGTTCAAGCGGGGTGTGTCATCGCCAAATTGCGTCGCGGTCCAGGCGTGGGCAAATTCGTGTAATGGAAAAGCTACCAGTAAGACGATAATTGATGCAATCAGTGTGGACGGATCGAGGTTTCCCAGCATGCCAATCTCCTGAGGGCGTATTATACCATCCTGGGGTAGCGCAAAAGCTCGCCTGCTATGGCGTGATATAATGCGCTCTATGCTTCCCGATCTGAAGCTGGAGGATATTGTCCGTCTGCGAAAGCCGCACCCATGCGGCGGTTATGAATGGCAAATATACCGGCTGGGCGCCGATATCGGCCTGGAGTGCCTGCGCTGTGGTCGGCGCGTCTTGCTGCCACGACGTACACTTTCCCAGCGTATGAAATCCGTTATGCCTAAAAAAGAAGAAAGTTCATGAAGATAAACTTTAATCGATTGTTCGTTTTGTTTGTAATATTGGCCGTGGGCCTGGCAGGCTGTAATATGCCGCGCTCGGACGAGGCTGCCGAGGCGGATGTCACCCAGGCGTACCAAACGGTGGCCGCACGCCTGACCGAGGCGGCGACCCTGACCCCGCCGGTCACCAAGACCTCGGCGCCGACAGCCACAACGCCAGTAACTACCCCGACAAGTAGGGCGACAGCCGCCACGCCAACTGCCAAGGCGACCAGCGCGCCGACCTCGCAAGCCAAGCTGTGCGACCAGGCGGCCCCAGGCGTACCCATCGATGTCACCATACCGGATGACACCAAAATGCAACCCGGCCAGGCGTTCACCAAGACCTGGCGGCTGCAAAACACCGGCACCTGCACCTGGACGAAGGACTATTCCATGGCTGTCTTCTCAGGCGAAGCGATGGGGGCGCCATCGGTTGTGCAAATGCCCTCCAGCGTCGCCCCCGGGCAGGCTGTCGACATCTCCGTAGACCTGACGGCCCCCAACACTGCCGGCACCTATCAGGGAAACTGGAAGCTGCGCAACAAAGAAGGCGCGTGGTTTGGCATTGGACCTGGCGGCAGCTCACCTTTCTGGGTGCGCATCGTTGTTTCCGGCTCAGCGGCAACCCCCTCGGTTACTTCATCCGTTGGCACTCCGTATCCACCCGACTCCACACCGGCCCCAGGCGTGTTGGTCAGTGGAAGCACGTCCATGCTTTTGCTCGATCGGATAAATTTTGACACCGGTCTGATCAACACCGGCGCGGGCGAAGATTTGGGTTACGTGGTCGATGGGGAGAGGCTGTTGCTTGCGCCGCTGGGCAGCGCATTGGTTGCTGTGCATGGCAGCGGCACGCCCTCCTTCTCTGCCTGCCAGGGCTCTGCCTTTGTCAATACGCCGATCAGGCTGAGGCAACAGGATCCAGGGACGTATCTGTGTTATCGTACGGATCAGGGACTTTTCGGATGGGTGCGCCTGATCTCCCTCGACGCGGACACCGGAGCGCTATCGATCGAGTACCTGACCTGGGCAAATCCGTAATCGATGGGTACGCTCTATCTGGTTGCCACCCCGATTGGAAATTTACAGGATATCACCTACCGGGCCGTGAGCGTGCTGGCGCATGCCGGCTTGATCGCGGCTGAAGATACGCGCCAGACACAGAAGCTGCTCAGCCATTACCACATCCAGACGCCGCTGATCAGCTACCATGAGCATAACAAGCTGGCCCGTGTTGACCAGATCCTGCAGGCTTTGGAACGAGGCGATGTTGCGCTGGTGTCCGATGCCGGCACACCAGCTTTGAATGACCCCGGGTATGAGCTGGTCCGCGCGGTGTTGCACGCCGGTCATTCGGTCAGTCCAATCCCCGGACCCAGTGCGCCGATCGCCGCGTTGGTCGCTTCGGGCCTGCCGACGGATACTTTTCTCTATCTGGGATACCTGCCGCGTAAAGCTGTGGAGCGACGCCGGTTGTTGAAAGAAATTTCGAGTTTACCCTATACATTAATTTTCCTAGAGACCCCCCATCGCCTGGTGGAGGCGCTCCAGGATCTGCAGGATGTCCTGGGTGACCGCATGATCACCGTGGCGCGCGAGCTGACCAAGCTGCACGAGGAAATTTATCGCGCTTCGATCGGCCAAAGCCTGGCGCATTTTTCTTCTCAGTCGCCGCGTGGAGAGATCACACTGGTGGTTGCCGGGAAAACCGTGACCGAAAAATGGAGCGAGGGACAGGTCCGGTCAGCAATGCGCCAGCGTCTGGTCTCCGGGGTACCTCCGGCGCAGGTAGCCGGTGAGCTGGCGACCGGTAGCGGCTGGCCAAGGCGCGAGCTGTACCGCCTGGTGATGGAAATCCAGGCTGCGGAAGATGGGGTCTGAATGAGCGGAGGCATGATATGAATCTGGATGATACAGCTGCTTTTGCCCGGTTGGATCAGGGGAATATGCTGGCGGAGATCGATGCCCTTCCCGAGCAACTGGGGAAGGCCTGGGAGCTGGGCCGCCAGCACGACCTGCCACAGTGGTCGGACGTTCAAAACGTGGTGATTTGCGGTCTGGGCGGCTCGGCCATCGGGGCCGACCTGTTAGCCGCCTATGCGCTGGAGCGCTGCCGGGTTCCGATCATTGTCCACCGTGATTATGACCTGCCTGCCTGGGCTGATGGACCTCGCACCCTGGTAATCGCCTCCTCGCATTCCGGCAACACCGAAGAGACGCTTTCTTCTCTGGCCGCCGCGCAATCCAGGGGCTGCCGCTGCCTGGCGATCACTACCGGCGGTAAGCTGGCAGAAGCATCCATAAAAACGGGAAGCCCGGTGTGGCGCTTCGAGCACCGCGGCCAGCCGCGCGCGGCGGTGGGTTATTCCTTTGGCTTGCTCCTATCTGTTCTGGCGCGGCTGGGCCTGCTCCCCGATGCCTCTGAGGATTTGGAGAGCGCGATCCGGGCGATGCATGCGCAGCAAGAAAGCCTGCGCGCCTCGGTGCCGGCGGTTAAGAATCAATCCAAGCGCATCGCTGGACAGCTGGTGGGACGGTGGGTGGTCGTGATCGGCTCGGGATTGTTAGCCCCGGTGGCGCGGCGTTGGAAGTGTCAAATTAACGAGCTGGCAAAGGCTGTGGGTCAGTTTGACGTGCTGCCGGAGGCGGATCATAATACGCTGGCGGGAGTGCTCAACCCGGAAGCGACGCTTGGCCAGTCGATGATCCTTTTCTTGCGAGGTTCTTTTGAACACCCGCGCAACCGCCTGCGCAGCGACCTGACCCGGCATGCGATGATGATCGAAGGGCTGAATACCGACTTCATCGATGCACGCGGAGATACACCTCTGGCGCAGCAGTGGACCTGCCTGCATTATGGAGATTATGTCGGGTATTACCTGGCGATGGCTTATGGCGTCGATCCGGCGCCTGTAGAGGCGATCCAGGAATTTAAACGGGCACTACAGGAAGCGGGACAAGGATAAGAATCACCAGGCTCACCAGAACGCCCAACAGCGCTCCGGCCACCACATCGGAAAGAAAATGCACGCCCATCGCCACCCGCGCCAGCATCACCAGAGGCGCCCAGACCGCCAGGACCACCCCCAGCCAGGCTGGACCGAGACCGATGGCAAGAACCGCCAGCAACGCGGTCCGGGCAGCGTGACCTGATGGAAATGAATGCGGGTCGGTTTTCCGATACACCTGGCCCCATTCGCCCTCCGGGCGTCTGCGGCGGACCGTGAATTTGACGGCGAAGACCAGCACCGCAGTGATCAAGATGCTGATAATATAAAGGATGGCTCGCTGAGACCAGAACTCGTTCCCGAGCCAGGCGAGTGGGATCAGCACCAGCAGCCAGAACCATGAATCTCCCGAATGCGCCAGGAGGATGGCCAGCCTGCGAAGTGAGCCGGGCTTCTCGGCCACGCGCAACCTTTGCGTGAGTTGGGCATCCTGCTCCAGAATACTTTGTAGCATCGCTCGGCTGCGATCAGGGGACCGGTTGGGCTGCAGACCGGGAAAGGTCGGCGCGCATCAGCTCCAGCTGGTGCGGTTTATCAACATCCATCCCGATTTCTGCGTACGGGCAGAGCAGAGCCCGACCGGTCAGGTTGACCCGCCGGGTCACCCGCTTGATGGCACTTTCCATAGTAATCTGACGCAACAGCAAGAGCAGTAGCGTGTCGTAGCCAAGCAGCGCGGCTTGCTTGAAAACATTTTTGCGCGAGGCAATAATGCGCTCCCATAGCTCATCATTTCCTGTAACCGTCATGGTGCGTACCACGTTCAGGTCGCCGCCACAAACTTCAACGTCTTTCAGCCGTGTGAACGAGCGTTTTGAGCCTGGGTAGCGCGCCTCCATCACCTGCCGGGTGATGACATTGTAATAAACGTCCTCGTCTGTCTGCATGGCGGTGCGTACGACCCAATCGACGTGTTCGGACCGGATCCCCGGAATGTCTGCTGAGACGACCGCCACATGACCCGCAGAGGGGTTGATTTCCAGTACTTTCTTCACCCCACAACGAATGTTCAGCAGGATCGACCCTTCGCCTTCGATAAACGCAACAACTTTTTGGCTGTGAAGACCACTGTTCTCGTCCAGGCCGACGACCAAAAACTGATCGATCGTTTCCGCCCCGTCCAACGCATCCAGCACCCATTGCACCATGGGTTTGCCGGCGACATCCAGCAGGGCTTTGGGCGCGCCCTGGGTGAAGGGGTACAGTGGCTCATCCGGTCCTGGGATCCCACCAGCGATTACGATTGCGTCCATATCTGTTCGACTCCCAAATTTGCACTGATCTCTGCGCCAGGCTAAGTGTTCAATTCCTGGATTTGTGGCTCGAAACCGAGGCGATCGAGAAGCTCGTTAATCTCCGCGTAGGACAGCTTGCGTTTTTTGCCCGAGATTGCAATCAGCGCCGCTTCCATCATGTTTGTGCCAAAGGAACGCCCATCCAGAACCGGAGTGCCGGTGACCAGGTACTTGACCCCAGCCTGGCGGAAGGTTTCGAAATCTGTTGGGGTGGTGGTGTTGGTGACGATGATCTTGCCATCCAGGCGTGCGGGCATATGCCGCACAATGTAATGGAGGTCGCCGGCAATCACTGTCGCCCAGCGGTAGTAGGATTCCCACTTCGGTAATCGCACCTCCTGTTTTTCCCCGGTTGGATAGACCCACTCGAAAGGCAGGCGGCCTGCCACCGGCATCAGCAGCGCCGCCAGCCGCTTGAGGCTCTTTTCGCTACGCACGGCGATTGGAAGGCCTAGCCCGAACATCAAATCGCCAAACACACATTCGTACCCGGCATCCAGAAAGGACTTCGTCATACCCCAGCGATCGGCGCCTCCGGTCATCAGGGCAGTCTTGCCCAGCTTGCTTACGTATGCGCCGATGTGATTATCGATGAAAGGGGCCAGCTTGAATTCAAGGGTGTTCTTCAGTCCTGCCCCATCGACAATGGGGGTCTCTTTGACAAAACGGACCATTGGTTTCACTGAATATAGCGGATACCATATGTCATCCACTTGCAATCCCAGGTCGGCGCCGCCCACTCCGAACGCATCCACTGTGCCATCCAGCTCTTTATAAAGCTGGGCGGCTTTTTCCATATCACCGTCTGTGCCGATGCGCTCGATGGACACTTGCTCCCCCAACAGTTCCACTACCACCGTTTTGTTGCGTTTGGATGAACCTATACTGATGCTGACTGCGCGCTTCATGCAGCCTTCTCCTTTCGTTTTGTTTATTTATCAGCCCGTCTTGAGCCCGGCAGGTAACATTCCGAGTATACTCTCATTCAGCCAATTCTGATACCCCTCGATGGTTGAACTCTTCGTAGGAGGTGTCTTTACCCCGGAGTGTTATAATCTTGCAAGCTGTTACCTGTTAAAACATTCGAATGACCAAATGGAGGTGGTCTCATCATGGAATTTCCGAAATTTGCATATTTTGGCGGTAAGATTGTGCCTTATTCCGAAGCAAAAGTCGGTGTATTGACCCACGCGCTCAATTATGGGACGGCGGCGTTTGGCGGGATGCGGGCTTACTGGAACGCCGAACAAGAAGAGTTGAACATATTTCGCCCGATCGATCATTACCGGCGCTTCTTGAGCTCCAGCCGATTGTTAATGATGGAATTCGACCAGACCCCCGAAGAGCTGACGCAGGTAACCATTGAATTATTACACGCCGAGGGTTATCGGCGTAATATTTACATCCGCCCACTGGCGTTCAAGGCCGACGAGTCAATTGGTGTCAAGCTGCACGACCTACGGGATGAGCTATCGATTGTGGCGGTTCCGTTTGAGCGCTATGTCACCAATGATACGAACGCCCATGTCACCTTCTCTTCCTGGCGCCGGGTGGACGATAATATGATCCCGGCGCGCGGCAAGATCAGCGGCTCCTACGCCAATTCTGCTTTTGTCAAGTCGGATGCAGTCCTGGCGGGGTTCGATGAGGCCCTGGTGCTCAACCAGGACGGCCATGTGTCCGAGGGCAGCGCGATGAACATCTTCATGCTGCGCGATGGTGTGGTGGTCACCCCGCCGATTACCGACAACATCCTTGAAGGGATCACCCGGCGATCGGTGATGGAGCTGATAAGCAAGGAGCTCGGCTTGACACTGGTCGAGCGTCCCATCGACCGCACGGAAGTCTATCTATGTGACGAGTTCTTCATGACCGGTACGGCTGCGCAGATCACCGCGGTCACCCGAGTGGACTACCGTCCAATTGGCACGGGTGTGATGGGTCCGATTGCGACCCAGCTGCGCAGGATATTCGAGGACATCGTCTACGGACGGCACCCAAAATACCGCCACTGGAACACACCGGTATACGCCAGGGTAGCCGACAAGGCGCTTTGAGCCAGTCTGAGCGCACGGATGATCGAATCATCCCTGGCTGAACCGCTGCTGGCTTGCTTGCGATTGGATCAGAGCCAGGAGAAGCTTGCACAGCTCCAGTCGCTGACCACTGAGGATTTGGAAACGGTGGTTGATCAGGCGCGCCTGTATGGCGTGATGCCCTTACTGTTCTCTGAGATCAAAAACCTATCCGGCCAGGCCTCATTTCCACAGGCCAGCTGGCAGGACCTGCACAACAGCTTTATAACCAGCGCGGGCAGGAATCTCATTCTCTACCGCGAATTAGCTGACATTCTGAAGGCGTTGCAGCCAGCGGGCATCCCGGTGATCTTGCTCAAGGGGGTGCACCTGGCAAAATGGATCTATCCGGAGGTCGCCCTGCGGCCGATGGGGGATATTGACCTGCTGCTGCGGCGGGACGACCTGGCTCAGGCAGCCTCCATCTTGCAAGGCCAGGGGTATCGCTATGTCAGGGCGTTCAAACTTGAACGCGAGGTGCGGAAACACCAGCATATCCCGGCGCTCTGGCAACCGGGTAAAGCCCCGGTAGAATTGCACTGGCATATCGCCACGCCGGGTAGCCCGCTGAACGTAGATCTGGAGGGATTGTTTGCGCGAGCTCAACCCGTGATGGTGGACGGAACGCCTGCGCTGGTGCTCTCACCCGAGGATCTGCTGCTGCACATCAGCTATCACCTTCTGCAGGAGGAGTTCGTTCGCGGGCTGAAGCGCCTGTATGACATCGCTGCGCTCACCACTTGTTTGGGTGAGCAGCTCGACTGGTCGCAGCTGCAGCTGCGCGCAGAGCAATGGAACTTCCGGAAGGGTCTGTTTCTGGTCCTGCATCTGGCATGCGCCTTGCTGAACGCCTCTGTACCGCGTGATGTTTTGGGGTCGCTTTGCCCACCCGACTTCACCCCTGAGCTGGATGCCCAGGCGCAGCAGCGGGGT
>MGNS01000063.1:55860-56185 GCA_001795165.1 Chloroflexi bacterium RBG_16_57_11
TTGAACCCCAACCTGACGCGCCTGCGGCGCCGCAGACCCTTGCGAGCCAAAGCCGCCAGGCTGCTCAGTATTCTATTCCCTTACCCGGAATACTTGGCAGTGAAACTCTCGCTTCCTCGTGGCTCGAAAGTGGGCTATTTCTACTACCTGGTTTGGCTGAAATATCTGGCGCGCCACTACGGCTGGCAGTTCTGGCGGGTGATGCGCAACGATGAAACAGCCATAGCACTGGCACAGAGTGAGAACGCGCTCAGCGATTGGTGGATGGCAGGCTGAGGATCATGATCGGTGCCTGGTTCGACCCGTATGGCTTTCTCAAGTTACC
>MGNS01000064.1:0-3265 GCA_001795165.1 Chloroflexi bacterium RBG_16_57_11
TTGCTACCAGGCTGGAGGTATTGCCTTTGAAGTAGAACTCGAGGTCTGAGCTGGCGGCTAGATCGGGGGCCTGGCCGGCGGCAAGAGCGGCGATCTCTGTGCTATTCAGAACACGTGACCAGACGCCTACCTGGGCGATCCTGCCATTGAGATTACGGGTATCCGAATAGATGCGCCCACCCAGGGACCACGAGCCGGTGTGGGCCGTTTCCGCTCCGCTGCCATTAGTAAAGGCGATGGATACCGGAGAACCATTTTTGTAGATAGCTACAGAACCGGAGAGCAACCCGCCGTTGCTGGTGGCCAGGATGTGGATCCACACGCCGGTGGTCATGGTGCCGGCCGCACCGTCCCAGACGTAATCGACAGTGCCATGCCGGATGATGGATAGATAACCGCCGTTTACCGAGTTGAAGACCAACCCTACTGAGGTATCTCCTCCGTCGTGCATGCAAAGGATGTATTGGTTGGTTGCGGCGGTGGTATCCAGGTAGACCCAGGCGGAGATCGTGCAGGGGTCACCGGACAGGTTATCCACATTGGCCCAATCGATGCGGTCGGTTGTTCCGTTGAAGTCGCGGGACCCTACCCCAGGGCCATTGGTCCATTGTCCATCCGCCAGCATTTGAGCCAGGGATTGCAAGCTGTACTGACCGGAGGCTTTCATTTGGGTAATGGTGCGGGTGTTGACGCCGCCTTGCTCTGTGGTGACCGATAGCCTGGCTGCGTAGCTATCGCGCCAAAGCTTATGGAGTGTTCCGAGGTCGGTTGTATTTCGCAGGTCCCAACCAGCCTCTAAAGCGGCCATCTTGGCAGCATAGACCACATGCAGGGCCTCGGTGTTGTCGTAGGTGTTTCCATAGGCGGTGTCTGCGTCGGTTGAAGTGTGGTAATCCAGCCCGACTTCGATAGCTCCGCCGGTGTCTGCGAGCATGGCTGCTTTGATGGCGTCGATACATTCCAGTATCCCGGTAGTTGCCCACTGGCGGTTATGGTCCAGGGTCTTGTCTTGTGGGCAGGAGCGGAAGTACCCACAGTACACGCCTTGCGGGTTGACGCCAGGGTAAAGGTAGAATTCGAACCAATCGAGCAGAAACTCTGCCAGGGCAGAGCCACCGAGCAGCCAGGCGACTGCGCCTTCGAAGGCGAAGCGAGCGGTAGATTCGTCGGGGTGGTTGCCTGCGGTGAGGACAGCTATATTTTTGGTGTAGCCGGACGGGTTGGTGACCTTCAACCCATAGAACGGCAGAGCCGGAGCGGTGCGACCGGAACCGTCGTCGGCGCTGCGGGCGGTGGCATAACCCAGGATGTAGTTAGCTGAGCTCGGGGTATTGCTCACCCGGTCGTCCAGAATCCAGACGTTGACCAGCCTCTGCGTGCGGCTGAAGGGGTACATGGGCAGGTTTGCGATGTAGATTTTTTTGCTGGCGAAAGCGGAGCCGTGCTGGAACTCGATGTTGACAGCACCTACGGTGACGGTGGTGAAGTCGGTCCAGATGTCGGTATCCTGGGAGGTGGCCCAGACTGCCAGGCGCTCATTTGCTACGGGGGCGAAGACACGGCTGGCCTTTGGGACCAGGAAGGAGGGCTGTTGCCCGGCCAGGTCGGTATGTTTGACGCACCACCACAGCCAGGTAGAGTTGTAGTGCTGGTATGGGGTGATGGTGACATCGGTCGAATCGACGATGCTGAGGGCTGAGCCGGAGGGGAAGAGGAAGCTATATGCGGCTGCTGCGGCTTTTGCTGCCAGGACTGGAAGGGAGAGGAAGCGGAGGCGGGGGAATTTCATGTTAGGAAATTAGGAGTTAGGAGGTGACAACGGATTGGGGAACGGATTGAACGGATTAGAATACTTTTTCTTGTAAGGCCTGGGTGATGGGGTCAGATTGAACAGATTCTTTGTATTCTATGCATAATGGATTTAGAAAATCTACCATATCCTTTTGATCGGTCTTGACAATCAAAACTGACGAGATGATAAGGCTGTCGCCTTGGGGGTGAAATTCGATTAAGGCTTCTAAAAGTCTGGTTATATTTGGTTCGTTGGGTAGAATGACGGTGTACATAAGTTGTTCCTCCTTTTAGGGCGTATGCCATACGCCCCTACGTTAGAATATTTTTTCTGCTAAAGCCTGGGTGATGGGGTCTTGAGGCTTTACGACGGAGGATTCGGCGGAGCCGAATTGTTCGCTGTCGAGGACGCAGCACAGGGCAGCGGAAAGCAGGAGGTCGTCGTGGACGAGCTCGGAGGAAGTGGGGTCGCGCGTGCCTGCGGGTACGGACCAGCGGAGGATTTTGCCAGGGCCGGGCATGATTTCCATCTGGCAGAACTTAGCTTGCTGGTAAAACTCAGCGTGCAGGAGGGCTGCGTTTGGGGGCTGGTGGTCGTCGATGCTGATCTGGCCTTGACCGACGATCTTAAATTTGGGCGTTGTGCAGGCATAGTCTTTGAACCTCCCGGCTTCGATGAGGGCGATCAGGTCCCAACCGAGCTGGCTTTTACTGGCCTGGGTGAATTTGAAGGGGATCACCTGGCTGCCATAAGCCTGGGCCAACATGCCGGCGATACCTTCGCCCACGCCGGTGGCGTCTACAACGATGCGGTGGGGTTTCCACAGGTTTACCAGGGCGGTGATTTGTTTAAAGATGCTGGTTTGTCGTGCGCCGGTCCACTGCTTACGCTGGATCACTTTAAAGCGCGGCTGATGGATGACCCCGGCGAAGGAAACGAGCTCAACTTCGAAGATTGTAAGGGCGGTGGAATCACGGTTAGGATTTAGGGAATTAGGCCCACCGGGTCCATCGGTTACGACGGGATCGCCGCCGAAGGATTCGCCGCCGACGTCGAGGGTAAACAGGTAGATCGATCCTGGCTTGGGGGTTACCGCCGGCGGGTGGTCGCCCTGCATAAGGGCGATGCGGTCCGCAGGGAACATACCGGATTGTTCGTCGATCTCTTCGGAGTAGAACTGAGTACGGACGAACGGGTGATTGCGTCCCAGGCTGGCGACCTGGCTCTTAACGAAATCTTTGTAGGCGGGGACCTCTTCGCCAACCTGGTCGGCATTGATGTGGAACACGCGACGGACCCCATCGGCTTTTTCGGCGGTTTGAGCAGCGCGCTTCTCGCGGGCCAATAACGTTTGACTTGTCCAGGCGGTGCCCCAGAAGACGCGGGTAGCGTTGGTGCTGGCGGCCATGGGGGCGATCTCTTTGTCGTACTTGTCTGTGGTTATGTCCTGGGCTTCATCGACTTCGAGCAAGG
>MGNS01000064.1:3404-3539 GCA_001795165.1 Chloroflexi bacterium RBG_16_57_11
CAACCGGCGCATAGCGTTAAGACTTTGGGGCTTCCAGGTGGGGGAAACCTTGACGATCTCTGCGGGGATGGGGCTAAAGAGGGTGAGCAAGTATGCCTCTATTTGAGCCTGTAGCTCATTCTTCCCAGACTGGCG
>MGNS01000064.1:3545-3625 GCA_001795165.1 Chloroflexi bacterium RBG_16_57_11
GATGACCACGAAAGATAGACCTCGCCTGTTGATGATGCTGTCGACGATGGCCTGTGCGGGTGCTTCCTGGTAGGAGCGGA
>MGNS01000064.1:3658-4454 GCA_001795165.1 Chloroflexi bacterium RBG_16_57_11
TGATGGTGGTTGTGAGATCGGGCAATAGTGTACCCCCTGGGCGTATAACGCCGTAGCATGGGAGAACTCCTGTAGGTAATTAGGAAATTAGGAAATTAGGATATAGGTTAAATCTCGCCGGTGATCCAGCAGACGCCTTCGCCGGAGACAGCCGCATCGACCATGATGTTAGCCAGGTCCCCGACCAGGTTGAAGACGATGACTTCGGAGGCGGAAAGCTCGAAGCCGTTGGAGGTGGTAACGTCGCCGGCGCCATCGTTACCGACGACGACGTCGTCGGTGTTGGAAGCCAGGGCTTTGACTGCCAGGCTGCCGCCGATGGGCTGCGAGCCCAGGGCTTCGGCTGTGCCGGCTGCGGTAACTGTTTTTTGTCCTGATAGTGCCATGGGTTCTCCTTGGGCGCATGCCTTGCGTCGGGCGCAAGCCTTGCGCCGGGCGCAAGCCTTGCGCCCCTACTGGTTAGAAGGGTTGTTTGGTTGTGGTGTTGACGTGCGGAAAGTATTCCATTTCCTGGAGCACGCCGGCTATAGCGTCGGTGATTGTGATCTGGTAGTCCTGCAGGATGGCGCAATTTTCCCCGGCGACACAGTCTTCACAGGTGCGGAGATCCCGGCGTAATTTCTGCATGGTGCGTTTCATGTCGAACGCCAGGTGCTTGATGCGGGTGGTGTCTGCCAGGATGGGGCAATGTGTTGGTTGGGTGGTCATAAGATTTTAAACTCCTTGGCGATGGCCTGGATAGCTGTGGAGATGACCTCGGCCGTGTCGCTGCCGCTGCCGGTGAGGATGGCGTGGG
>MGNS01000064.1:4584-8942 GCA_001795165.1 Chloroflexi bacterium RBG_16_57_11
CTCATCATCCAGGCGCAGCTCGAGGTTTGGCAGGTCATCGGATTCGGCCTTGCGAAATTCACGCGAGTAGAAGCCGTGGCGCAGGGCGTTATTATTACCGAGTTGTGCGCCGCGGGAGCGTTTTGGCTTTGGCTTGGGATTTGGCTGGGGTGTTGTCTGGGGTGATGACATAGGTAGATTGGTTGGTCACAAGGGCGAGTAGGAATGCCTGAATTACCAGGATGGCGGCGTTTTGGTCGCAGGCTGCGGGCAAGCCGAAGGCCTGCCCTACCCCGGCGCAGGACAGGCCGACGATGCCAGCTGCGGACAGGAGCAACAGTCCGAGCATGACCAGGCGTTTGTGGATCCCGGTGAGCCGGTCGAACCAGGCGGAGAAGCCTGGGAGGTAGGAGGCCAGCAGGGAGAGCAGGATCCCGGCGATGGCGCTCAGCAGCTCGGGGGTGAGCGGGACGGAAGGTGAAGTTTCGAGCGTCATGAACTTTTTTCATCCTTTCACCCCTTATTATTCATAGAACAAATGTTCAGTCAAGTGGGTTCACCTGAAATTCACCCGGTTTGTAGTATAGTTAAACGCATGGAAATCGGCGACGTGATACAAAATCGCTATCGACTGGAGGCCGAATTAGGTCAGGGCGGCATGGGCATGGTCTATCGCGGCCATGATCTGCTGCTCGACCGGCTCGTGGCGATCAAAATCCTGGCGCAGGGTGGGTTGGGCACCGAGGGACGGGTGCGCCTGCTCAATGAGGCCCGGGCGGTTGCACGCTTGAGCCACCCTCATATCGTAGCCGTGTATGACGCCGGTGAAACGGATGTTAATGGGGTACCAGGGGCGGGTCGCATCCTGAGCGAAGTCGAAGGACGATCTGCCCCTACTACGACGGGTCCGGTTCCCTACATCGTGATGCAGTACGTCGCCGGCCGCTCGCTGCATAGCTGGGTGGAGCAAGGGAAGCCGAGGCCCGTGGAAGACGTGCTGGAGGTCGCTCGACAGCTTTGCGCCGCCCTGGACCATGCCCACGCCAGCGGCGTCATCCACCGCGATCTGAAGCCCGAAAACGTCCTGCTGGGAGAGGATGGCCTGGCCCGCTTGACCGATTTTGGGCTGGCGCGCTCGGTAGCTTCCCGCCTGACCGTCGAGGGGGCGATCATCGGCACGGTATTCTACCTGCCTCCCGAGCTGGCCCTGGGCCAGCCGTATGATGGGCGCGCCGACCTGTATAGCCTGGGTGTGATGCTCTATGAATTGCTCGCCGGGCGGCTGCCTTTTATTGCCGACGATCCGATTGGCGTCATCTCGCAGCACCTGTACGCCCCGGTCGTCCCGCCTAGCACTTACAACAGCCGGATCTCCCCAGCGCTGGATGCTGTCATCCTCCGCCTGATGAGCAAAGACCCCCGGGATCGTCCAGCTTCCGCTGAAGCTGTACGCCAGGCGCTCATGCGACTGGAAGCGCCTGTTGTAGCAGAGATGGTCGAAGCTGTCTTGCCGCTGGAGCGCATCGCCCGTGGCCGCATGGTAGGCCGCGTAAAGGAGCTGGCAGAGGTGCAGCGTTTGTGGCGAAGCGCTGCGGCTGGGCAAGGTCAGGTGTTGTTAATCAGCGGTGAGCCGGGCATTGGCAAGACTAGATTGGTGCGCGAGCTTTCCGCCCGCGTAGAGATTTCCGGTGGCGCGGCGCTGGCGGCGTCCTGCTACGCTGAGAGCGGCGCCCCCTATGCCCCGGTTGCGCTGATCATCCGATCCGCATTTACGATTGAAGACAAGCCGGATAGCCAGAAGCTGATCCCCCTTGATCTTCCTGAGGCCACCCTGGACGCCCTCGGCATGCTCGCCCCTGATTGCTGCGGCCAGCCAAGGGAGCTGCGCGACCGCCCGGAACTGGATCCGCACGCCGACCAGGAGCGTTTGTTTGATAGCCTGGTTGAATTGTTCCAGGCGCTCACCCGTCGCGCGCCGCTGCTCATCGTGTTCGAGGATGTGCATTGGGCTGATAGTGGCACGCTGTCCATGGTGCGCCGCTTATCCCGCCATGTCCCTGCCATGCCAATGCTGCTGGTGCTAACCTACCGGGAGGTGGAGCTGGGCGAGTCGCGCGTGCTGAGCGACCTGCTCTATGAGCTAAGCCGCCAGCGCCTGGGGGAGCGAATCAAGCTCACCCGCCTGTCGCGTGGTGAGACTGGCGAGCTACTGGCGTCGATGTTCGCCGAACAACCCGGCCCACAGCTGGTTGACTTGATCTTTCGCGAGACCGAAGGCAATCCGTTCTTTATAGAAGAGGTTTGTAAGGCGTTGGTAGATGAAGGCCGCATATCGCACCATTCAGGTCGTTGGCAGGCAGCCAGCCTGGCGGAGTTGGGTATCCCGCAGAGCGTGCGCATGGCGATCGAGGCGCGTGTCGGGCGTCTGCCTGATTCGGCGCAGGAAGCCCTGCGGTTGGCGGCTGTCTTCGGTCGTGAATTCGATTTTGAGGCTTTGCACCTCGTTTCCCAGGTCAGCGGGGATGATGGCACAGCCGATAGCGAGGAATCGCTGATCGATGGCCTGGAAGCAGCATCACGCGCCCAACTCATCGCAGAAGCGCCACTACATTCTGGGGGGCGCAGACCGAGCGAGCGGGCGGCAAGTGGTCGCCTGGTTTACAGCTTCACCCACGCTCTGATCCCCTCCGCTCTTCTTGGCGAGATGAGTACCATGCGCCGGCAAAGACTGCACCGCCGCGCTGGTCTGGCGCTGGAGCGCTTATCTGCCGAGCGGCCGGTCGAATATCCCCGCGAAGATCTCGCGCCGCAGCTCAGCCGGCACTTTATAGAAGCTGGCGACCATGCTAAAGCGTTGGATTATCTGTTGTTGGTTGGCGATCGCGCTCGGCAGCTCTTCGCGTATCCCGAAGCCATTGAGGCATACGAGCAAGCACAGGAGTTTCTCAAGGAACAGGGCCAATATGATACCGCAGCCCGGACTCTGATGAAGCTCGGCCTGGTTTATCACCTGGTATACGATTTCCCCCGCTCCCGCCAGGCATACCAGAATGGCTTTAACCTCTGGCAGCTGGCTGCGAGCCATACGAGTACGGATGCTGGGCTTGTTTCCAAGGAGCCGGCGAAGCGACCCATACGCATTCCCGGCAGCACCCCACGCACACTGGATCCCGCCCGTGTTAGCGATGTAGAAAGCGGTGATTACACCTTCCAGCTCTTCGAAGGTTTGGCTGAGCTGACCCCGGATGGCAATGTGGTCCCATCATCGGCGCACTCCTGGGATGTGCTGGAAGGGGGGAAGCGGTACGTCTTCCGCCTGCGCCAGGATGCACGCTGGTCCGATGGAGTGCCGCTCACAGCCCACGATTTCGCCTTTGCGTGGCGCCGCACGCTGCACCCGGCGACCGTCTCACCGAACGCCAGCCTGCTCTTCGATGTGCGTGGAGCTCGTCGCTTTCATAGCGGTGATAACACCAACCCGGATTCGCTAGGTGTTTCAGCTCCTGACGACCTGACCCTGGTCGTGGAGCTCAACGAGCCGGTAGGTTATTTCCTTCATCTGCTGACGCATTACGCGGCTTTCCCTGTGCCATGCCACGCGGTTGAGGCCTACGGGGATGAGTGGATCGCTGTAGGGCGCCTGGTGTGCAACGGGCCTTTTGTGCTGGCAGGCTGGCAGCCGGGTGTATCAGTTACGATGGTGCGCAATCCGAACTATTCCGGCCGGTTCTTTGGTAATTTACAGGCCATCGAGCTCGATCTGGCTAACAAACCGGAGCGCTTTCTGGAGCGATACGAGGCCAACGAGCTGGATTTTGTCGGTCTGGGGGCGGAATTCGTAGAGCGCATGCGTTACCGTTACCCGGGTGAGTACCTCAGCGCCCCCACTTTAGGGCTATCCTTTATTGGCTTCAATCAGGCCTACTCACCTTTGGATGACGTACGCGTGCGTCGGGCATTGGTGCACGCCACCGACCGCCAGGCGCTGGTCGACCTGTTGGCGCCAGGGTACCCCACGCCGGTGCCAGGTGGCTTCCTGCCGCCGGGTATTCCGGGTCATTCGCCAGAAGTTGGTCTGGAGTACAACCCGGGGTTAGCACGCGATCTGTTTGCCCAGGCTGGCTACCCTGGTGGGCAGGGTTTCCCTGAGCTTAACCTTTACCTGTTCGGATCCAAGGGCTCGGACCGCATGGGTGACCTTATTTCGCATGGCTGGCGTGAGACCCTGGGCATCACTTTGCACCATCAACACACCGATTTAATAGAGAATTTCCACACTATTAACCTGGCTGGGCTGTGGCATGTCACCTGGATAGCCGATTATCCCGATGCGGATAACTTCCTGCGCGTCGCTTTGGGGCACTACCAGGTGCTAAAAT
>MGNS01000064.1:8965-19619 GCA_001795165.1 Chloroflexi bacterium RBG_16_57_11
AAGAAGCCCGCCGTTGCCTGGAGCCGCAGCAGCGTTCCCAGATGTATCGCGACGCCGACCGCTTGCTTACCGAAGGTGCCGTGCTGATGCCGTTGTCTTACTTTCGCCGCCACACGCTGATCAAGCCGTGGGTTAAAAATTTCCACCCCGGCATGCAGCACTTTTACTATTTGAAAGATGTGATCCTGGATCTTTGAGACCGGGTCTGGTGTTAAATCAATACAATCTGGCGCTCGCGTTCCCCTTCACGGATCAGCAATTCTGCACCCGGTCTTTCGTCGATTTGCTCTACCAATAAACCCAGCTTGATATAACGCCGCAGCACCTCTACCACGCTGGTGTGACGTTTGGTGGCTATCTTCTCCAGCTCGGCGAACAGCTCCTCTGGCATTACCAGGTTGTAGCGCTTCAAGTCTGACATACCATTTACTCCATCCATTGCCGATCGAATTAATTCGGCGGTGAAGACCTTAAACGTGCTGAAGCATGTTTCGTAATTTCGCATTAACCCGCCTTAGCGGATTTCCTGTGCCAAACGGCGGTTTCAACCGTCCTGCGAATGGCCTCAGCGCGCCGCCTCCAGCAGTTTATTCCCAATGAAGGCCACTGCTGCCCCGAAGATCAGCGCCATCGAGAGCACAGCGATCGCGATGGACAGGAAGCGCATCACGCGGTGTAACGTGCGACGCGAGGTCCAATCTGTTTTCGCCGACCACTCCGCTGGCCGGTCTTCATCGTCGCGCCCCGGCACGGAGGTCGACGGTTGGTCGGCAAACACCCACAGCAACGTCAGGCAGCACAGGCACAGCATTCCGATAAAGAGTGTTGAAGCCAATCCCGACGAGGCGGTCGAAAAAGTCTCAACCATAAGGACCTCAAAAATAGAATATGTGTTCTATGTTTAGTTTACCATTGGTCCAGGCCGCTGTCAATACATTTATCCGAACTCGTTTTTATTGTATCGTTTGTACAATAAATGTGCATTAGGTTGCGATGATGCTATAATCAATGCAGGTCGGAATCATTGTGAAAAACCTAATACAGAGCTTGCGCCGGAAATTTAAATTACCCGTTTATTCCGATGAGCTACAGCGCCAGCGTGCTAACCTGCTGGTGGCGATGCTCCACGGCGGTGTAATCCTGGTGCTGGTAAGTAGTCTGGTTACCCTGCTAACCGGCGTAACCTCATCGTGGGTGTATCTGTCTTTTGCGGCTACCCTGGTTCTGTTGCTCCTTTTTCGCCTGTGGATGCGCCACGGTTCGCTTGAGCTGATCGGTTATCTGCTCATCCAGAGCGGGCTGATACTGGTCACGGTTGTGATCGTTGTTCGTGGTACGATTCGCTCACCAACCGCGATCGCCTATCTGCTAGTGATTATCGCTGCAGGCCTGCTTCTGTATCGGCGCGCCCTGGCTGCCACGGTGGTCGCCAGTATTCTGGCGATGTTTGGGCTGGCGTTGGCTGAGGTTTTTGGCTTATTGCGTCCGGCCTGGCAATTCTCGCCACTGATCACCTGGTTCACCTACTCATCTTTCTTTGTCCTGACTGCTCTGATCCTTCGTCTTGTTTTAGAGACCACCCTGGATGCCATCCAACGAGCCCAAAACGAGCTTCACCAACGCCAGCTGGCCTTGTTTGAGCTTGCCCAAAGCGAGGAGCGCTACCGCAACTTCATCGAGCATAGTTTCGAAGGCGTTTGGCTGCTGGCCTTCGACGAGCCGATCCCGCTGGATTTGCCCCCCGAGGAACAGGTACGGCGCATACAGTACACTGGCTACATTGCTGAGTGCAATGACGCCCTGGCGCGCATGTACGGCTATCGCCACCGCGTCGATTTACTCGGTCAGCGGCTGCTCGGCCTGTATGGCGGCGCACCCAATGAGGAGAACACCCGCGCTACGCAGGCCTTGGTGCGCTCAGGCTATCGTTCCAACGAGCGTGAAACCCTGGAGGTAAGCCGTAATGGTGAGCCGGTTTATTTCCTTTATACTGGACGCGCCCTGCCAACGTGATCGTTCCAAAGCTGGTAAAAGCGTGGTTAAATGGTTGTGGGGCAGTCTCTGGCTTACACACTGATGAAACAATGAAAAGAGCTGGAGATGGCTCCAGCCCTTTTTAAAATCAGGTCGTCAATCCGCTCTTTACGGGGTATGTGTCACGGCATTGAAGGCGTTCACCTGGCCGTGACCGAAGAAGCCGTTGTATCCACTGCCGCCAGCACAATTCGCTTCGAAGGCGCTCGATGGACCAGGATAAAACGGGTTTGGCGGACAGTCCATCGAATCGGCGGTGCTGGTGATGGCCGCCTGTATGCGGCCCTGCGGCATCTTGCCGAACTGGCTCAGGATCAATGCCGCCACGCCGGCCACGTGCGGGGAGGCCATCGAAGTGCCTGAGGCAGACCCGTAGCAGGCCGACCCCGGGCCACCACAGAAATAGTACGGGATGGTCGAGAGGATGCTGCCACTCGGGAAAACAGGTTGCGGTCTCTGGAAGACGTTGTCGCCGCCCGGGGCAACCACCTGAGCCACACCGACGCCGTAGGTTGAATAATAGGTTTTCCGCAGGAAGTAGCCATTTCCGGTGACGCCGATCACACCGGGGATCTCAACTGGGATTACCACGCAGGCATTCGTGACTTCACGCTCCTGTTCTGACCCGGGTGGAAAGTCGGGACTGATCGTGTCTACGTTCCGCTTGGACAGGTCGATGTTCTCATTACCCATTGCCGCTACAACCACCACGCCCTTAGACATAGCCCAGCGGATGGCGCGCTGCTCCGCTTTCCAGATGGCGCGTTGCTCGGCGTCGTTGCGACAGTTGAACAGCCACGGGTCGGCGAAGTAGCTGTTGTTGGTCACATCGATGCCCATTTCGCCCGCCCACATGAAGGCGCAGATCACCGCCTCCGGGAAGAAGTAGCCATCGTCGTTGCCGGCTTTGATAGCGGCAATCTTCACATTCGGCGCCACACCGATCATGCCAATGCCGTTATCCGCCGCGGCGATTGTGCCGGCGGTGTGTGTGCCGTGGAAATGGTTGTCAAACCAGGCATCCGGATTCTGGTCCGGGACGCCGCCAATGCAGGAGACACTGCGAGAGAAGTCGATGTTTGGCGCCAGGTCCGGGTGCGTGTAATCCACGCCGGTATCAATATCACCGACGACCACAGACGGGCTGCCGGTGGTGACTGCATGCGCCTCGGGAACGAAGATCTGGCGCATATCCCACTGCCGCCAACCCAGGGGCTCATCATCAATCGGCGAGGCGCTCACCTGATCCGAGGCGAAGGCTTCCAATCCGCCTTCATCGGCAAAGCCACCATCCACCTGTACGCCGAAGTTGCCGGTAGCCGAAACCCCTTCGACGCGACTATTTGCTAGCAGGTTCGACCGGAAAGCGGCGTTATCCGAGCGGGCGATGACCACACCGATCTCATTGTAGCTGTTGACCAGTGTGCCGCCTGCTTCGGCGATTGTCTGGGCTGCATTGTTAGGGACCGAGGAGGCTTTAAAGAGAACGATATAGTTCTCCATCGCGCCGGACTGACTGGTCGCGGCGCCGGGGGAAGATCCAAAAAACAGGCTGAAAATTAAGACCATGCTGAATACGACAGACATTCTTTTCATCTTATGTCTCCTTTAGTGAAACTAGAAAATAGGATTGTGCACATAGAGACCGCCTCTTCTTCAGTAGCACAATTATTATTATGACTTATCCGACACAAAAAATCAAATTAATGAAAAAAATCACAAAGACGAGCTTCCTTAGTGCTGGTTACTGGAATACTGGTCGAGCTCTACCAATCGACTCTCTGGAGCAAATTTCCATTGATATTCACCCTTAAATTCCTTAAAATTTGTCGAATATTGGTCAAAAAACCTTGATTTTTGGCTGACTCTTTGCTATGATCATTACGTGAATTGTTTGCCTTGCGACTGGAACAGCGAGAAGGCAAACCCATCCTTCGGTGGGGGCGCAAAGAGATCGACCAGGTGAGTCACTGCTCTCTGGCAGTCAAGGTCCGCAGCATAATTATGGCAAATGAGAAAGGAGGGTAAAGGGGATTTCATTAACAATGGTTGCCGCCAGAATGTCGGCGGCAAATCCGACGTTGGTTTTCTAATTGGCAACACTCAATCGAACGTCGAACAAGAGATTACTATGAATCGCACGGTTCTTTCTCACATTTTTGCTCTGGTACTTATTTGGAATAGAATAGGAGAATTGGCATGAACAAGTCGTTGCGTGGCTTTTCAGTTGCGGTAATTTTGGTGCTATTGCTCGCCATTACGGTAGTAGCTGTGGGTGCCGTGCCCTCCGGCACGGTGGATGTCCAGATCCTAGCGTTGAACGATTTCCATGGTAATCTGCTGCCGCCGTCGGGATCGTCCGGGCGGGTAGGAACGATCAACGCGGGTGGTGTGGAATACCTGGCGACGCATGTCAGCAACCTGCGCGCCCTGAACCCCAACACGGTGGTGGTTTCCGCCGGCGACATGGTCGGCGCCAGCCCGCTGCTTTCGGCGCTTTTCCATGACGAGCCGACCATCGAAGCCTTCAACCTGATCGGACTGGATTTCAACGCGGTCGGCAACCACGAGTTCGACGAAGGCTGGCATGAATTGGTGCGCTTGCAGGAGGGTGGCTGCCATCCGGTCGATGGCTGTCTGGACGGCGATGATTTTGCTGGGGCAAATTTCCAATTCCTTGCAGCTAACGTTGTGCGCCAGGACAATGGCAAAACCATTTTCCCGGCTTATAAAATGCGTGCATTCGCCGGGGCTAAGATTGCGTTCATCGGTATGACCCTGGAAGGTACCCCCAGCATCGTTACCCCATCGGGCATCTCAGATTTGAACTTCCTGGATGAGGCCGACACAGTCAATGCGCTGGTGCCGGAGCTCAAAAACCGGGGCATCGAGACGATCGTGGTCCTGGTCCATGAAGGCGGCGTTCAAGCTGCGCCTGCGCCTTTCAACGGTTGCGTAGGGATTTCCGGCGCGATTGTGGATATCGTCGACCGGTTGGATGACGAGGTAGACGTGGTGATCAGCGGACACACCCACCAACCTTACAATTGCGTGCTCGATGACAAGCTTGTCACCAGCGCCTTCTCATTCGGCCGCCTGGTCACCAAGGTGGACCTGACCATTGATCGTGCCTCCGGGGAAGTCGTGTCGATGGCCGCGGAAAACAAGATCGTCACCCGTGATGTCCCAAAGGACAGCCTGTTGACGGCTTTGATCGACAAGTACAACGCCATCGCAGCGCCGCTGTCCAACCGGATCATCGGCTCGATCACCGCCGATATCACCCGCACGACCAACGCGGCCGGTGAATCAGCCCTTGGCGACGTCATCGCCGACGGCCAGTTAGCCGCCACAGACGATCCCGGCTTCGGCGAGGCGGTAGTAGCCTTCATGAACCCTGGTGGCATCCGTGCGGATCTGACCTTTGCTGGCAGCAGCGCTGGTGAAGGTGATGGCAATGTGACCTACGGCGAAATGTTCACCGTCCAGCCGTTTGGCAACAGCATGGTCACCATGACCCTGACCGGCGCGCAGATCGAAACCCTGCTCGAACAACAATTCAATGGCTGTGGAACGCAGAATGCCAATCGTATCTTGCAGGTTTCGGCTGGATTCGAATATTCGTGGAGTCTGGGTGCATCTGCCTGTAATAAGGTTGATCCAGCCACCATCAAGATCAATGGCGTGACGGTAGACCCCAACGCCACTTATCGCGTAACTGTCAACTCCTTCCTGGCCGACGGCGGCGATAACTTCCTCGTCCTGCGTGAGGGCACCGATCGCCTGGGCGGCGAAGTGGACACCGACGCTTTCGAGAAGTACTTCGCGGCTTTCTCGCCAGTTGCCCCCGGGCCGCAGAACCGCATCACACAGGTACCGTAATCGAATATTGAGGTTGCGACCTCACAGGTTATTAGCGATCGCAGATTGCCGACCTGTGAGGTCTTCACCGGACACGCCTACAACAAGGCGTAAGCTATAAAGCGGAGCTGCCCCTCAGCGGCTCCGCTTTACGCTTCTTATGGAGGTCGTTACCAAGCCTAAGCAACCAAAGCCGATACCTGACTACTCTATTTCTTGTCAATGTGAAAAATTTCATTAATTTGAAAACAAGACAGAATGAGCCTATAATTTTAATACACAGGCAATCTCTATAATCTGCGTATCTCTCAGGTGATGGAAATTCGTCAATCCGAGGCGCCGTCACCTGCCTCCGAATTTACTGCCCTTGCACCAAGCTTCAGATAGCTGGAGCAGTCAACACCAAACCCCTGTCAGGTCACGCAGTCTCGGTCAGGATGAGACCAACGCCTTCTACCTTCTTGTGTAGGTATCTTTGTCCGTCTTTTGTCTGTTTAGACACCTCACAGATTGCCTGAAATATCGGTCGAATGTCTGGCGTTTCATCTCATCAACTCGAATGTGATCCAATGGATCAATCAGACCGACTCTTGATCAGAATAGCTACTCACACAGGAGGTTTACAGCTATGAAGACCTTAGTACGAACTATCTTAGTAAGCGTCCTTGTCCTATCGATGCTTCTCGCCATAGGACCGGCAACGGAAGCGAAGAGCTTAGGCAAGATTACCTCAGAGTTTTATGGAACCACGGTCGGTGGACAGGACGTTTATGAGTACACCTTGACCAACGCGAGCAAGAGACCGATGGAGGTAAAGATCATCACCTTTGGTGGCATCATCACCTCCATCATGGTGCCAGATAAATCGGGTAAGAGGGAGAATGTGGCTCTTGGCTTCGATAATCTGCAAGATTATGAAACCAAGAATCCTTATTTTGGCACGATAACCGGCCGTTACGCCAACCGCATCGCTAACGGGAGGTTTGTCCTCGACGGTGTGACGTACTGCCTGGACATTAATAACCCACCCAACTCCCTGCATGGCGGTTTCGTCGGATTTGACAAGAAGGTCTGGGAGGTAACCGAAGCGGAGGCCGGCGCAGATGGAGTGGTTCTCGAGTTGCACTTCCTCAGCCTGGCTGGAGAGGGCTTTGAACCCGGCGATTGCGCCGATGGAGAGGAGGGGTACCCCGGGAACCTCGATGTTACCGTCACCTATACCTTGAACGATATGAACCAGCTGGTTATGGATTATGTTGCCACCACCGACGCGCCTACCATCGTAAATCTGACCAACCACACCTATTGGAACTTGGCTGGCGAAGGAGAGGGTGACATTAATGACCACATTCTCTACCTCAACTCAGACCGCTACACACCTGTTGACCCCACCCTGATCCCTACTGGCGAGCTTGCACCCGTTGCCGGAACTCCGTTCGACTTCAGGAAGCCGAAACCGATTGCGGATGGCCTTCGGTCTAACGATACTCAAGTCATCATCGGCAGAGGCTTCGACCATAACTGGGTGTTGAGCCGACCCTCATTTGATGACACTTCCATGATCCTGGCGGCCAGCCTATGCGAGCGGGACTCTCGTCGCCTCCTAAACGTCTGGACAGAAGAGCCTGGCATTCAGTTCTATGCTGGAAATTTCCTGGATGGGACCCTCTACGGACCCAGTGGTCGCGCCTACAGGCAAGGCGACGGCCTCGCCTTGGAAACCCAGCACTTCCCCGACTCGCCTAACAAACCGGATTTCCCAACTACGGTGCTGCGGTTGGGTGAGACTTATGAGACCAGGACTATTTTTGAATTGCTGGTCAATAAGGGGCAGTGCAGGACCAAATAACGCCAGCTAATGTGAATTTCCGCCGATTACGTTCGGCCGGGCAATCTAAAGTTGGAGCGGGAGCGCCAGTAAATGCGCACCCGCTCCATTATTTTTCCTAAATCTGTATGGATGTGGTTTTCCAGTCTGTTATCTTAAACTTTTCCCTAAATTTACACATATGATCTCCTCGCTTTTGGAAAACAGGATCGAAATTAATATCCCGCTGTAAAACAGTACCTCAGTCATGCCTAAATCCCTTGATTTTGGGTCGAATTTTTGCTATGATCAAAGCGTAACATTCTGACGGGTGTTACCACTCTCGAAAAGGCAACTCCATCGCAAGGTGGGGCGAAAAGTCAAGCGTCTGCGCCGTGCAGATAGACTGGCTGCCGAAGGGTTTCCTTCCGTCTTTTTCTTTATGGCTCTCATGACACAGAAAGGAGAAAATTATGAAAAAAACTTTAATTACGTTTTTCCTCGTCCTGGCGCTTGTGCTTGGCACTGCAGGTGTGGCCAGCGCCATCACCAACGGTGTACCGGATGAAGACAACCATCCTTACGTTGGTCTGCTGGTGTTCGATTTCGCCCCCGGTGAGCCAGGTTGGCGCTGTAGCGGCTCGTTGATCGCGCCCACGGTGGTGCTGACCGCCGGTCACTGTACAGATGGTGCGGTTGCGGCACGCATCTGGATGGATAGGGATGTGACCTACGATCATTATCCCTTCCCGCTCTACCCCTACGGCGGACCGGGCAGTGGGGCGGTGGAAGGCACACCGTACACCAACCCCAAATATCGAAGCCCCGAGAATCCTTATGGCGGCGGTAACGGCTTGCCGGCCTTCTCCTACCGGGATACGGGCATCGTTGTGCTGAGTGAGCCAATCTACCTGGATGAATACGCGGCCCTACCGGATGCTGGTCTGGTGGATGAGCTAAAGAATAAGACGGCCGTCGATTTTGTCGGCTATGGTGTGCAGGACCAGCTTCAAATCCCGGGGAACCTGCTACCCCAACCGCCACCCTACTATCGCTGGTCTGGGCCAAGGGTGCGCATGTATGCCCCCAGTGACCTGGTCTCGGGTAATTTTGTCCACAGCGCCGAATATCTGCGCCTGGCTCTGAACCCGGGAGGTGGCTCGGGCGGCACCTGCTTTGGCGACTCGGGCGGCCCAGACTTGCTAGCTGGTACCAACACCGTCCTTGCTGTCAACTCATACGTCACAAATGTTAACTGCTCCGGGGTAGGCTACTCGGCCCGCGTCGATATCCCCGAAGTGCTGGAGTGGATCCAGGGTTTCCTGCCTTAAGACGTTTCAACTGCGCGATGGCAGGGGCTGTCCTTCTTTTTGGGCAGCCCCTCTTTACATCATGAACTGGTTCCAGGGTTACGGTATGTGGCAGCCCAACTCGTTGGCAGCGGCCAGCGGGTCAATCATCCCCGCCTGGACCATAAAGATCACTTCCGCCACTGTATAGGGGTAA
Source organism: Chloroflexi bacterium RBG_16_57_11 (assembly GCA_001795165.1). GTDB lineage: Bacteria > Chloroflexota > Anaerolineae > Anaerolineales > UBA4823 > RBG-16-57-11. The sequence continues at coordinate 18,174 of MGNS01000064.1, forward strand.
TCCACATCCGGGTGAGCAGCGCTCAACAACGCAGCCGTGCCATGCCGCGCAAGACGGTTGAGACCTCCACCTCCCTGGTTGATCGCCTGCCCGAGGGTGTAAGTCGGTGTAAAGTAAGCTGTTCCAAAAACTGTATCGAAGATATCCGCCGGGCTATATCCGGTTGGGGGCCAGTCCTCGAAGTGATTCCGCCAGTAACCGGGCGTGCAGCCCTCACCACCGGGTGGAGGTTCGCAGGTAATTTTCCACTGTTGACCGCCTTTCGTGACAAGCGCCCCGCTGGTATTGAACACTTCAACATCGACAACAAAGGTGAGCGTGCCAGTGACTGATCCGTAAGGAAATGGCACCACAGCGTCGTCGTACAGGATCCCATTTCCTAGCTCAATGCCTCGGTTTGTGGTGTAATCCCAGCGAAGGAAACGATACTTGATATAGTTCGTTGTATCACCTTTGTCGAAGACGATGTTATCGACCGGATTGCAACTGGAATAGGAGCTCGGATAAGTAATTGTCCACCCGTCGACCGAGAAAGCGGCCGCCAGGGCTGCTGTTGGGAGTAGTGCCATCAGAGTGATCACTGTTACGATAGTAAAGAAACGCTTATTGCTAAACATGTTATCTCTCTCCAATTCAGGATAATCTCTTGTCGAAAGCCAAAGCGATGCGTGATCATTCATCATCAATTGTTGATCTGGAAATGAGCTATTTGGCGATTTTCCCTCCTCTCCTGATAATAATAAAACCGGTCTGATGGGCCGGTTTGCTCTGGCTCCCCAAAGATCTCCCCTGTTGAAGCAATCCAGGTTTAGCAACCAATCTAATCTTTGGTTCAATGCCTCCCGTCTTCACGTATTCGGTTGTCAATACGCATCCCCGGGGGTTTTGGCCAGGAGCGACTAAACATATTATAATAACATAGATAATTATTGTCAAGAAAATCCCACGCTCGCTGAGCAAACATGCAAGAAGCGTGTACCTCGTCATATTGCCCCATCGTTAAATACCACCGGAGCCATTGTCCACCCGCTGCTTGTATGGCTTTCTGAGCTACCTCAATCCTGGCAGGGCTTTCTTTGATGTTGGCAGCTCCTTTTTCGGTATATTTACCCAAAATGACACAGGTTTCCATCGCTCTTCCTCCTTCAGCCTGTTTACTACCCGGATTATAATGACGTAAACGCTCCTGATGGAAGAATAACACAACACAAATCTTAATGCTCTCGATTAAGACAAAGCCCGGATTTAAATTCTGGTGTGCGACAATCCTTTCTTGATTCCCCCACTCCCTGTAGGAGAGGGATGGAGTGAGTGGAAGAAATTGGCTGTCTCTTCACCCAAAGCCTGGGATATAATCAGAGGCAAAGGCCCCAACTCAAACACCTGACAGGAATTTTAGCACTTTCAAAGAAAGAGAACCTCATTGTCGCTGATGACATGCTCTTC
>MGNS01000064.1:19651-23696 GCA_001795165.1 Chloroflexi bacterium RBG_16_57_11
ACATCCACCTGCTGCAGAAAATCAAGGGCTCCCCGGCCGTGACCATCACCCTGCCGACCCATCGCGCCACACCGGATGACCGGCTGGACCCGATCCGGGTCAAGAACCTGGTCAAGCAGGCCACGGATCGCCTGCTGGGTGAATATGGCAAGGCGGAGGTCGAGCCGCTGCTGCTCCAGCTGGAGAAGTTAGCTGAAAGCATCGATTATCGCTACACCCAGGATGGGCTGGCGATATTTGTCAACCGGGATTTTGCCCGTGCGGTTCACCTGCCATTCTCCTTGAAAGAGAGCGTGGAAGTAGACAAGTCCTTTCGGACACGCGAATTGATCTTTGCGATGAACCGCACCCCGCGCTACTGGACGCTTGTTCTGGGTGAAAAGCCAACCCGCCTTTTCGAGGCTATGCGTGATTATCTGGTCGAAATTAGAACGGGAGGGTTTCCTCTCACCCATACCGGACCAGGTGTCGAAAAACCTGTGACAGGTGGGTTTGGAAGCCGCAGGTCCGCCATACGGGACGAGCGTCACCGCCAGTTTTTTAGGCACGTGGATGGCGCTCTCAAGCCTTTCATGGCAGAAGATCCGCTACCCCTGGCGGTGGTGGGAGTGGACCACTTTTTGACATTCTTCGATGAAATTACCGTCCACAAGGATTCGATCCTGGCAACGCTGACCGGCAGCCATGAAGAGACTACCCCATCCGAGCTGAGCCAGCAGGTCTGGCCACTGGTCAAGGCGGGCCTGGCCAACCAACGACTGCAGCTTTTGGCTGGTCTGAACCAGGCCATCGGTGAAGGGAAATTCGCTGCCTCGGCTCGGAATGTTTGGCGGCTGGCAAAGGAAGGGCGTGGCAGCCTTCTCCTGGTAGAAGAAGATTTCCACTACCCGGTTCGACTGGATGAGGCCGGTGAGCCTCTGGAGGCCGCAGACACCCCGGCTGAGCCAGGTGTGATGGTGGACGCGGTGGATGAAATCATCGAGACTGTCTTGAGCAAAAAAGGGCAGGTTGTCTTCGTAGATAATGATCGACTCGAAGCGCACGAACACATTGCGCTGATTCTGCGTTTCTGAAACCTGACCCCGACTAAGCGGGCTCATCATAGAGCACATGACAGAGCTAATATCAGCCACCTGAGGTTCACTGTGTTACGCATCACGAAATTACGAGAATAAACCTGTGCTGCAAGCGACACCCAAACCCACCATCCCGCCTGCCGAATATCCGCAACGCTGGGCAAAGGTCCAGGCAATGTTGGCCGAGCAAGACCTGGACTATCTGGTGGCCTACGCTGACGATCGCGCCACCTTCGGTCCCGCTCACGCCCGCTGGCTGGCGAATTTCCCGGTCCATTTCGAGCCGGCCTGCGTTCTGCTGCCGCGTGAAGGGGCGCCGGTCATGCTGGTAGGCCCTGCATCCGACCAGTATGCCCTGCTTAGCGGGCGGATTGGTCCGTGTACCTTTATTACCTCGAGACCTGGCGGTCTTCTATTGACGCTCAGACCGTCTCCAACCTCGCAAATACCCGGCATATCGCCAACCCCAGCCATTGGGGCACATCCCGCTCTTTGCCCCGTAAGATCTTAAGCCTCCAGCTACCATCCGCATCCTGATGCTCGATAAACCAGTCTAGTCCCCGGCGGATGTCCGGGTGGTCGGCTGTGAAGCCGATTTGGGTCAACGCATCCAAACTTGAGAGCAGGTCGGTGAACCAAAACGGAAAGCTGAAGCCAGTCCAGAAGGAGATAGCCCCCCGGTCGGGATAAGTGTCGCGCCGGAAGAAGCGCCCCGCCAGCAGCTCTCCAGCCCGGTGTGCGGCCGGGTTGTGCCGCTGCTCGGGGTGGGCAGCGAAGGCTCGCAGCACCACGCCGGTGGCCAGGTGGGAGAACGGCTTGCCACGCACGGGTTGTAATGTCTCACCGATTACATTTTCCGGGGTGTACTTGAACTTATGAGTGCGCAGAGGGATGGTCCAGCCGCCATCGTCCTGGCGGATGGACAGGAGCCACTCGAAGGCGCGTCCGATGCGTGTGTCTTGCGCATAGCCAGATTTAATCAGCAGCTCCATGATTGCCGCTGTGTAGTTTGGTGTATATTGGTTCCCATAGATGCCACGCAGGTCGCCTTCGGCAGTCTGTTTGGTGAACAGGTACTCAGCTGCAGCCTGCATGGCAGGGTGGCGGCGATCGAAGCCAAACTTCTCCACCAGGATTGACAGGTTGCGGTAGGTCTCGATCTGGTTGTAGTCTTCACTGGCGCGGTGCTCCGCGATCCCGCTGCCGGGATAGGGCCAGGCTCCACTCTCCATCTGGCGGCGCAGCAGTTGCCGCGCCCCGGGCAACTCCCACAACGTCTCGACCGGCGGGACGACCTCACCTAGCAAATCCCGCCGGGCGAAATAGGCGATCGCCGGGTTGGGGGCGGCAAGTAGAGAAGGGAGGGGGTTGTAGCGCCGCCGGTTAAGCCAGGTGGAGGACTGTAATTGGGAATTCAGCATAAAAATTATTATATCCCGGATCGAAAATCAACCCAAGAGGAAAATATGCGGTTGAATACGATCAATATTCTACATATTTGAATGAATATGGTATATAATCCTCCCGGATAGCAGGATGGAATGCACTATCCGAATTTTTTGAACCATCATCGAGCCGGCCGGATCGAAACTCCCAATTGCTCTTCCATAAACCAGCAGGAATATGGCTATAACCCAGGCAATATTCCACCATATATTTTTGGATATGAAGGGAGTGTTCTTATGTCAATCGAAAGTACCCGCGAGACGATGATGCGCTATTTCAACTCGGAACATAGCGACGTCAGCATGATGGCGAAGGATGTCACCTTTACGATTATGGCGACAGGCCAAGAGCACCAAGGTCCTGAGGCTGTGCTTGGAATGCTGAACTATTTCTACCATATTGCCTTCGACGCGACAGCCACGACGAGAGTGTCTCTGTTCGGCGAGAACAACGCCATGGTTGAAGGCGACTTTGTTGGCAGGCATATCGGCGAATTCGCTGGCATTCCGGCCACGGGTAAAGATGTGCGCGTGCCGCTGTGCGTCGTTTATGATCTGGAAAACAATCAGATCAAGCATGGGCGCGTATACTTTGAAATGCCTGCCTTGCTCCAGCAACTCGGCATTCAAATGAGTTAGATGACACTGTGGTGTTAACCGGAGGTGTGGGATGATCGTCAGCGCCCGCGTGCAAAACAGCCTGGATAACCACCAGGTGACGCTCATAACCAATGAGCAATCCCAATCGCTCCAGATTTCTACAAAACCGAGCGTGTTTGGCTCCAGTGCCAGCGGCGGCGAGTTGTTGTTCCTGGCTTTGGCCACCTGTTACTGCAACGATATACACCTTAAGGCTCAATCTGGAGGTGGTATGTCATATCCTTATAACGTAAGCAACAACTCTATTTTCTATACTATGCCAGTCCGGAAAGGAAGGGATTTCTGAATGTCCACTCAACAACAAATCCGTGATTCCATGCAAGGGGTGATTGAGTACTACACCCAAAATCCAGACCATGCACTCTCGCAGGATAAGGAGGCGGTCGCCGTCATCGAAGAAGGGCTGCGCGCTCGCGCAACAGGACCCAATGGGCAGACCCTGGTTTGCGACATGCCCCAGGCGCTCGGCGGCGGGGCAACAGCGCCTTCGCCGGGCTGGATGATGCGCGCTGCACTCGCCAACTGCGAAGCGATCATGATCGCGTTGCGCGCTGCTCAACTTGGCATTGAATTGACCACCCTGGAAGTCCGTGTGGATAGCTTATCCGATGACCGCGGCATGTTAGGGATGGACGCCTCCCGGCCCGCCGGCCCTTTGAACATGAAAATCAGCATCCGCATCGGCGCGGATGGGGTTTCCGCCGATGCACTTCATTCCGTCGTCGAATGGGCGGAGAAATGTTCCCCCGTGGGTGAGCCGTTGGCGCGTGTCATGCCGACTGAATATGTTGTGGAAATTGATTAGCTGCTGCTTTGTTCCCCGGAAGAACGCCCGGCTGGGATGGCCTGCTTGAAGCCGTTGAA
>MGNS01000065.1 GCA_001795165.1 Chloroflexi bacterium RBG_16_57_11
AAGAAAGAAAGGAGGAAAGCAGGAGAGGAAAAGACAGACGCTTTGCGGTTGATCAAACACTTGGATGAGCAGCTTTGTTGTGGGACGGGCAGTCGTAGTTCGGATACCACTTGCTGAAGTTTTGCCTGCCACGCTGTCTTTTGACGACGCTGTGCAGACCATGCCGATCAGTTCCAGCGATGCAGCTATTCCGATCATTCGGGTATGTTCATAATCTTCTCCCAATTTCGCTATTGGGGCTGTGCTCGGAGGTTCGAGAAGGTGAGGAGGTCGGTTTCACTGCGCGTTCTTTCTTCCTCCCTCACCGCCCCCGTTTTTGTTTCCCTCCTCTTTCTGTACCTCGCTGGTAGCGCTGGATCGAGTGCAGTTTGGGACATCCTCGCGACCTCCCGTTCGGGTTTGTTGTGGACAGCCCATTTGGAAAGTGCCTCGTTCAGACCCCGCGAGACGCCGAGTCAACTGTACGTGTGTCGCGAGACTTCTTGATTGTAATCTCCGTTGCTTCGGAATCACAATCGAGTGGAAATGTTGCCGTTCCAGCCACCCCCATTCAACCCTCCGTGCCGGCAGGCGGGACATCGCTGAGCAACGTCGGGAACGCCATGGGCGGCAGTGCGCACGGCGGCAACTCGACCATCGACCTCGGCGGCATTCATATTCATGTTCCGTCTGCCCACTCCGACTCAGTGGCGGAGGCGCCAGTCTCGCAGCGCGCTGTTTCAGCTCGGGTGTTTGCTGCTCCCATGGTCTCAAGAATTCAACAGGCACCTTCCAAGAATGCACAGCCTGTCGAATCCTTTCCGCGCCCCATGAATTCAGGTCATCGCAATGCGTACAACGTGTTGATGGAGAACCGGCACCGCAGTGTTGCGGCGGCGCTGAAGATGCTTCGTGATCCCCGATGCATGGGCGATCTGGCCCTGCGACGCTTCTGTGAGCAGGCTCTTCCCCAGCTGCGAGGGTGGCGCGCGCTGATCCACATGCTGGGCGACCCTGATAACTATGGTCGTCGCTTGAGCCAGTTTAACGATCCGAAGTCCCAACTCGCGTCTGCGCCGCTCACCGAGCGAGATGAACTCCGGCTTGTCGAACTATCTCAGGCTTTGAAAGATGCCAAGATTTGGAACGGAGCGTTGCCTCTGGAGGAAGGTCGGCTCACGGCAGCCATCGAGGGAGCAAGAAAAAGAGACTCTCTCGAGTGCCTAGAGGTGGCGGAAGAACAGTCTGTGGGGTCGGCGAGCGCGTCTTCACCGACTTGGCGGATGTCGCCCTCGCATTGCCTTGATGTCCCGTCGGAACGCATTGTTTCGTCCTCCTTGCCGTCATCCTCCTCATCGTCAGCATCGTCCTTATCGTCGCTCTCCTCGCTCTCCTCGTTCCCATCTTCCCCCTCCGTTGCAGCGTTGTCGGCACCATTCTGCTCGTTCTCTGACTCGCCTTGGCCATCCCTTTCTGCCTCGGCCGCTGCGGCCACCGCTTGCTCATCCTCATCCTCATGGCCATCGTCACTGTCCTCATCGTCATTGTCTTCATTGTCCTCATCGACATCGACATCGCTATTGGGTGATGTGTTACCTTTGTCGTCAGCCGCGTCAGCTTCGTCAGCTTCGCCTGCGTCGCCTGCGTCCTCATTGTCTTCATCGTCCTCATCGACATCGACCTCGCCATGCGGTGATGTTCTACTTGCGTCGTCTGCTTCATGCCCGTCATCGCTTTCCGCCTCTTCTCCACGTTTGCCATCCCTTGCTGCGCCCTCTGTTGCTATTTCGTCAACCAAAGCTAGCGGATCGCGCAAGCGGAGCGCAAGTGGCACGCTGCTGAACGCCGAGGAACTGCCTCCCCCTTCCACGCCGTCCGCGTCGCGGAGGTCGGAATTGCTCCGGCGATCCACCGCGAAAGTTGGAGCAGCTTCAGCCGCGCCCGCTGCCCAAGCTACTGCTGCGACTATGGCTGCTGCGTCTGCGGCGATCGACGTCGACGCCACTCCGGCGGCGCGTGAGGAGTGCCCCTTCTGCCATGGTGACCAGATCGCACTGCACTTCAACCACATCCCCCACGATGAGTTTCGGACACGCTTTTATACTGACCCAATGGCATACGGCATCCTGGCACTTGTCGAGCGCGTCGAAGTCGCAGTCGGAGGTTGGAGGCTTCTCGTGCGGGCATTGGACAGCACGGCCACACTGTCCGTTGAGCAGCAGCGTACTTGGCTCCTTTTGGACTTCAACAACGAAGACGTTGTTCATTTCAAGAGCGCGAGTCTCAAAAAGCCACAAGACCTTGTGCTGCATCACACGGCCGGTCACATTTACCTGCGGCGCGTGAAGTCGTGCAAGTCGAGCCGACGCACTGCTGCCGCAAGCGTTGCATTCATGGGTGACATCGTGCTCGAGCCTCTTCCAGGCTCCTCTCGTGGCACCGCGGCGAAGGCACGCGACTGCTCCCTTTTTGTGAAGGGCTTGTAGAGTTGAGGCCTTCCGATACAAGCTCTTCACATTGGGAGGCCCCCACGTGGCTGTCCGCGTGCGACGTGTTGATCACGAACGATCGGTTTCGTGCATGCTGGCCTGGGATTCTCGCCGAGCTGGACCACGAAGGAGAGAACAATTTACCTGTGGCTGTGATACTATTGCCAAGCTCCGGAGACGGTACCCTCGTCACACCTCTCAGCGTCGACGCAATTGACGAGACGTTCGACGCAGACACACTGCAACACGAAGAGTGCATGCGAGCGCGCGATTTGGTGACCTCTCTGCCTGGCCGCCCGTTCCGATGCGCGCCCATCACCGACTTCGCCCATGTGCTCGGTTTGTTCTTCCGTGTGCGCGATGTCGTGTTGCGAGCACTGCAGCTTGGGTTTGCCGTTGTTCTCTTTGGTGTCGCCCACGAGAAAGTCTGGCTCGTCACCGATCCCTCGGATGGAGCGCATTTTTCAACGCAATAGTGGCTGAGATGGGCTCATTGCATTCGCGTCGAATGGATGCGACGACAGCCACTGACCCCGAGTGAGCTCGCGGTTGCTGCGGCGCTCGCCGACTGCACGAAGGTGGCCAAGGCAGCGCACACGAGCCTGCGCGTTGCGGAGTTGCTGCGGTTGCTGCGCGCCCACTCTGCCGAGACGAGCACGTGCGATGCAATCCACGCCGTGGTTGGGCAGTTGTGCCAGGTGCACGAGTGGAATCGCACTGAGTTGTTGCTGCTGGCGGTTCTGAGCCTCGAGCTTCTGCAGGATGGCACTGCGACCCAATTGCTGGATTGTCGTGAGAAGGGACATGCTGAGAAAGAGAAGGGGATTGTCGCAACACTTTCTGCGAGATACGCCACCTTGCGGAAGCAGATGGGCACCTCGGAAGGGTCTAGCGAGCCACGCGGTCCTGCCAGCCACGCGGTCATACCTCAAAAAGTGCTTGACGCGCTAGATGAGTACTTCGTGCGTTGGCGAACACTAGGTGCGCACACCCGGCGCCGCAACGTGACTGCCACCACTGCAACAAAGGTGAGCATGAGGCAGGCGGCGACGTTCGCTTTCGCCCAGACGGGCATCGCCGTGAGCAAGAGCTACATTTACAACCTAATGAAGCCCCGAAATTCTCGCTCTCGCGAAGCAAGAAGGCACCACGTGCGTTACGAGTTGCGCACGGTGTTGCCCCAGCGCCGCGACGCGATCGGAGCGGAGGCGAGCTGCGATGAGCACTTTGCGATGGCGCTCGTCAAGTTGCAGCGCTTTAGTCACGGCTCGCTGACGCGCGAGAGCGACCCGTTGATGCGCCCGGCATTGCCCCTGGCAGGCGGTGGCGAGTTGCGGCTGCCGCCGACGTTCGACCGTGTAATTGCTCCCGCGAACTCGTTTCTCCCTTGCGCATTGACTCTTTCGTCGGACGCGAAGAGCAAGGTTTACATGGGACCGTTCAATCCCAACCAGCGCTCCTCCCTCGTGTGGAGTCAAATCGGTGCTGACGGAGTGGTACGTGGGCCTGCGATTGGATCGACGGACTTTGGGCGCGTCGTGGCCAAGTCGTTGACGATGCAAGGTTACTTGCGTTTGTCCATCGAGGACGGACAACAGACAGGTGGTGTTGGCCCGGCGGGCACTTCGATCACATTCGGAAGTAACAACTCGGGAACCGCGTTTTACATTGTGCGCAGCACGCCGGAAGAGCACGGATCGAGTGCAACGCACCTCGCTGAGTTGTTCGAGGCAATGCTAGCATGGCCGCAACGGTTCCGGCGCGGTGACTCCCTCGCGCGCTCGATGCTGCTCATCACCGACTCTGGAGGTGGCGAGGGCCCGATGCTGCGCGCGGTCAAAATTGCTATGCAGGTCATTCTGTACTTGCTCGGCTTTGCCAGCGTGACCGTTTGCTCGTTCGCGGCGGGCTGCTCGCGATATAACCCCGTGGAGCATGTACACGCGGTCGTAAATCAGGCTCTCGGCATCGCCCCGCTTGGGCATGCTGATGACCCCCACACTGCAATGGAATCGGTTGTGACTCGCCTCGTCGGCCAGACTTTTAGCGGTGCAGCAGTCGAGCTGAAGGCGATGCGACTGGGTCGTTTGCATTCTTGGTTGCCCTCTGAGTTCGTTGAGCTGTGCAATCCCGTCACCAGCAAATTGCGGCTCCAACAGTTGCGGCTTCTGCCATTCGTGCTGACGCCACTGCTCGAACAATTGCGGGCTTCTTTGAATGTGGGCAACGTTCTGCCAACAGTCACGCTGGGGCAGCTCGAGGCGGCGGGCACGGGGGCACACGTGAACTCACGGTACGTGTCGCACTTTGTCAGCGACGGGTCGGCCGTTTGTGGTGGTGCGCCGCGCGGAGGGGTGTTGACGGTGGAGGAGCGACTTCTGCTCCACTGTGCGCCCATCCCGTGCTTCGCGACGAAAACACCGCAGCTTGCGCAAACAATGTTCACGGCCGGCGATGCCCTGCGCCTCAGAGGGGAGGGTGACCACTACCGCACCTTTGCCGAGCTGCAGGCACTTCTGCGCGAAGACGAATCGGTGCGTGTGCCAACTGTGCGCCTGCAAGACGGAGCCGTCATGTTGGAGGAGCGCCGACTGAAGGAAGTGATCAGGAGCAATCCAGATGCGTTTCGACCACATGAGGTGCTGCGATGCGTGGCGAGCGTGCGATACCCTGCGGACGATCGAGTGACGACCAGACCTCTCAAGGCAGCGGAGCTGAAATTGCTGTCTGATGTGCTGATGCTTCCCGCTTCGCGCATTGCTGCGGAGCTGCAGCTGTTCCAGAGGGCTGGACGCAGCCGGAGCAAGCTGTCCGATCCAAATGCCACTATGACTGTGGAAGTGATGTGCAGGCAGTGTTCGGCAGAGCGGCTGCGTCACTGGGCCGGGCAACACGGACTCTTCCCTTTGGGCGAACTCAAGTCGAAGCGGAAGCTCGAACTGGCTGCGGCAATAGTCGCCCATCTCACGGGAGCTGCGGCTGCCGCTCCTTCCTTCGCCAGTTCGGTTCCGCTGTGACATTCTGCTTCAACCTTCCATTGTGACGCTCCTCGTCATCCTGCCCGATTGCGTTGAGGGGGGCGGGGGAAAGAAAGAGGGATGGTGTGGCGGAACTGGTGGCCGCAACAAATGCGTCAAGGGACGGCAAGGAACGACTGATGCCGACTCACTGAATTCTTCTCCGTTGTTGTTCTGCTTCTTTCTTGTCTTCATCTCTCAGCCTGGTGTGCGTGGCAGAACCAAGAGACACTCCGAAAAAAACTGCAACGACAACATA
>MGNS01000066.1:0-1621 GCA_001795165.1 Chloroflexi bacterium RBG_16_57_11
GCTGATTTACCGGTTGATCGCGCGCATCCGCTCGATCTAGCTTCACGGGTGAACCAATTGTCCCAACCTCCCGAGTCAAACAAGGACCACCTCTCATGCAAACGGTAAAAATGGTTGTCACCGGGCCCTTCAACGCCGGAAAAACAGAGTTCATTCGCTCGGTCAGCGAAATCGATGTGATCTCCACCGAGAGGAAGATCTCTTCCGATTCCGAGCGAGTAAAAGAGACCACCACGGTGGCGATGGATTTTGGCAGAATCACAGTAGACAACGATCTGGTGTTGTACCTGTTTGGCACGCCTGGGCAAAAGCGCTTTGACTTTATGTGGGAAATCCTTTCCGAGGGGATGCTTGGATTTGTCGTTATGGTCGATAGCACCCGTCCGGAGACCTTCCGTGAAGCGCGCAGCATCCTGGAGACATTCCGCGCCTACGCGCCTACCCCGTATGTGGTAGCAGCCAATAAACAAGACCAGGAAGACGCCTGGGAGCCGGGCGATATTCGCATCGCATTACGCCTGGATCCCAAGGTAAAGTTGTTGCCATGCATCGCGCCAGACAAGGAAGCCGTCAAGAATGTCTTGCTCGAGCTACTGTTTAGCATCCTTGCCGAAATGGAATCAAAAGGAGGCGGGTAAGCAGAATAGGATATCGAATCCTGCCTCCGATGTAGAGTAGCCGTGTCATCGTTCACTACTGACCAGGGTAATATTCATTACGAAGTGTACGGGCGGGGGTGCCCGGTGATTCTTTTACACGGCTGGCTTGGCTCCTGGGGGTTGTGGCAAGAGACAATGGAAAATCTGGGGGCGCGTTATCGTACCTATGCGCTGGATTTCTGGGGGTTTGGCGAATCTGGCAAGAAGCGCGCATCGTATGCGGTGCAAGATTTTGTCTCCCTGGTCGATCAATTTATGCAGCACCTGGGCATCGAGAGCGCCCCCCTGGTAGGCCACAGCATGGGCGGGACCGTCAGTCTGTCGGTGGCTATCCAGTACCCTGAGCGGGTGCGAAAGGTAGTCGTGATTGGATCGCCGATCTTTGGCAGCTCGCTCTCACTATTGCTAAAGCTGTTTGGCCAGCGGCCGGTGGCTTACGTGGTGTACCATAATTTGTGGGGTTTGCGCTTTGGCTTCCGGATGCTCTCGCCATTTTACACCCGCGATCCACGCTGGCCGGAAATGATGGATCGTGACCTTTCTCGGACTACGCTCGAGTCCTTTTTGCTGAGCATCGCTTCGCTGCGCAAGACCGATTTACGGCCGAACATCCCACTTATACGGGTCCCGGTCATGGGCATGTACGGCGATAAAGATATCGTCGTCCATCCGGAGCAATGGAAGCCACTCAAAGAAGGCCTGCCTGACTGCCGGATCGAGCGCTTCACCACCGCAGGCCATTTTCCAATGCTGGACGAGCCGCCGCGTTTTATCAATATCCTGCGCGACTTTTTAGATTGTCCGGTTAATTGAGGTCAGAAGCTCATGTAGTGACGCATCCACCTGATGCAGATGAACCCCATGCGAAAGTTGCTCAAGATTATCCTGCCCGACGATCGTCTTATCCCTCCATTCAATGAGCGGGCGCGCGATTTGCGCGTCTTGAACCAACCACTGTGGCT
>MGNS01000066.1:1643-2496 GCA_001795165.1 Chloroflexi bacterium RBG_16_57_11
TGTGCTGGCGCCTTATATCAGCCGGGAGATGGAATTTCGAGCCTGGAACACCATCCCAGAATCGCGCGAGCCGTGCCTGGTACACCGAGACAACCTGTACTTTGACGCCGCCTATATTCAGGCATTTTTAGAGCAGGCTCAACAGCATAAAGGTCCATACCGGGCTGCCTTTTCTCTGGATAACCCCTCTTTTCGAGAACATGCGCTGCCACTTTCGACCTCCTACACCGCACATGAAGGGCTTTATTTCGCCGACTTGTGGTTTTTTCCTGATGGCATCCGGCGAGATCAAATGGATTGGACCTCCACGATAGGGGTCGAGCCGGTGATGGTCGACCTGCAGACGACCGAAGCCGGTTACTACCATGTGCCGACCTACATGGCGTACGAGCAAGGCGACCTGGTTTTTCAGGTGCCGCGTCGAAGTCTGATCGCCATCGATAGCTGGGTGCATATCTTCATCACCGATGTGGTCTTCGGCTTGTTCACACGCGGGGCGGTTTTTGAAGATCACCTGGAAAAAGATTGGGTATTCAAGCTGAACATTTTGGCCCACGCGATGTACGAGGGGAAGCAGGTGCTGGAATGTTCCAAGCTGGTGAAAATTGGGCGTAACTGTGTGATAGATCCGCGCGCGATCATCCACGGTCCAACAACGATTGGAAATAACGTGACGATCAACGCTGGCGCGATCATCGAGAATTGCATCATCGGCGACAACGTGAACATCTCTCAGGATTGCCAGCTGATGCTTTCGGTGGTCGGAGATGGGGCCTTTCTCCCATTCCGGTCGTCATTGTTTATGACCACAATCATGGACAATAGCATGGTTGCTCAGAACACCTGTCTGCAA
>MGNS01000066.1:2616-11722 GCA_001795165.1 Chloroflexi bacterium RBG_16_57_11
GAGGGTGCGTCGGACATAACTGCCGGCTAGGAGCGGGGATCATTGTCTTCCCAGCGCGTACGATTGAATCCGACGTGGTTCTGTTCGCATCGCGCGAGCGGCGGGTGATCGAACGCGATGTGCGTTACGAAGACAGCGATCACCACAAGTTATCCTTCGCTCACCTGCATCCCCGGCTGTACAAACGACAGGACGACAAACCAAAAGAGACCTGGTAGTTGCATTGTTTTAAGGAGGCCGAGAAGGCTGCCATGGGAAAAGCCCGCTTATTGATCGTCGAAGATGACATCGATATTGCCAACATGTTGAAGATTTTTTTCACAGGCTTTCAATATGAGATCGATGTGGCGCTGCGTGGTGCAGAGGCGTTGGAAAAAACGCGCCAGAACCTGCCCCACCTGATCGTGCTGGATATTATGCTTCCGGACATCGATGGCTTTGAAGTCTGTCGCATCCTGCGCACGAACATTCGAACCAGCCATGTACCGATTATTTTCTTGACACAAAAGGATGAGCGCAGTGATAAGTTGCAGGGTCTGGAATTAGGTGCAGATGATTACATCACAAAGCCCTTTGATATCGAGGAGCTTAAGCTACGCGTGCAGCGGGCAATCACCCGCGCCGAACAACAAAGCCTGACCGATCCACGCTCCGGATTGCCTGCCGGGCGGCTGATCGAAGAACAGTTACGCCGGATCATCCGCCAGGAAGGTTGGAGCCTGATGGACTTGCGCATCCGGTATTTCGATGCATTCAAGGAAGTATATGGTTTTGTGGCCGGAGACGATGTCTTACGCTTCACAGCCATGTTGCTCGGTGAGGTGGTGGACGAGGTCGGGACTCCCGATGACTTTATCGGGCATGCCGGTAGCGATAATTTCATCGTCATAACAACTGAACGGGCCTCCCCTCAGATGCGTCGACGCTTGAAAGAACGCTTTGCAGAGGAAGTCTTACCCCATTATTCCTTTATCGACCGGGATCGAGGTTTTATCGTGACCAAGAATCCAGATGGAAAAGAGGCTGAGACTGACCTGATGACTCTGGCGATCGGCGATGTGAGCCCATCGCGCTTCGAATTCACGGATATCCGTGAGATCACGGAGCTTGCGGCTGAGGAGCGGCGTAAAGACGGATAATTAACCGGTATGTTCGAGATAAATGCGGCGGCAGTAGGCATTGTTTTGGTTTTGACTGGGATAGCATTTACCCTGCTAGCTTTCGGTATCACGCGTTGGTTACCCAGGAGACAATCGACCGCAAGCGTTCCACCAACCCACGCTTCAGGCAAAGTTGCACATCATCAAGAGGCCGTTTTGCTGGTACAGAATGGCGGTCGGGTTGTATACCTAAATCGCCCGGCACGCGAGATGTTTGATGCCCGTGAGGAAGCACCAAATCTTGAAAGCCTGGCGCGCCGAGCAAGACCAAGTGAAACATTTTTAATGCTATGCGCTGCAGAAGGAAGGGGGCGTTTTACTTTAAACGGGCAATTTGTCGAAGGGACTTCTTATTACATGCCTGGAGCCCTGGCAGCCGAGGCGAAAAAAAAACCCACCCCCAGCGCTACCATCCTGGTCTCCCTGCGGCGTACTAGCCTGATCATCGATGCCAACCACAGGAAAGCGGCCGAGTTACCTGGAGATAACGCCAGTAGTCGAGAATCTAACCTGGCTGAACTGCCGGATGGCGTTGGAGGCTCTGAAGCCGAAGGGGATGGCGCAGGTGTAAACGCTTCTGATGCCATGCCAGCAGATTCTCCAGGCCAGGCTTTTAGCTTTTTTTACGAGCTCACCCAAAACATGGCCGCAAGTCTGGATCTTGAAGCCACTCTGACCGCAGTCATGGAATGTGTCGAGCAGCTACTCCCATGCGAGTTCATCGAAATCACCATATGGGATGTAGAGGCAGGTTACCTGGCCCCATACCGGTTGGTCGGTTTACCAGGCGGGGATCACCGGTTGGAGAAATCTGTAAAACCATATCAGGTAAATCAGGGCTATTCGGGGTACCTGGCTACCCATCATGAGGCGCTCCTGGTTAAGGACGTTAGCGCATATCAACTGGCACAACCTGAATTAGACCGCCAGCGTTATCCTTTCCAATCCTACCTTGGGGTGCCTTTATTGGTTGCAGGAGAATTCATCGGGACTCTCGAGGTGGCCTCGCTGGTAAAAGCGACCTACACCGAAAACCACCTCGGGGTGCTGCAATTACTGGCCGGACAGGCCTCGGTGGCAATTAATAATGCCCTTCTTTATCGAAGCGAATCTCAGCGCTCGGTGGCAATGGCTGGGCTGGCAAACCTGGCAAAATCTGCAAGCCTCGTACGAGATCCACAGGAGCTTTTCACCCACCTAGTACAAAACACCTCTCGCCTTCTGGATGTGGAAATGTTGGGGTTCTTAATTTACAATGAGAATCGCCGCGTTCTGGAAGGACAAGCTCCGTTCATTGGTTTGCCGTCCAGCATTCTCGAGTGGTGCCAGGCGCCAATCCCGGCTGACAGCCCAGCAGAAGAGATCTGGAGAACTGGTGAAACGATCGTCGCCACAGACGCCCCGAATGATAAGCGCATCCAGGCATTTGAATTACACCATTTAGCTCTGGCGGCCGGCATCCACCAAACCGTTCTGATGCCGCTTTCCGTTGGTGGGCAGATGATGGGGTATTTACAGGTCGCCAACAAACGCGATGGCACTCCCTTCGATGCCAATGATCTGCGCTTCCTGGCGATTATTGCCGGTCAGGCCGCGCCAATGATCGAAAATCTGACCCTGGTACGGCAATCCCGTCGCCGCGCATTACGAGCAGAAACGTTGCGGCGGATCGCCAGCTTGACCAGCTCGGCTGCGACCCTGGAGGAAATTCTCAAATTTTCCTTGATGGATTTAGCCCGCCTGCTACAGGTGGACACAGCCGCCATCTTCCTGGTGGATGAAAACCTGGGTGAGATGCGCGTACATCGTGGCTCATTGTTTGGTATCCCACCCGAGATCAGCAACCGTTTAGGGCGAATACCGACCGATGGCCCACAATTTTTACAGACCGTGGCCGGCAGCAGACAGGTGGTAATCTCCAGTGATTCGAGCCAGGCGTATGAGCCTGCCGAACAACAAACCAGCGAGCTGCGAATAGGCGAATACTATTCCCCCATAATTGAAGGCTTACAAATCCGCTCGGTCGTCATCGTGCCCATTATCCTTCGCGAGGAAGGCATCGGCGAACTTTTCGCTGGCAGCTTCCAGCCCAATTTCTTCAATGCTGGAGACGCCCAAACCATTTCCACTGCCAGCGGGCAATTTGCCAGTGCTATCGAACGAGCTGCGCTGTATTCACAGACCGATAGCACACTTCGACAGCGTGTCGACCAACTGGTTGCGCTCACCCAGGTCAGCCGCGAATTGAACACAACCATCAAACTGGAAGATTTGCTCAGACGGGTTTACACGGAAGCATTGCACGCCACCCGGGCGGATTGTGGGTCAATCATCTTGTTTGATCTGGATAAAGATATACTTGGATCTTCCCTAGAGCCTTTGCCTGATAAGGATGACCCAGGCATCCTGTTTCAATATGGTGATGAGTGTGCGGAGAGGCTGCATCCACTGGAACGAAAGGTGCTCGCGCGAGCAGAGGCGTTCATCATCGATGATTTTAATCCGCCGATCCAGGTCATCCAAACGGAGGACATGAACGCTTCCGAAAACAGCCATCAAGATAATATTTATATCGAGTTTTCTCCGGCGCATCCTGGGGTTCGCTCAGCCCTGGTCGTGCCAATTGCTTACCAGGGTCAGGTCGCCGGATTGATCCACCT
Source organism: Chloroflexi bacterium RBG_16_57_11 (assembly GCA_001795165.1). Classification (GTDB taxonomy): domain Bacteria; phylum Chloroflexota; class Anaerolineae; order Anaerolineales; family UBA4823; genus RBG-16-57-11. The sequence goes on from MGNS01000066.1 coordinate 6,437, forward strand.
CCACGCAAAGACGCCTAACAACTTCGAACCTGCTGAGCTCGAAGTCGTCGAGGCGTTGGCAATCCAGGCTGCAATCGCTATCGGTAACGCACGTCGCTTCCGTGAGCAACAAAAGCGTGGCGAGGAGCTGAATCAGCGGGTCGAGACGTTATCCAAAATCCTTGAGGTGGCACAAGTTTTACAAGGCGAGCAACCGTTAGAGCAATCGCTGGAGGTAATCGCACATGCAATCCAGGTTGCCACACCGTTTGACCGGGTATTAATCAGCATTTATGATTCAGAACACAACCACCTCCAGCGCATGGCTTGTGCTGGGATACCATCCAATGAGATGGAAATCCTACGTGCGCATCCGGCACCATGGAATAGCATAAAGTCGCTTCTGAATCCACGATCTAATCTGGGATGCTCTTACTTCATCCCGGCGGAAGACGCCGATACTGTTCCAGATGACTTGGTGACTTATCCTCTTCAGGCAGATGAGATGGAGCCTGGAGATGGATCCCACCCGGAGAGTGTTAGATGGCATCCGGATGATCTATGGATTATGCCGCTATTTCAGACGAGTGGCGAACCGTTGGGCTTGATCAGCGTAGATGCTCCGCGCAACGGATTGCGACCGGAACGCCCAACGATCGAAGCGGTGGACATCTTCGGCATCCAGGCAGCGCTGATCATCGAGATACAGCTCAAGCTTAATCACTTGCGCAGACATGCGAGCCAGGCTCAGACGGATTTGGTCTTGGCGCAAAAAACAGCCCAGGAAGTCCAGCTCCAGTTAGTTGGATTGCAAAAGAAAGACCAGCAGCATTACCTGGCGATCCAAGATCTGGAACAGCGCGCACGGAGAATTAACGCCGGGCTGGATATCGCTGAAATTATTAACCACAAAAGCTCGCGGGAGGAAGTATTCCTTGCCCTGGGGCAGGAAATATTATCTCGAATGGATTTCGATACGGTGCTCATTGCTGAGAACCGCGATAATGGGATAAGCCTGGCTCATTCGTTGGGAAATATCACCAACGAAGCGAATCTAAAGGCGTTACTCGGTCAGCGCAATCCTTTGCGTCAATGCTTTCAAGATGGCGAGATCATCATGGTCTCCGACCTGGGAAGAAACGAGGCATGGAAAAATTCGACATTTCTACGCTCTTTGGAGACGAGCAGTTTCCTGTGCTTGCCCATTATTAAAGCTGTCTATAACGGCGATGGCTACAATGGAACTGGAGCTGCGAGCGGACAGCAAAACAGGACTTCGCAAGATGTAAGAAGGAATGGAAAAGAAAAAGGCGAGAAATACTTTTCGACCGCGATGTTGGCTATTGGTCATCACCCGGTTGCGTCGTTCACCGACCAGGATGAACAGATGTTCAGGTTGCTTACCCGGCAAGTTGCGATTGCGCTTCAGAACCTGAGCCTCCTGGAGGAATCGAAACGCCGTTTGACAGAAGTCAATTTGTTGCTCGAGTTTAGCCGACAGCTCGACAGACTGGACCCTGACAGCATACTGAATGCGCTGATCGAGAGTGCACTGCATATTGCGCCAGCAGCACAGATGGCGATGGTCGCGATATGGGACGCCCGTCAGGATTCGCTGGTACCTCGAGCCTCCTGGGGGTATGCGAATCCTCAAGAGCTCATGTCTGTACGCTACCGTCCGGGTGAAGGCCTGCCGGGACAGGTGTTCGAGCAGAAGCGGGCGGTCAATCTGGATGAATTGGATTTCGCTCACCATTACAACCTGTCGGCAGAGAATTTATTGCGGTTTCGAAACGCTACTGGAGGTAAGCTGCCGGTATCAAGCCTGGCTGTGCCAATATTGGCGGGCAGCATTCGACCCGGATCGACACTGGCCCAGGGGTCCGATAGCCAGATCGACCGAGCGCGTGTTCGATCATTGGGAGTGCTGATACTTGACAGCACCGAAACAACCTCCGCTTTCACCGAGAACGATTTGACGCTAATCTCATCGCTGGCTCAACAAACCACCCTGACCATAGAAAACGCAAGGCTTTACCAGGAAAGCGTTCAACGGGCTATTGATCTCGATCACCGAACGGAAACGCTATCTATCTTGAACCGCCTGTCGAATGAGCTCTCCGGTTCACTGGACGTCGCCCAAATCCTGGATTATGCGGTTAAAGAGTTTTTACAGTTGATGAACTGCTCATCTACTTCAGTGCTGTTGCTTGACTGCAATCATGAAGCAAACAACCGCGCCAGCCATGCAGAGCACGCTACAACCAGCTCCGGTCGGATGGTATTACAGGCCGAGTACCCATATTCAGTCGATGAATCTCCATATTACCCAGGCGTGATGCTTCCGGAAGCTAAGATTTTTGAACGGTTGAGTGAGACCGAGGGGATCTTCTGCACGGAGGATATCAATCAGGAGCCGGAGCTGGAGGCGCTGGTGGAATTTTTATCCCACCACCAGACGCGCTCGCTGCTGATTGTGCCAATCATCAGTGGGAGCACCTCCAATTTAGAGGACTTTGAGCGAAATTATTACGGCTTGCTCCTGGCCCATAAGAACAAACCTTATCACTTCAACCCCGAAGAAATAGAGCTGGCCCGCACTGTCAGTAACCAGGTAGCTATTGCTCTTCAGAACGCCCAATTGATAAAAGAAACACTCTTATTATCGGAGGATCTGGAAATACGCGTGCAAAATCGCACCGTTGAAGTAGCCCTTGAGCGCCAGCGCGCTGAGGCTCTGTTGAGGATCATAACTGAACTGTCCGCCAGCTTGGATCTTGGACAGGTGCTCCAACGCACGCTACAGGTGTTGAGTGAATTTGTCGATGCAGCCGAAATCAGCATCCTGATTGTTCACACTGGTGAGAAAAATCTGCAATGCCTGGCGGCGATTGGATATCCGCAATCAACTGGTCATTCCGAAAATGACCCGGCCTATAAGTTCGACCAGAGCCTGGCCAATTGGATTATATCCAACCGCCAATCCTTATTAATCCGAGATGTATTGCATGATGAACTCTGGTTGGATATCCTGTCTTGCAACGAAACCCAGGAGCCAGCATTCCGACGTCGAAGCGCGATGGGCGTGTTGCTTTCGAGCGGCACCGAGGCTTTAGGCTGCCTGTTGATGTTCCACCCAATGGCTGATCACTTTTCGATGGACCAGCTCGACCTGGCCCAGGCAGCAGGAAACCAGGTCGCGGTTGCGGTGAACAATGCCGAGCTATACAGATTGATCCGCGATCAAGCAGAAGACCTGGGGAGTATGCTGCGCAGCCAGCAGATCGAAAACAGCCGATCACAGGCGATTTTTGAAGCAGTCGCCGATGGTGTACTAGTGACCGATAATCGCCGGATTATCACCTTGTTCAACGAGTCGGCGGAGAAAATTCTTGGCCTGGAGCGTAAGAGCGTGCTAGGCAAATCGATGAAGCATTTCTCAGGTCTGTTTGGTCCTGCATCACAACGCTGGATGGAGGTTGTCGATACCTGGTCGCACAATCCTGGCAGCTACCGGAGCGGCGAAATGTTTGCGGACCGGATTATTCTGGAAGATGGGCGGGTGATCTCGGTGCATCTGTCTCCGGTCAGCATGCGTAACAATTTCCTGGGTACCGTCTCGATATTCCAGGATATCACTCATCAGGTTGAAGTGGACCGGTTAAAGTCGGAGTTTGTGGCCACTGTAAGCCATGAGTTGCGAACACCGATGACTTCAATTAAAGGATACGTGGATGTTCTGTTAATGGGCGTCGCAGGGCAGCTCAATGATCAGCAAACCGAATACCTGAAGGTGGTAAAGGTGAACACCGAGCGCCTGACAGTGCTGGTTAACGATTTGTTGGACATCAGCCAGATCGAGGCTGGTCGGATGAGGCTTGTCATTCAGCCTGTAAACCTGGATGACATCGCCGACCAGGCGACCGCTGATCTGAAGCATCAGGTCGAGGCCAGCGACAAGAAGGTAATCATCGATAAATCGGCCCAGCCCAACCTGCCAAGGGTGCTGGCTGATCCAGAGCGGATCCGGCGGGTGTTGAATAATCTGCTCGACAACGCTTACCAGTATAACCTTCCGAACGGGCATATTCTGGTCCAGCTTAATCAAGTAGGTGATGAGGTGCAGGTAGATGTCATAGATAGCGGTATGGGCATCCAGGTGGAGGATCAAGAACGCGTTTTCGAACGCTTCTTCCGTGGCGAAAGCACGCTGGCCCTGGGGGTAGCAGGCACCGGTCTCGGGCTTTCGATCGTTCAAAACCTGATCCGGCTACACAACGGGCGCATCTGGCTGGAAAGTTCCGGCATCCCGGGTGAAGGCAGCACCTTTTCTTTCACGTTGCCAGTATATGCACCTAACAGGTAACCATTTGGCTTGCTGTTTTGGAATATGAGAATATAGATCGATGGACGAACCATTATGGCTAGGATATTAATTGCTGATGACGAACGCGATATCCGGGAATTGATCACCTTCATATTGACATTTGCCGGTCATGAGGTATTTCCGACCACCAATGGTGAAGAGGCATATCAAATGGCAATTCAGATCATCCCAGACTTGATCGTGTTGGATGTTCGCATGCCTCGCATGACGGGTTACGAGGTCTGCGAGCAGATCAAATTAAATAGCAGCACCCGAGAAATCCCGGTAGTATTCCTATCTGCCAAAGGGCAAGAGAGCGAAGTAAAAATGGGCATCGATGTTGGGGCCGAAGAATATATATTAAAGCCCTTTTCTCCTGAAGAATTGATCGAGCGGGTCAAGTCGGTCCTGGTGGGTAAAAATGGGCGCTGACAGGTTTCAATAATCTACCGGACTGGTATCTTTCCAAAGCGATATCGTTGGCAGAGATCGGGCTGATGAGCGTTATCATCCTACAAAATCAGATCGTCCATTACGAAGTGCTGGGACGTGGAAAACCGTTGATCTTCATCCATGGATGGATCGGCTCATGGCGGTATTGGATTCCCACGATGCAGGCGGCATCGATTTCATTTCGCACCTATGCCTTCGACCTGTGGGGGTTTGGCGACACTGCCAAGATAACCCATCATTACACGCTCGAGCATCAAGTTAATTTGGTAGACAAGTTTCTCCATGAGATGGGTATCGGCAAAATTGCGTTGATCGGTCATGGACTGGGTGCAATTGTAGCCGCGCTGTATGCTCATCGCAACCCTAAATGGGTCGATCGGTTGATGTTGGTAGGTCTTCCAAACGGCCACCAATCGATCAACCCACGCCTGCAATCAGGCCACCCAGAGGGCCTCATCGATTGGCTTCTGAGTCGTACAACAGATAAT
>MGNS01000066.1:11738-11995 GCA_001795165.1 Chloroflexi bacterium RBG_16_57_11
AAACGCCAAAAACAGATCCAAAAGCCATTCATATGTCTTTGATGAACCTGCAAAATATCGATATAACCACCCTGCAGTACCAGCTTAATCCTCCATGTCTATTGGTCTATGGCCAAAACGATCCGGTTGTGGAGAAGGTGCCGGGATTAGATTCGAATAACGGATTGCCAGAGTCAATCCATAAGATCGTCTTTGAGCAATCCGGCCATTTCCCAATGCTCGATGAGATGAGTAAATTTAACCGGTTATTGGCTGAT
>MGNS01000066.1:12079-12940 GCA_001795165.1 Chloroflexi bacterium RBG_16_57_11
GCTTGACAACTACTCTTTCCTTCGATATACTAAACTTGAATAAGAACCGTTTGCAAACCCTGATCCGAGGCGAAATTTATCCCCGGATCACGAATTGCACGGGGAGCCTGATCGCTTCAGGCTGAGAGGAGGGCAGGCCAGCCCTCGACCCGAGAACCTGATCCGGATAATGCCGGCGGAGGAATGCAACACAGGTCGATCCAGTTATCACGGTTTTAACTAAATCGACCAAGCTGAACAACCAGGCTCCTCCTCCGGTGAAGCTGTAACCGAGGAGGATTTTTAATTTGCGCGCTGTAATCTTTGCCAACGGCCAGCTAACCCGGCCAATTCTGTTACAACCCGACGACCTGGTAATCGCCGCGAATGGAGGGACGCATCATTGCCTGGGGCTGGGTATCCGGCCACAAGTTGTGATCGGCGATCTAGACTCGGTGCGCGAGGACGAGCTGGAAGCGCTCAGCGCCTCCGGCACACAGATCATCACCTATCCGGAACGGAAGGATTTCACCGATCTGGAGCTGGCGCTGCTTGAAGCTCAGAAACGCGGCGCCGATCGAGTCCTGTTATTGGCTGCTCTGGGGAGGCGCTGGGATCAAAGCCTGGCAAACATCCTCCTCCCTGCCGCCCTGCCTGAATTGAAAATCACCCTGTTGGACGACCAGCAGGAGATACACTTCCTCCGACCAGGCGAAACGCTCGAGATCACCGGCCAGCCCGGCGACACCGTCTCGCTGATCCCGCTGAGCGGAGATGCAGGCGGGGTCTTCACCCACGGGCTGGAGTATCCCTTACATCGGGAAATGCTCCGGTTCGGCAGCACCCGCGGCATCAGCAACGTGATGCTCGGAAATCAAGCCA
>MGNS01000066.1:12971-21635 GCA_001795165.1 Chloroflexi bacterium RBG_16_57_11
CGCTGTAATCCATCACATGGAGAGGTAATAATGAACAGCAACTTTACGAGTAAAATTTTTCGCCTCCTGGTTGGGGTGTTTACCCTGGCGCTGGCAAGCGCTTGCTCCCTCCAGCCTGCTCCGACCGCCAGTCCGTCCCCGACCGGGCCGCGCACAATACGGGTGATGACACACGATAGCTTCTCGATCTCTGAGGGCGTTTTAGCCCAGTTCGAAAACGAGAACAACACAAAAGTACAATTTCTAAAGAGCGGCGACACGGGCACCGCGCTAAATAAGGCAATCCTCTCGAAAGATAAGCCGCTGGCAGATGTATTCTACGGAGTCGATAATACTTTCTTGAGCCGCGCCCTGGATGAAGGCATCTTCATCCCCTATGCTTCACCGCGGCTGGCCGATATTCCAGAAGCGTTCAAGCTGGACACACAGAACCGCGCCCTACCGGTTGATTACGGGGATGTGTGCCTGAACTATGACCGGGCGTATTTCACTCAGCATAATCTCAAGCCGCCACAGACGCTGGATGATCTGCTGAAAGCGGAATATAAAGGATTACTCATCGAAGAAAACCCGGCTACCTCCTCACCTGGGCTTGCTTTTCTGCTGGCGACGATCGGTGTGAAGGGCGATCCGGGCTATCTGGATTACTGGAAAGGGCTGGTCGAAAACGATGTACTGGTGGTGAACGATTGGGAGACCGCCTACTACACGGAGTTTAGCGGCTCATCCGGCAAGGGACCCCGCCCAATGGTCATCTCTTATAATTCTAGCCCGGTTTTTGAGCTGATCTACGCCGGAACACCACTGGATGAGCCACCCACTGTAGCGGTAGTGGATGACGACACCTGCTTCCGACAGATTGAATTCGTCGGTATCTTGCAAGGAGGTCAAAACCAGGACCTGGCGGAAAAGTGGGTCGATTTTATGCTCTCTACCGCTTTCCAGGAGGATCTGCCGATGCAAATGTTCGTCTTCCCGGTCAACCTGGCGGCTAAACTGGATGAAGCCTTTGTGAAATACCTCCAGATTCCGAAAAAAACCGCCTCGGTCAGCCCCCAGGAAATCGCCGCCAATCGTGAGCAATGGCTGAAGGCATGGACCGAGGCCGTGTTGCGTTGAGCCGGCAGGCGCCCTATATCGGCAACGTAGTTAGAAGGAGCTCACCCTGGCTGGCTCCGCTGGGGTTCCTGGCTTTGTTCTACTTCTACCCGCTGGCGAGCATCTTACAAACCAGTTTTGCCCGCGGGGAAGCAGGACTGGTCGCGCCATTCATCGATGTTATCAGTTCTGCCTCGATGCGCGGGGTGCTGTGGTTCACCTTGTGGCAGGCTGCGCTCTCAACGCTGTTGACCATGTTATTTGGGCTGCCCGGAGCTTTTTTACTGGCGCGCTATGAATTTCGAGGGAAATCCGTTATCCTGGCTTTAACCGGGATCTCATTTGTGTTGCCCACGTTAGTGGTGGCAGCGGCGTTCAACGCAATCCTTGGACCGCGTGGCTGGGCAAACCTGGCTTTGATGGATCTTTTCGGACTCATCCAGCCACCTATCCATTTCGTCAACACCTTTCTGGCCATCTTGACAGCCCATGTATTCTACAACACGACCATCGTGCTACGCATCGTAGGGGATTACTGGTCGCATCTTGATCCGCGCATGGGTCAGGCAGCGCAAACCCTGGGCGCGGATCGCTGGCGGACACTGGTCCATGTCACCCTTCCGTTGCTTATGCCCGCCGTAACCACAGCCGCGTTGCTGATTTTCATATTTAACTTCACTTCATTTGGTGTGATCCTGGTGTTGGGCGGACCTCGCTTCGCCACGCTGGAGGTGGAAATCTACAACCAGACCATCGGGTTGTTTAACCTTCCCCTGGCTGCCACGCTGGCGATGATCCAGCTCGTTTTCACTCTGTGCCTGACGATCGCATACACACGATTTTCAGCCAGGCTGAGCAGCCCAAACACATTGCGCCCTCGCCGCTTCAGCCAGCGCTGCCTGACAAACTGGCGCAGCCGCTTGTTGGCCAGCCTTTACCTTACCGCATTGCTGGCTTTGCTCGTTCTTCCGTTGGCAGCCCTGGTCACACGCTCCTTCCTGAGGGTTGAGCCACCACGGAGTGGATCGACAAACTGGGAGGCCGACTTTACGCTGGATTATTATCGTGAGCTTTCAGTAAACCGCAAAGAGTCGCTTTTCTACACCCCGCCAACCACCGCCATCGGCGTGTCATTGGGGTATGCACTGGCAACAACCTGCCTGGCCCTGGCACTTGGCCTGCCGGCCGCATGGGCGCTGGCGCGGGATGCTCGCTCGCCTGCCAGCCGGATTTTTGACCCAATGCTGATGCTTCCACTGGGCACCTCCGCTGTCACACTGGGGCTGGGATTCATTGTGGCACTGGACCAACCTCCACTCGACCTGCGCGCCTCGATCCTGCTTGTGCCATTAGCCCATACATTGGTAGCTTTCCCATTTGTGGTGCGCAGCCTGACGCCTTCCTTGCGGAGCATCCGACCGCGCTTGCGACAGGCGGCAGAGGTCATGGGCGCCACCCCACTCCAGGCGTTCCGTCACATCGACCTGCCGATCATCGGGCGGGCGTTGCTGGTGGCGGCGACCTTTGCATTCGCCATTTCATTTGGCGAGTTCGGCGCCACTGCCCTGGTCGCCCGGCCGGAATATCCAACCATTCCGGTGATGATCTATCGCTATCTCTCCCAGCCCGGGGCGCTAAACTACGGGCAGGCGCTGGCCCTGAGCACTCTGCTGGCAGTAATCACCGCACTTTCGATGCTGGCCATCGAGCGCTTCCGCGTTGCGGACGTGGGAGAGTTCTAACGTGGACGAGAGTGAGGGACTGACCCTACGCGGTATCGAGAAATCCTTCGGCGCCAAAAAGGCTTTATCGGGTGTGTCATTCGATGTGCATCGAGGCGAGACTGTGGCCCTGCTTGGGCCGAGCGGGTGCGGAAAATCCACGCTTTTAGGAATCATCGCCGGTTTGGATCGTCCAGATCAAGGTGAAGTGTCGTGGAATCATGTCCCGCTGACAGGGATTCCATCACACCAGCGCAATTTCGGTTTGATGTTCCAGGATTTTGCCCTGTTCCCACACCGGGATGTATTCGGCAACGTGGCGTTTGGACTACAAATGGCAAAATGGAATGCCGAGAGCATCGAGGCACGCGTTGAGGAAGTTCTTGAGCTGGTCGGGCTTTCCGGCTTTGCCGGGCGGGATGTGAATACGCTCTCGGGCGGCGAGGCGCAACGCGTAGCCCTGGCCCGCTCCCTGGCTCCCAACCCGCGCCTGATCATGCTGGACGAGCCGCTTGGCTCACTGGACCGAACATTGCGCGAGCGTTTGGTCTTCGATTTGCGACAAATTTTGCAACATAGCCATCAAACCGCAATCTATGTCACCCATGATCAGGAAGAGGCTTTCATCCTCGCCGATCGGGTCGTGTTGATGAATGCTGGTCGGGTGATCCAGATTGGCCTCCCGGAAGGAATTTACCGCCATCCGGATAGCGTTTTCGTCGCGCGGTTCCTGGGGATGAATAATCTACTACCCGGCCTGGTGGAGAGCAAAGGCGATGTAAAAGTCGTCAGCACGGAGATCGGTGTGTTCCCTGCGACCGACGCCATACCAGGTCCAGCCACCGTTCTGTTGCGACCTGATGACGTACAGCCTGGGATGGAACTGGCTTGCTCGCTTTCAGGGGTGCTGGCGGAAACCTCTTTTCGGGGAGGTATGGTGCGGGCGAAGTTGGTGGTAAATAAAGTAGCATTGGATTTCGACTTCCCCTCATATATCCCTCTACCTCCAGTTGGAGGAATGCTCACAGTAAGCTTCGACCCGGCGCAAGCGGTTCAGGTCTTTCCTGTACAAAACTAGATATTTGAGATAAAATTACTAATAATTAATTCGAGGAGGTTGCTATGAGCCAAAGTTACGCTCATCCTGAATATCTGGTTGATACCGCCTGGGTCGCCTCCCATCTGGATGACCCGAAGGTGCGAATTGTAGAATCGGATGAGGATTATTTGTTGTACGATACCGGACATATACCTGGCGCGGTTAAAGTCGACTGGTTCACGACCCTGCAGCACCCGCTGCGGCGCGATTTCTTAACCAAGCAGGAATTCGAAATTCTTTGCTCCGGGCTGGGCATCGCCAACGATACGACTGTGGTCTTTTATGGCGACAAGAGCAATTGGTTCGCCTGCTACGCCTTGTGGCTCTTCCAATATTATGGACACCAAAATCTGAAAATTATGGATGGCGGACGCATCAAATGGCAACAGGAGGAACGCCCTACCAGCCGGGAAGTACCTGAATATCCACGTAGCCAGTACCGCGCAAAGGACCCTGACTCGGGCATTCGCGCCTACCGGGATGACGTCTTCAAGCAGGTGGAAGGGAGAAAGCCGTTGGTGGATGTGCGTTCTCCCCAGGAGTACAGCGGTGAGCTGTTGCACATGCCCAATTACCCGCAGGAAGGCGCCACGCGTGGCGGGCATATTCCCGGGGCAGTGAACATCCCCTGGTCGAAAGCCACCAACCCCGAAGATAGCACCTTTAAGAGCGCGGCAGACCTACGCCAACTTTACGAAGGTGCTGACGTTTTACCCAACAACGAGATCATAGCCTATTGCCGGATTGGCGAGCGCAGCTCGCACACCTGGTTTGTGTTGAAGTACCTGTTGGGGTACCCGGCGGTAAAAAATTATGACGGCTCCTGGACCGAGTGGGGCAACCTGGTGAACGCCCCAATCGAGAAGTAGGTCGGGGGAATCATTAACGGGTGCGCTTTAATGGGACAGAGCGCACCCGTTTCATTATCGATCCGAGTTGATCAGATTGGTCCGGGCCTCAGGCAGAAAATAACACAGGGCCCAGCCATTGGGTGATGCCCAGCGAGTCTGTGATGATGTCTCCCAGCCACTGGTACAAGATCACGGAAAAAGCCAGACAGCAGCAGCATAACAATATCAAAACGATCACGACAACCAGGATAACATTCATGCCTTTTTTCTTCGGAGCAGGGGGTAGTTGATCCACCGGCGGTATCTGCTCGCCAGCATCAGGGTAGGCTTGATAGTTTTGATCCATCTTCTCCTCCAGTGTATCGCGTTTGGTTATGCCTGCGCTCATCGCGCTGGCCTCATGCCATTTTTTGCGCCCGGTTCGCCCTGCGCCACAGCCACCAGATCACCCAGGTTGTAAACAAAATTATCACCATTGCGATGAGTACCGGAATGACCACCGCCAGAATGGACAGCGTGGTTGAAACCACGTCTTCCAAAATACTCACCGGCACATTACCAACGCCGCCCGTCGTCGCAGTCACGGCCGGGCGCACAGCCGCAGCTTTGACGGTATGCACGCCGCCGGCCACCAGGATACCAAGCCCCATAGCCAGCACCGGATGCACCTCGCTGACAACGCCGGAGCTGGCAGCAAATACGATCGCGCCAGCCGCAGGGCGCACAAAGGTCTGGATGGCATCATTGAAATGGTTCACCGCTGGGAGCTTGTCCGCCAGGAACTCGATCGAGAGCAATACTACCAGCAATCCAATCACCCAGGGGCTGGTCAGCGTATCCCAGGGCGGGCTGAGCTCGATCAGGTTCGTATACCGCGCCATCAATGACACGACCAACAAGGGAATATATGCGTTCAAACCGGCGCTGGCAGCCAGTCCAAATGCAGAAAAAATTCCCATTAATGCTTCCATTAAAATCTCCTCCTTGGTATAACTCGCAAGAATCCAGTCAACAAATCCATCATTAGAAAAATGAACGATCTTTCTGACTATATCACAATTCTACCCGAAATGGAATCCATCCCAAGTGCCGGTAAAGAAATAGCGCAAACTATCCAGAAGGGCAATTTGTACCAACGCCAGACCGAAACCACCGACCAGGGGGAGGAGCAATTGCCGGATGCGGAGAGCGCGGTTTTCGGTGTGGAAGATCATGACCAACACCATCGTGTAGACCATGGACAGCAAGACCAACACCCCGGCTGCGCTAACCAATGCCAGGGGGTAGATGAAGAGGGGGTTACCGCTAAAGACTATCCAATCCATTACCAATGCCAGCGCAACTAATATCGCCAATGATAAAAGACCGCCTATCGAGGGGATATTTTTCCAATCTTTCCAGACCGTCTGGTTGAACGCTGGATAAAGTATCCCAGCGATCACCAGCCCCATACCGGTGCCAGTCAACAATCGCAGCCAGTTTTGCGGCTCATAAAGCCCGGTGACGCCAGGGAAGAGGTGCAGATAAGAGTTCCCGCCATCCACGGCAAACGCCAGGACGAAGAATCCGTACACTGCCCAAACTTTCGAGGGGGGAAAGCCTCCAGCCCGCTTGCGGGTGAGCGCCTGGTAAGCCAGACTGAGCATCGCGCCCAGATACATCCCAGAACAGCGCACACACAACGGCAGCTGACGATCACCCAGGTGAAACGAGCGCAGATCGATTCGATGGCAGACAGCATATCCAACTGCATCTGCCTTGCCCAACAGGCCAGCCGGCGTATTGATCAACCAGCCCAGAAGGAGAAGCCCAATGCTCAGGAAGATTAACCCCTTGCCGGTGAACACGAAGGCCTTTTTCCAGCTGCGAGAATTTTCCATAACAGTCAATTATAGGTTCGTTCGGCGTTGACTGCAAGCAGTTGGCAAACTTCCTTTTCTGCGGTATGATACCTTTTCGTGGGTCTGCCCGGTAAGGGCTACCCCACCTGACAAATGCAATTGAAAAAATCTCGGAGCCAAATTTATGAAAAAACTTTTTTCATTGGTCGTGGTGTTGATTTTACTGGTCAGCGCGTGCAACTTCTCCCCTCAACCGACATCTGCCCCCACTCTCCCACCTGCCACTGTCTCACAACCAGAGCCCGTCGCCACAACAACCGAAGTACCGGCGACACCAATCAATCCTGGGCCGACTGAGGCAACGGTCGCAGAAGCATCTCCTGTACCGGTGGCGTATGGGCCAAGTGGCTTTCCAGCGGATGTCAGTCCACTGACCGGCTTGAAGGTCAGTGATCCAGCCTTACTCGAGCGCAGACCGGTGGCGGTTAAAGTTCAGATGTTCCCACGTGGCCAGCGCCCGCCCTGGGGTGTCTCCCAGGCAGACATCGTCTTTGACTACTACCAGAACTTTGGCCTGACCCGCTTTCACGCCATCTTTTATAGTAAAAACGCTGAGATTGTCGGTCCGATCCGTTCTGCCCGGTTGTTGGATATCGACCTGATAAACATGCATAAATCGGTGTTCGCTTTTGGCAGCGCGGAACAGCGAACATACACCCGCCTTTTTAATAAGGACTTTGCCCCGCGCCTGGTCGTCGAAGGCAACACAAACTGCCCGCCGATGTGCCGAGAGGATCCGAATGGATATAACTACCTGGTGACCGACACCGCCGAGCTCAGCGCCTACGTCTCATCGCAGGGTGTGGACAACACTCGCCAGAACCTGGATGGGATGCGTTTTAATCCAGCAACACCGGTGTCCGGCCAGCCAGGTCAGCAGCTCACCGTGCGTTACTCGATCAGCTCTTACAACAACTGGAGCTTTGACTCAGCCAGCGGGCGCTATTTACGCTTCCAGGATGTACAGGAAGCCCCGGATCAGGCCAGCGAAGCTTTTGAGCCGCTGTTGGATCGGGCGAACGGGCAACAAATTGCAGCCGAAAACGTGGTTATCCTGGTTGCGCCGCACAAATACGCCTTCAACAGCAAGCCGGGTCCAAATGAAGTGATCGAAATCTTGCTATCCGGTAGTGGTCCGGCGTATGCCTTCAGAGACGGGCAGGTTTTCAATTTGCTCTGGAACAGGCCCGCCGAGGACTCGGTCATCAGCCTGACCTATCCCGATGGCACACCTTTTGCATCGAAACCTGGCACCACCTGGTATCAGGTTATCGGCAGGTCATCGCAAATAACCCAGCCAGACGGGCAAACCTGGCGCTTCCAGCATATGATCCCATGATCTAGCCTGAAGAGGCCTTCCTGGAATTGACCTTCTATGAGAGAATAGGGCCGGACAAAATGATCGTCTCGATCTCGGGGTTGAGAGCCGATTATCGTGCCATGGCATCCATTTTCCTTGGGGTATTACTGACGCTAATCCTGGCAGGCTGCCAGGCGGCAGCGCCAAGAAATTCCGAGCAGCCAACGGCGACTCAAACCCCGGTCAAGGTGCACAAGAACGACCAGCCCATGGCGACCGCGGCGCGCTTCGAGCTGCGTCCCAGCAGCACCCGCCTGCCCCCGGCAACGTTGCCATCGCCCATCCTGCTCAAAGGATCAGGACTAGGACCGGATAATTACCCTGCGGGCGTAAACCCCCTCACCGGACTAAAAATCCCAGACCCCAGCCGGTTAGAGCGAAGGCCGATGGTGATCAAAATCTCGAATTTTCCGCGCAGCTCACGCCCGCAATGGGGGCTGAACCTCGCCGATCATATTTACGAATACTACCTGGAAGATGAGCTTACGCGCTTCATCGGCGTGTTCTACGGAAACAACGCCGAACGCGTGGGGCCAATCCGTTCGGCGCGGCCTTTCGACGAGCATATCGTGCGCGCCTATAAGGGCATATTCGCTTTTGGATATGCGGATGACCGGGTGATCGACCTGTGGGA
>MGNS01000067.1:0-10626 GCA_001795165.1 Chloroflexi bacterium RBG_16_57_11
TCTGTGGCGATCCAGCGCGCTGTTCGATCATCAATCTGCTGGATTTGTCGGGCAGTCTCGATCGCCAGGCGGTTCAGCTCCCGATTGCGCTTGCCGATGTTGCGCAGCGCCCAGTTGACCGCCTTTTTGACGAAATTGCGCCCGTCGGTGGCCTGGCCGACGATGACCGGGAAGAACTGCGCCATCTTCTCGTCGCTGGCGTTCTTATCATGCGCGGCCAGCTCGGCAATCAAGGCGAATGCAGCGCGTTTGACGAACTCTTCGGTGCGCTGGCTCCAGGCAATCACTTTCGCATAGGCAAATGGAGTTCCAGCGAACAGCTCAACCACCTGGTCGCATACGTCCCACGAATCGAAATCCAGCACCCAGCGTTCCATTTGCTCTTCACTCACCCAATCCGGGCGCTCGAGGTAGCTTGCCAGTATGCGCGCCTCGTGGATACCACTCGCCCACAGCTCCTCCGCCAGTTCGTGGCTCGGCTGGACCGTTTTGGCGATCCGTCGTAATTCGTAGATCGATATGCCCAGCGTCCCATGCGTGTTAATGCCATAATGTGCCATCCCAACAACGTTCTCGGGACTGGCGAGGGCATGCAATTCGGAAAGCAGTTCTTCCACCTGGGAGGGCATATCTGCGAGTATATCGTATTTCGATAAGGATCACCAGGAATCGCAAAGAAAGGTACTGGTCATTTAGGCGACTCTGGCTTAGGTCGTACATATCCTAAGCATTCAACGTCCGGTAATCACCCTTAGCGACTAAATCGTATGTAGAATTTGTGCAAAAATGAACAAAATTGACAATTGGGGTATAAAAATATATAATATCATTTGAAGTGCGCAAAGCCGGTTCTTAACGGTAAGATGCCCTTCCGCAGGGTAATCTGGAGATTTACCCGCATCGACCGTCATGACAGCTCCCAGAATCACAAAACTGAGTTCATCATAGCCCTGCCTCCTGCAAGATCTTCATATTCCAGGAAAGGAGGATTAACGAGATAGATAAGAGCCATCAACCGATCGTATAGATTTCGAACAAAATCCTATGTTTTAGTAAAGGAGACCGGCTATGCCTATTTTTATGACTCAATTCGCTTATACGGTTGAAGGTTGGAAGAGCTTGACCCGCAATCCCGAAGACCGATCGGTGCCGCTTCGGGCGCTGATTGACAAACTGGGTGGGAAACTCTTGAATATTTACTACTCTTTTGGCGACTACGACGGGGTTGTGATTATGGAAGCGCCCGATGCTCAAACGGTCGTAACAGCGCTGTTAGCGATTGTTAATGCCGGGCATGTTAGCTCCCTTAAGACGTCTCAACTCTTCACCACACAAGAAGGCATGGAGGCGATGGCCAAGGCAAATAAGATCGTGTATCCGGCGCCGAAAGGTTAGCCACCCAAATCCTATAACCGGAGGTGGCTTGTCCGTAGCTCTCCATACAGCGATACAAAAGAGATGTGAGAAGGCTATTGACCAAGGATTTGGTCAATGGCCTTCTTTGTGTTATTACTGAATGGCATATTTTCCAACTTGAGCCTGTTCTGACCGAAGGCGTTGGAAATCTGTCCATAGTCCAGGTCAATCGGTTACAATATACCCGAGCAAACCCAGTCGATGGTTAAAGGAGGACGAGATGTCAGACCACGGACTTTTCCCCTTCACTGAAGAGCATGAGATGATCCGCCAGGCAGCGCGTGATTTTGCCCGGAACGAAATCGCTCCGATTGCAGCGGAGTTTGATGAGAGCGGCGAGTTCCCCCGTAAGACGATCCAAAAGATGGGCGAGATGGGTTTCATGGGCATCGAAGTGCCCGAGCAGTACGGCGGCGCCGGCATGGATACCCTGGCTTATGTTCTGGCGCTGGAAGAAATCTGCAAAGCCGACGCTTCTCACGGCACGATCATGTCGGTAAATAACTCGCTCTATGCGAATGGTCTGCTGCGCTTCGGCACCGAGGAACAAAAGCAAAAGTACCTCCGTCCGGTAGCCTCAGGCAAAGCCGTAGGCGCCTACTCGCTCACCGAGCCGATGTCCGGCTCCGACGCCGGTACGATGCGCAGCCGCGCGATCCACGATGGGGATGGCTACATCATTAACGGTCGCAAATCCTGGGTCACCAGCGGCCCGGTGGCGGATTACCTGGTCTTGTTCACGATGACCGATCCGGACAAAGCGCATCGAGGCATTACGGCATTCATGATCGATGCCGGCAAACCGGGCTATGTGCGTGGCAAGAAAGAGCCCAAGCTGGGCATCCGCGCCTCCGCTACCTGCGAGATCGTCTTCGAAGATTACCGGGCGGATGTCACCGACCGTCTTGGAGGTGAAGGCGATGGTTTCAAGATCGCTATGACCGTGCTGGATGCCGGGCGTATCGGTATTGGCGCACAGGCGCTCGGCATCGCCGAAGCTGCCTATGAAGCCAGCCTGGAGTACGCCCGCACTCGTGAAGCCTTTGGACAGAAGATCGGCCAATTTCAAGGCATCTCGTTCCAGCTTGCCGATATGAAAACCCGCATCGAAGCCAGCCGCCTCCTGGTTTACCAGGCTGCCCAGGCAAAAGAGCGCGCCAAGAAAACCGGCGAGCGCTTCACCCTGGAGGCTTCTATCGCCAAGCTGTTCGCCTCTGAGACGGCCTGCTTTGTCACCGACGCCGCGGTGCAGATCCACGGTGGTATGGGATATAGCAAGGAAGTGCCGGTAGAGCGCTACTACCGCGATGCCCGTATCACCCGCATCTATGAGGGCACCAGCGAGATTCAGCGCATGGTCATTGCCCGCAGCGAGCTGGGTCTGCGCTGATTATGAAAGCCATTCTGCTACAGCACCATGGCGGACCGGAAGTCTTGCAGTTGGGCGACTTCCCCACGCCACAGCCAGGACCGGGCCAGGCCCTGGTTCGCCTGCACGCGGCCGCCCTCAATCGCCTGGACCTGTGGGTGCGTGAAGGTTGGCCCGGCATCCGTCTGGAATATCCACATATTCTTGGCGCTGACGGCGCCGGAATCGTAGAAGCGCTTGGCCCGAGTGTTAGCGACTGGAATCTCGGGGATCGCGTAGTGATTAATTCCAACCTGGGCTGCGGTAGGTGCGATTTTTGCCTGGCTGGCTGGGATAACCGTTGCCGGAGCTGGCAGTTGCTTGGGGAGACTGTGCGGGGCACCTACGCAGAATATGTCCTTGTACCGGCTGCCAATCTGCATCCACTGCCGGACGGATTTAGCGAGCGTGTCGCAGCGGCCGCAGCGATGGTTTATCACACCGCCTGGCATTCATTGATTAAACGAGCCAATCTTCGCACCGGGGAATCAGTGCTGGTTGTAGGCGCATCCGGCGGGGTGAACACTGCCAGCATCCAGATTGCCAGGCTGGCCGGGGCGGTAGTATATGTGGTTGGCTCCAGCCCAGCCAAGCTCGCCCTGGCCGAATCTCTGGGCGCCAATCACCTGATCGACCGCTCCAAAGATGAGAACTGGTCAAAAGCGGTCTACAACCTGACCGGAAAACGCGGCGTGGACGTAGTCGTGGATAACGTAGGCACAACCTACTCCCAGAGTTTCCGGGCGGCCTGTAAGGGCGGGCGCATCCTGACGGTTGGCAACTCCGGAGGCGCCAGGTTCGAGATCGATAACCGGTATATTTTTGGTAAACACCTCAGCCTGATCGGCTCCACGATGGGCACTCGCCAAGATTTTTCCGAGGTGATGAGCCTGGTTTTTTCTGGCAAATTGCAGCCTGTGTTGGATTGCGAATTTCCGCTTGCGGAAGCTGCTGTTGCCCATGAGCGCATGCAAAGCGGTGAGCAGCTCGGAAAGATCACTCTGCTCATCGATACATGAAACCGTCCAGGCCGCGCCGCCCGTTCGGCGTATCCTTGTTTGCTCTGCTGGTGTTAATTCTTGCAGTGCTGAACTTGCTACGCCTGATTCAAACCATCCAGAAATGGGATTTACTAACCGCCATCCTGCCCTTCTCTCCTATCTATCTGCTGCTCAGCGGCTTGCTCTGGGCAGTAGTAGGGTTCCCGTTTGCCTGGGGGATCTGGCGTGGATGGCATTCTGCTTACCAGCTCTCAGCGGTCTTTTTAGTAGTCTACAGCCTGTACCTGTGGGCAGACCGGTTATTGTTACCGGTTTACCCCGAGCGACTGGATAATTGGCTTTTTGTCGCCGCCTTGAATATTCTCATCCTCGCCTGGAGCTTGTGGGTGCTCACCCGACCAAAGGCGATGGTCTTTTTCGGAGAGAAGAATGAGTGAAAACCCGAAGATAAAACAGTTGCTTGATTTACGTGAGCAGAGCCACCTTGGCGGCGGATTAGAGCGTATCGAAGCCCATCACAAGCGTGGTCGCCTCACAGCACGCGAGCGCCTGGATATCCTGCTTGATCGTGGATCTTTTCGCGAGCTGGATCCGTTTGTCGTCCACCGTACGCATGATTTTGGACTGGAGCAACAAAAAATCCTCGGCGATAGTGTGGTCACCGGCTGGGGTACGGTCGATGGGCGTCTGGTGTATGTCTACTCCCAAGATTTTACGGTCTTTGGCGGTAGCCTGGGCGAAGCCCACGCCGAGAAGATTTGCAAAGTGATGGACATGGCGATGAAAAATGGCGCCCCACTCATCGGCCTGAATGACTCCGGCGGCGCACGTATTCAGGAGGGTGTGGTCTCTCTCGGCGGTTATGCGGATATCTTCCTGCGTAATACGCTCGCTTCCGGAGTAATCCCTCAAATCAGCGCCGTGATGGGGCCCTGCGCCGGAGGCGCGGTCTATTCGCCCGCCCTGACAGATTTTATTTTCATGGTGCGTAACTCATCCTACATGTTCGTCACCGGTCCCGATGTCGTCAAGGCGGTCACTCACGAGGAAGTCTCCTTCGAGGATCTCGGCGGCGCCACGATCCATTCCGAAGTCTCCGGCATTTGCCAGGTAGCCTGTGATAGTGAAGCCGATACGCTCTACCAAATCCGGCGCCTTCTCGCCTACCTTCCACAGAACAACATGGAGGACCCGCCGTTTTTCGATACCGGCGATGATCCGCTGCGCATGGATCAAACGCTGGATGACCTCGTGCCGGATGACCCAAGCAAGCCTTATGATATGAAAGAGATCATCCACAAAATCGTAGATCGAGGCGAGTTCTACGAGATTCAACCGAACTATGCGGCCAACATTGTCGTCGGTTATGCACACCTGGGCGGGCATAGCGTCGGTATCATCGCCAACCAGCCAGCGGTTCTGGCGGGAGTCCTGGATATCAATTCATCAGAGAAAGCTGCTCGCTTTATCCGTTTTTGTGATGCCTTTAACCTGCCGGTGATCACCTTCGAGGATGTACCCGGCTTTATGCCCGGAACGATCCAAGAACATGGCGGCATTATCCGCTCCGGGGCCAAGCTGCTTTACGCCTATTGTGAGGCCACCGTGCCCAAGCTGACGGTCATCACCCGCAAGGCTTATGGCGGCGCATACGACGTGATGAGCAGCAAGCACATCCGTGGCGACTTGAACCTGGCCTGGCCGAGCGCCGAGATCGCCGTCATGGGACCGGATGGCGCGGTGAATATCATCTTTCGTAAGGAGCTCTCCCAGGCAGAGGATCCCATCGCGCGCAAGGCTGAGCTGGTTGCCGAATACCGGGCGAAGTTCGCCAACCCCTACATCGCTGCTTCGCGTGGCTACATTGACGATGTGATCTTGCCGAGCGAGACCCGCCCCCGCCTGATCAACGCGCTGGAGATGCTCTCCAACAAGCGCGATACAAACCCGGGTAAGAAGCACGGCTGCATCCCGCTCTAGCGCCTCAGCCTGTGGACTGGAGGTAAATGATGTTTCAGAAAGTGCTCATCGCCAACCGCGGGGAAATTGCTGTGCGGATCATTCGCGCCTGTCGCGAGCTCGGCATCGAGACGGTGGCAGTGTATTCCGAAGCCGACCGGCAGGCGTTGCACGTACGCTACGCCGACCAGGCGTATCTGCTCGGGCCGGCGCCGTCGCGCGATTCCTACCTGCGCGGCGAAAAAATCATCGAGATCGCGCATAAGAGCGGGGCCAGCGCCATCCATCCTGGCTATGGCTTCCTGGCAGAACGCGCCGATTTCGCCCAGGCATGTATCGATGAAGGCCTGGCTTTTATCGGCCCAAAGCCATCCTCGATCGCAGCCATGGGGGATAAAGCTGTC
The DNA here is from genome assembly GCA_001795165.1 of Chloroflexi bacterium RBG_16_57_11. GTDB lineage: Bacteria > Chloroflexota > Anaerolineae > Anaerolineales > UBA4823 > RBG-16-57-11. Next base: position 6,189 of record MGNS01000067.1, read on the forward strand.
GCCCGGGCTACCGTCTCCTCCGCTGGAGTGCCGGTCGTGCCTGGCACTGAGGGTCAGGGGTCCCTGGGTGATGATGATTTGCTCGCTCTTGCCCCCCAGGTCGGGTTCCCGTTGCTGATCAAGGCATCCGCAGGAGGCGGTGGCAAGGGGATGAGAGAAGTTCGCTCCATGGAAGAGATGCCTGGCCTGATTCACTCTGCCCGCCGGGAGGCGGAAGCCGCTTTCGGAGATGGCAACGTTTACCTGGAAAAGCTGGTGGAGGCGGCGCGCCACATCGAGATCCAGGTGCTGGCTGATCAGCTCGGGGACACGATTTACCTCGGTGAGCGAGAATGCTCACTCCAACGCCGGCACCAAAAGCTGCTCGAGGAATCTCCGTCGCCGTTTATTGATGATGACGAAGACCTGCGCAGCCGCATGGGTCAGGTGGCGGTGCGCGCGGCCCAATCTGTAGGCTATCTCAACGCCGGTACGATCGAATTTCTGGTCGATAAAGATAAAAATTTTTACTTCCTGGAGATGAACACTCGCTTGCAGGTGGAACATCCTGTTACGGAGATGGTCACCGGTGTCGATATTGTCAAAGAGCAGATCCGCATCGCACGCGGGCGGCCGATGCGTTACACACAGGACCACATCCACCTCAACGGATGGGCGATCGAATGCCGCATCAACGCGGAGGATCCATATAATGACTTTCTGCCTTCCACCGGGCAAATCACCCACATCCTTATGCCCACCGGGCCAGGTGTGCGCATCGACACCGGCGTCTACCCTGGCTTTGAGATTTCTCCATATTACGATTCGCTCATTTCCAAGGTAATCGTGTGGGGCGAGACGCGGGCAGAAGCCATCCTGCGCATGCGCCGTGCCCTGGAGGAATATAAACTGGTGGGGGTGCGTACGAATATCCCGTTCCACCAGAACTTGATGGATTCATTCCGTTTCTTTGGTGGCCAGTTCGATACCCGTTTCATCGAAGAGCGTTTTTCAATGGAACCGGCTACCAATAGCCGAGCCTACAACCCTGAAGTTGCTGCCATCCTGGCGACCCTGGTTGCGCACCGCCAGACACGCCTGGCAGCGAACATAGTCCAGCGGGGCGCACGCGACACCAGTAACTGGAAATGGCTTGGTCGCTGGGAACGGCTGCAACGCTGAGCGGAGGCAGTAGATGAGATATATCACGACAATCGGAGACCAGGAATACCTGGTAGAAATCCTTGATGAGCATCATGTATTGATAGAAGGCAGGCCCATCGAGGTCGATTTTTCCGAGATCAGCGACCAACCGGTTTATTCCTTGCTGCTGGATGGCAATTCCTATGAGGGTTACGTTTACCCGACAGACAAAACCTGGCAGGTGTTGCTCCACGGCAGACTATACCCTGCGTTGGTCGAGGATGAGCGCGAGCGACGTTTACGCGCCGCTGCTGGCAGCCAGGTGCAGGAAAGTGGTGAGTATTACCTGAAAGCGCCGATGCCTGGTCTGGTGGTCGCCATCCCGGTAGTCGAGGGACAACCGGTGAAAAAGGGGGATGTATTAATCGTACTCGAATCGATGAAGATGCAAAATGAGCTAAAATCCCCCCGAGACGGCCTGGCCGCGCGCCTACGCGTCAAGCCAGGTGACAGCGTGGTGCAGCACCAGACGATCCTGAGTGTGATTTGAGATGAAAGATCAAGAGCTAGAAGTAAAATTTTTTGTGACCAACCTCCGTTCCGTTGAGGATCGATTGCGTCGACTCGGCGCCCACCTCTCTTTGCCGCGCGTTCTCGAGGTCAACCTGCGTTTCGACACTCCGGATGGCGACTTGAGCAACAGCCTGCGTGTCCTGCGCCTTCGCCAGGACACCAGAGCCAGGCTGACATACAAAGGTCCAGCCAGCGGTCTCGGCGGGGCGCGACTACGCCAGGAGCTCGAGTTCGAAGTCAGTGATTTCGCGATGGCCCGTGCGTTTCTGGAAGCCCTTGGATACCAGGTGATGATGATCTATGAAAAATATCGCGCCGCATATGACCTGGAGGGCGTCGAGATTAGTTTGGATGAGCTGCCCTATGGTACTTTCGTTGAGATCGAAGGCCCCGATCCCGCCTCTATCCAGGCGGTTACGCGCAAACTAGGTTTGAATTGGGAGGCGACGATTCCTGCCAGTTACACCGTTCTCTTCGACCAATTAAAAACCCGATTGGGCCTGCCTTTTCGAGACCTCTCGTTCGAGAATTTCAAAGACCTGTCCGTAACACCGGGCGATCTGGGCGTTCGTCCCGCGGACGGGTAAGCCAACCGCTGGTGTGATGTTAGGAAATTAAGATGAGCAGCTATGATCTGGAACAAAACCAGCCAAATCGCCTGCGCCGGGAGGAGCTGGCTTGCGATAACGACTGGATCGTAGATTTCTTATCTCGCCTCCAGGTAGGCTACGTTGCTACGCGTTGGGCCGAACAGCCTTTCATTACACCGACTACATTCTGGTATGATCCTGATAGCCATGCGATTTATTTTCACTCCGCGCCGGTGGGGCGATTGCGAGCCAATGTTGAGCGGCATGAACAGGTGTGTTTCGCCGGCAGTCAGGCAGGCAAGCTGCTGCCATCTAATGTGGCTTTGGAGTTCAGTATCCAGTACGAATCGGTGGTTGCCTTTGGCCGTCTGCGCTTGTTGCGCGTTCTCGATGAAAAGCGCCGGGCGCTGTATGGCCTGATCGATAAGTACTTTCCTGAAATGATTCCCGGTCAGCAGTTTCGGCCGATCACCGACCTCGAGCTAAAACAGACCGCGGTATATGCGATGGTGATTGATTCTTGGTGTGGCAAGCGCAACTGGCCTGAACAGGCCGAGCAAAGTTCGGATTGGCCCCCGCTTTTCACATCATCGGCAGCCAGCTGATTTCGGAATCGCCGGTCGAATCGACTTGCGACGGATATACACTCACCGGCTGGGATTTATAAAAGGTGATGGTAAACTGGCTGCCGCGTGAATTTCTATACTTCAGATCTCCATCGAGTTGATTCACCAGGGCATTGACGAGTTGTAAACCCAGGGATGGTGAGTTTTGAATGTCGATGCTCTCCGGGATGCCCACGCCATCATCGCATACGACCATCTCAACCTGGTTATCCGGCCTGCTCCTCAATTGGATCGTGATTTCCCCCTTATTTCGATCTGGGAAAGCGTGTTTAAGCGCGTTGGATACAAGCTCATTAACGATCAAGCCACACGGCACAGCCAGGTCAATTTCCAGTTTGACTGGCTCAGCCCGGACGTTCAATGTGACATCCTTATGGATTGAGATGATGGAACGATACAGAAAGGAAACCAGGCTTTCCAGGTATCCGGCGAAATCGACCTGGGATAAATTTGTGGACTGGTATAGCTTTTCATGGATCAACGCCATACTCTGGACGCGGTTTTGGCTGTCCATTAATGTGTCGATCAAGAATGGATCCTTGATTTGGGCCGCCTGGAGGGTGAGCATGCTGGAGACGACCTGCAAATTGTTTTTTACTCGGTGGTGGATTTCCTTTAGCAATATCTCCTTCTCACGTAAGGAGTATTCCAGTTTCTCCTGCGTATTTTGACGTTTGATCAGTTCTGATTTTAGCTGTTGGGAGAGATGGGTTGTCTCATGAATTGCAATGACCTGGCGTGCGATTACCAGGGAAATCATGATGCCTATCCCAAGCAATATCCATTGAAAATGCATCGGCAAGCTATTGTATTCTGCGTAGATCAGCAACATATAAGCGATAGCTAACCATAAGTATGGTGAGAATGTCAGCCATAGATCAAGTCGTTGACGTAAGGATGTTTCGTTTTTGATGCGGATGGTTTGATCCTGCTGAGGATGTGACAGGAGTTGTACGATCCCAGCCAATCCGAAGACAGCCAGGCCAATTTGCCAGGTCAGGTCGAGGGCCGTGCCACCGACGTAGGTTTCATTCAAAACCTGCAAGCCAAAGATCGTATCCGCAAAGATCTGAAGAAGGATGCTGGCTGCCAGACAAATTATTGCCGGGAGGCTCAAAACACTTTGCTTCCGGTAAAGGAATATCATTAATGATGCAAACAATACGAAGTCGAAGATTGGGTAAGCCAGGCTGATTAGCGCAGGGAGCCAATCCAGGCCTTCGAACGTCGCAGTTGGGCCGATCAGGAAGTTCCAGTACAACATCCCGGCAGCCAGGAATACAATGCTCAAATCCAGCCCATGCTTGATTTTTTCGTTAGGGTATGAGCGTTGATAGGGTACCAGTAAAAAGCCGACAACGACCAGAGGATAATAAGCAAGGTAGAAAACATCTGCGATCGACGGGAATGGCTCCTCATCCAAAACGACTTCCAACACCGCCCAGGTCACCTCCCCCAACGCCCAACATAGGCAACTGAGCGCCATGAACAAAAAAGACAAGGCTAGTTTCGAAGAGATGGGACGGG
>MGNS01000067.1:10645-16910 GCA_001795165.1 Chloroflexi bacterium RBG_16_57_11
AAGTGCCCCTGAGGCAAGTAATCCAATCGTGGGAGTCAAGCTGTCAGTAATATTGATTCGTAAATCATCAGCTTGAACGAATAAAAGAACAGCCACACTGATTAGAAGTAATCCGATGAAACACCAGATGATGACCTGGCTATGAACGCGAATTTTCGAAGGCGGATAAATGGTCATCTGGTTACCTGCACCATATTATTTTGAAATAGATTTTCCAAGACTTGACTTTCTAGCGGCCTCGAGAACAGGAACCCTTGACCGAAATGGCATTTCAATTCATCTAGGTAGTCCGCCTGCTCTTCAGTTTCTACCCCCTCTGCAACGATCTTTAAGCCAAGTTGGTTCGCCAGGGCGAGAATAGCTTTGATGATCTCTTCATTAGACCGATTGCCTTTCGACGGGAAGAGGAAGGTGCGGTCAAGCTTGAGCGTGCTGATCGGGAAGCGCCGGATATAGCCCAGCGAGGAATATCCGGTGCCAAAATCATCGATCAGGATTTGAATGCCCAGAAGGGTTAGTTGATCCAACACGACCGCGATCTGCTCGATGTTTTCGGTGAAGACATTCTCTGTGATCTCGAGTTTGAGCCTGGACGGCTTAAGGCCGGTAAGGTCTAGAATCTCCTTCAAGCGGTCGACAAAACCTGAAGCGCGTAGCTGCTTGATCGAGATATTTACATGTATGTCCAGGTGCGATTTGTTCAGGTACCGCTTATGCCAATCGCTCATCTTCTGGCAGCTCTCAAGCAGCACCCAATCACCGATATCCCTGATCAAGCCAATCTCTTCAGCGATCGGGATGAATACCGATGGCGCGATCGGGGTGCCATCTACCGGGTTTAAACGCAGCAAAGACTCAATCCCAACAATCTGGCGATCTGGAAATGAATAAATCGGCTGGAAATTGAGCTGAAACTCTCCGCGCTCCAGGGCATTGAACAGGCAATTTTCAATCTCCAGGCGTTGGGCTGCTATCTGATTGTAGGGGAGATCATAAACCTCGTGCCGATCCTTGCCCATGGCTTTAGCCCGATACATGGCGATATCTGCGTCTCTGAGGACATCCGAAGCATTGCGGTGATGCTCGATCGATACCATAACGACACCGATGCTGGCCGATACAAGAATTTCATGGCCTTCGATCTTGATCGGCGTTTTAAGCTCTTCCTCGATGCGTTCGGCCACATTTCTGGCGAAAGTAATGCCCTTTGTAGTCTCCAGCAGGATTACGAATTCATCCCCACCCAAGCGTGCGACGGTGTCACTGGCCCGAATTAGTTTCTGTAAACGTCTGGCGACCTGGACCAGCAGCTGGTCACCAACATGGTGCCCCAGACTATCATTGACCACCTTAAAATCATCCAGATCGAGGAACAAAACTGAAAGCCCATCCATGTGATTGCGCTTCTGGCGCTCGATGGCTTGCCCCAGGCGGTCGATGAACAAGACCCGGTTCGGTATCCCGGTTAGGAAATCGTGATAGGCGTCGTAGATCAGCTGCTCCTGAGCCTGCTTCAAGGCGGTAATATCGGAAATCGAGCCGGCAATCCGAAAAGGCCGCTGGCCAGTACGGCTCACCGCCAGGCCGCGCGTCAGCACCCAGCGAATGTTGCCATCCTTGTGCAGCATTCTGACCTCACACTCCAGGTGTTCGGTCAGCCCATCCAGGTGGTGATTGAAAGCCATCTGTAAACGCTCTCTATCTTCTGGATGGACCTTGCTGATCCAATCCTCCAGGCTGGAGCTCGTTTCATCCTCATGGTAACCGATGATTTCTTTCCACCGTCGGGAAAAATAGATCTGGTTTTGCTGTAAATCCCAATCCCAAATGCCATCATTCGCTCCCTGGATGGCAAGCATGTATCGTTCTTCGCTCTCACGCAGGCTTTTCTCCATCCTGTGTTTATACAGGGCCATATCTACAGCAATGGAAAGCTCGCGCTCTTGAAATGGCTTTAGGATGTAACCGGACGGGCTGGTGATTCTAGCCCGCTGTAATGTATTCTCGTCCGCGAAGGCTGTGATAAAAATCACTGGGATATCTTGCAAAGCACGGATTCGTTCTGCAGTCTCGATGCCATCTAGCGGACCCTTGATTTTAATATCCATCAGGAGGAGATCCGGTTCTGTTTGCCTGGCCAGTTGGATCGCTTGCTCTCCTGAAGAGGCGTATCCAACCACTGTATATCCCATCCTGGTCAGGCGCATCTTGACATCCATCGCCACGATGCTTTCGTCTTCAACGATTAAAATCTTTGCTGCTTTGGTCACAGAAGAGTCTCCCCATACCAGAGGGTTAACGAGACTCCCCTGGTTGATCTCGCAAGGAAACCTAATCCATCACCCCGATTATATCTTACAAGAAATATTTAACAATTTACAAAACAGAAAGCTTGTATTTTTGCTTAAACCGAAGGTGACTGGCAGGCTAAATCTACCCCCCACTTCGCACCCTTGACATTCGCTTCGATACCGGTGAGCTTCTTAGCTACCTCTGCCAGCCTTTCGGCCGCCCCGGTTGTGATCATCTGGGTTCGCTTGGCCGCTTCGCCCGGTGCATCTGCCTCCAGATCCCTCTTCCCCTCTAACAACCGCCGCGCCTGCCTGGCTATTGCTGGCGCCGGGTCGATCACTCGCACTCCCGGCCCGGTTATCTGTTCGATCAGCGGGATGACGAAAGGATAATGCGTGCATCCCAGCACGACTGTATCGATCCCCTCGGCCAGCATTGGACCAAGCGCATGATCTAGAATTTCTCTCGTCCTGGGGCTCTCGATCTCACCGGCTTCGATCTGCGCTACCAGGCCCGGGCAGGTGTTTTGAAATAGCTGAACGCCGTTGGCGAAGCGCTCAACCACCGAGGCATAGAGCGCTCCTTGAAAGGTGGCGGGAGTGGCCAGCACGCCTACTCTTCCGCTGCGGGTGTGCTCGGCGGCAGGCTTTACTGCCGGTTCCATACCCACGAAAGGCGTCTGAGGGAAAATCTCCCGAAGCCTATGCAACGCTGCTGCCGAAGCGGTGTTGCAGGCCACAACAATCAGTCCTGCTCCCTGCCCCAGCAGATAACGTGTGATCGCCTCTGAAAAAGCACACACTTGCTCCAGCGGGCGAGGCCCGTATGGAACGTGCGCCTGGTCGGCGAAATAGATAAAAGATTCCCCGGGCAGCTCATGCCGCAGGGCCCGCAGAACGGAAAGCCCGCCTACGCCTGAATCAAAAACTCCGATGGGAGTATTTTCCATCTGCAGCCTGTACAAATGCGCGGAAGATGGATTGCATCGATGGGTGCTCTTGCAGCCATTCCGGGTGCCACTGCACCGCCATGCCAAAGGGATGTTCGACCAGCTCGAAAGCCTCGATGACGCCATCCGGGGCAAATGCAGTGGCTTGCAATGGGGCTGCCAGATCACGAATTCCCTGGTGGTGCAGGCTGTTCACCTGTACGCTGGACGATCCGAGCATTGCCCACAACTGGCTGTTTTGTTTCACCTGTACGCTGTGTGCCAGGTAGTTACGCGGCCAGTTGGGATAGTACTGGTGCTTGAGCGAGTTGGGGCGTTGGTCAAGGATATCCTCGAACAGTGTACCACCCAAGGCCACATTGATCACCTGCAATCCCCGGCAGATGCCCAGAAATGGCAATCCTTGCTCCAGGGTGCGGTGTAACAGGTGTACTTCTACGCGGTCGCGATCTACATCGACATCGTCTACCAGCGGGTGTGCCTGGCTGCCATAGCGTTCCGGATGTACGTCGCCGCCTCCGGTAAAAAGGATCCCATCTAACCGAACCAGCAGCGCATCCAGGGTCTCCTCAGCCAAGCCCAGTGGAATCATGACCGGGATAGCACCGGCGCTAGTTACTGCCCTGGCGTAGGCCTCGGTGATCGAGTTCAACGGCAGACCGTATGTATTCAAATGACGATAAGAAGTCAGTCCAATCAGAGGAGCGGGCATATCGATAATTATTACCAGGGAGAAGAACAGATGCTAAAGAAAAGATGTCCTGGGCAGATAATTACGAACCCAGGACACCCGCGGGATGGAACTAGCTTACGAGAATTTCTGGCGTAAGCGGGCGCTCTTACCAGTCCGCTCGCGCAGGAAGTAGAGTTGTGCCCGTCGCACCTTGGCATGCCGCTCGACCACTACCTTTTCAATGCGCGGGGAGTGGGTCAGGAAGGTCCGCTCGACGCCTATGCCGTTGCTGGCGACCCGGCGCACTGTGAAGTTTTCATTGTTTCCGCCTCCACGGGCGCGGATCACCGTGCCACGGAATTCCTGGATACGCTCGTTGTTACCTTCTTTGATGCGCAGGAAGACCTTGACTGTGTCACCGGGATGGATATCGGGGATATTCGGGTTTTCGGCAACTTTAACCGATTCAATGAGTTCTTGCGTGTTCATGTCATCAATCCTTACTTATATTCCGTAAATTGCACCATAGGTTAGGCTACTGATATCAGAACAGGCGTTACCTGCTGACAAGATAAAGCCGCCTCTGGCGGCGCGGTCTCGGATTATACCACGCCGCTTGAGAATTGCAAAGCAAATTTTTGTTTTTGGGTTTTGGTATACTTTATTGACTATCAGATCCTAGCGGGAGATGGCGCAGCGAAACCCTACCCTCAGGTTTGGCGTGGCGCTATGAGATGAATCGCGGAAGTAGGTTATTGCCTGCTCTGGTGGCGAATCCCATGAGCCGCCGCGCAACCCATGATCCAGCACCCTTGTGGGACCACTAGGGTTCTGTTCCGGGCTGACGGTGTAATACGCCGGGTCAAAATAATCCGCCACCCACTCAGCCAGGTTGCCTGCCATGTCCAGCACGCTGTACGGACTGGCTCCATCTGGATAGCTGCCCACCGGTACCGGGCCATCTTTTCCACTGTCATGCGAGTTGGCCAGCGTTGGAACCCATGCATTGCCCCAAGGGTAGAGGCGCTCGTCAGTCCAGCGGGCGGTTTTCTCCCATTCCGCCTCGCTGGGCAGTCGCATTCCCGCCCATACACAGTACGCCCGCGCCTCGCGCCACAGGATGCCGGCTACCGGCTCGTTTGGTGCGCCGGGCTGCCTGCCATCCTGCCAGACCAGGGGTGTTCGACTTGTTGCTTTTACATACTTTTGGAAGGCTCGGTTGGTTACTTCGGTGCGCCCAATGGCAAAAGCATCCAGGTACACGCGGTGGGCGAGCCGGTTGGATTGGCGTCCGGTGTTGCTGCCCATCACGAACCACCCGGCGGGAACTTCGACCATCTCCGAAGTTGGGGTGGACCGGCAGGCGACAAGGCCAAACAAAACGAACGCCAGGTAGGCTGCGCTAAGCCAGGTCTTGATATTTATTGCGCCCGACATCCCTCCACCTCAAACGGCTTATCTGCCCTGCCGTAACTATAGCGGATTACAAATCTAAAGTCAAATGAGAAGAAAGCTTCGGAGTTGAATTTGTGGGCAGGATGACGTACAATTTGGAAACCGAGGTGAACATGTCTGTCTGGGATCAACTCATAGATGAAATCGATCAATTTACTGCCGAAGGACGGGATTTTCCCGTGCTTCAACAGGTTACTCCGACCGAGGTCAGGAGTTACCTGGAAAAGCGTTTTACATTCCAGTCGCCCATCCCGCTCGATGAGCTTAGCAAGGATGTCATGCGCTTGATGCGCGACTGGAACATCCATGTGACCCACCCGCGCTACTTTGGCCTGTTCAACCCCAGCGTCCGGCCGGCGGGTGTAATCGCAGACACGCTGGTTGCCGTCTACAACCCCCAGCTGGCGGCCTGGTCGCATGCGCCGGCAGCGAACGAGATTGAGCAATTGACGTTGCACACCTTTACTCGTGCGCTTGGGCTGAACCCCACGGATGTGCTGGCTAACTTCACCAGCGGTGGCGCCGAAGCCAACTTTTCCGCTGTGCTGGCAGCGCTCATCCATCGATTTCCCACTTATGCTGAGCTTGGATTGGCTGGGATCGGATCCAGCCCGGTAATCTACATGACGAGCGAAAGTCACCACTCCTTCGTCAAAATCGCTCGAATGGCGGGTCTGGGCACAAACGCACTGCAGGAAGTCCCGCTAACGGATCGCTATATCCTGGATGTGGATGCGTTGAGGCACCAGATTGACAGTGAAATCGAAGGAGGCAGGCGGCCGTTGATGGTCGTGGGCACAGCCGGCACCACCGGAGGGGGCCTGATCGATCCCTTGCCGCAAATCGCGGACCTGGCTGACCGCTTTGGCCTGTGGTTTCACGTGGATGCCGCCTGG
>MGNS01000067.1:16922-26016 GCA_001795165.1 Chloroflexi bacterium RBG_16_57_11
CTCCTAAAGCCTGCCGTGAAGGGCATCGAGCGCGCCGATTCGGTCACCTGGGATGCACACAAATGGCTTTCCGTGCCGATGGGCGCCGGGATGTTCTTTTGCCGCCATCCGGAGGCGGTCAAGCGAGCCTTTGCCATCTCGACCTCCTACATGCCCACAACGGCCGGTGAAGGTACGCTGGATCCATACACCACGACGATGCAGTGGTCGCGCCGGATGATCGGCCTGAAAGTCTTCATGACCCTGGCGGAGCTTGGTTTGGAAGGTTACCGCCAGCTGATCGAGCGCCAGGCCGCGATGGGCGACCTGCTTCGAGAGCGACTGCGTCAGACCGGCTGGCTCATTTGCAACGAAACGCCCTTACCCGTGATTTGTTTCAGCCACCCGGATATCCGTGGCGGGAGGCTTACCACCAGTGAAATCCTGGCCACGATTTATACCCGTGGGCGAGTTTGGATTTCAGAGGTCGTCTTGGGTGGCCGGGAGAGAGTCCTGCGCGCCTGTATAACCAGCTTTCGCACCGATGAAGAAGATATTGAGTGTCTTGTCGAAGAGCTTGAATACGCCCGGTCAATTTGATCGTTGATCGGGCAGCCGATCGAGAGTCTCTATCTCGCTCCCGGCAGGCATATCTCATAGGTTTCACAGGCATCCTGGAACTCCAGTCTGGAGCCGTAGGTGGCCGAGACCGGGTGCGGATGAAACAGCGTCTTGTCCTGGAGAACAGGATAACGAGTCCCAAACCAATGGTTGAAAACCAGACGGAAAGTATTCACAGACGTCATACTTCGGTAGAGATCTTCGTATGAGCCATCACTGTAATAAATGGCATTGAGAATGCTCGAACGGGCATCTACGCCGTCGGAAGTTGGATGTTCCCAGTCGAGCAGAAAGTCGTCGCCATGATCGGCTTGCAGGATGATCACAACCGGTTTCGTAGATGACTGCTGTATCCTGTCGATCGTTTCGAGCACTGTCTTGTTGAGATAATCGATCTGATAACCGTAGTATTCTGCGTAGTGATCTGGGTGCACCAGATACCAATTTACATTTGGATCGCCGTGATACTCTAGTTCCTCCCCGTCAGGGCCGTACAGAAACGGGACATGCGGCGAGTAGATATGTGCGAAAAGGAAGAAATTGCCTTTCTGTGCGGCATAATCGGGGAGATGCGTGAACGCATGGTTGATACGCTCCCGGCTCCTGGCTAGCTCCTGGTTGACAGAAGCTCGGAAGGCTTCACCCGCCGATTTATTATGACTATTATCTTCGTTACTTGCCACCAGTAGGCGACCCAAAGTCGTCCGGAGCAGTAAGATTTCAAACGGGTTTATTGCTAAGGTTTGTCTGGTGGCGGATTCCCCTGGCGTGACGAAAGTATCATAGTATTGGTTGTTCGTATTACCTGTTCCCGAGTCGAACACCACCACCCGGTATCCGCGCTCGCGCAAGAATTCGCTTACATAGTTCGTTTGTAAGTTGTATCTTGCAGTTCGATTAATCCCGGTTGGGAGGTCTTGGAAGTAAACCAGGTTCAGCGTACTGTTCAAGGAGTAGCTGGTAGAAAGGTAGTTCGACCGGCTCTGATCGGCGATGTAAAAACCCCTTCTAGCCAAGGCTTCGATAAAGCCGGTGTTATCGTATCCATAGCTCTCCTGGAGGACGTCAGCCCTGGCATAGCCGTCGAGGATGATGAAGTAGATGTCGGGCAGCCCTGTCAGCGTGCCTGTACCTGTCATTGGGAGTGCAGACGCGTCACCCCGGAGATTAGCCAGCGCCTGCAGCTCTCTAGCTGAGGGATTGGCTTTCCCCGCTGTGATCATGATAATAGACATGAGCGGGACAACGAGTAATAGGACGCTGGCGAGATTGAGGGAGCTTGTGGCTGATTGAGATCTGCCTTTTAGTACCACCACAAACGACAGGGTCAGGAATCCAAAGATCCAGGCAACTCCGAGGTAGGATTCCTTGAATGGGATGCCCTGGTCGACCATTACCGGGCCGATCAGTGTGGCTACATGGCCGAAGGAGAAGAACAGCCCTACGATGAGCGAGGCGAGCAGGCCAGCTCGCTGCCAATCTCTGAGGATCAAACGAAATCCCAGCAGGAACAAAACCGTAAACCCCAGCGAAATCGCCAGTGGGCGCAGGGTTTGAGCTGGATCGATGTACATCGCATTCTGCGAATACAGATAACAAATCGGGTATAGGCTGAGGAATAGCGAATGTAGTGGGAATCTAAGGAGAATCCGCATTGAGCTCCTGAAATTATAGGGTATTACAAACCTTCATTCAAACCATTGAATTATAAGGCATTCGTAACCGGATCTAAGTATAAACCTGACACCTGACACCTGACACTTGGCACTACCAGCACCTTGACAAAGCAATAAAACCTGCTATGGTTGAGGAAAATCTGAACAGGGGATGTTCCTATGCCTCTTCGTGATGAAATCCTCGAACAGCCGGCCATCCTCGGCAACCTGTTGTCCACGGGTATATCCGAGATGGAGCGTATCGCCGCTGACCTGCGCGGTCGCGACATCGACTACGTCTTCCTGGCCGCCCGCGGCACTTCGGATAACGCCGGGTTGTATGCCAAGTACCTTTGGGGCGCTTTTAACCGCCTGCCGGTCGCCCTGGCCACCCCATCGCTGTTCACCATGTACGAGCAGCCGCCTCGCCTCAGCCACAGCCTGGTGGTAGGCGTTTCGCAGTCTGGCCAGTCCCCCGACATCGTCGGTGTGCTGGCCGAGGGGAAGCGCCAGGGCAGCCCTACCCTGGCGATCACCAACGACCCGGATTCGCCCCTCGGGCAGGTTGCTGATTTCATCATCGACATTCGGGCCGGCGTAGAGGCCGCCACCGCGGCCACCAAGACCTACACCGCCGAGCTGATGGCGATCGCCATGCTCTCCGTTGCCCTGGATAACGATGATTCGCGCCGCAGCTTGCTGGCGGGCGTCCCAGGCTGGGCAACGCAGGTGCTCGAGCAGGAACAGCGCATCGCCCAGATGGCAGCCCGCTACCGCTTTATGCAGCAGTGCGTCGTGCTTGGACGTGGTTATAACTATTCCACCGCTTATGAATGGTCGCTCAAGCTCAAAGAGCTGGCATACGTCCTGGCCGAGCCTTACTCGTCGGCCGACTTCCTCCACGGCCCGATCGCCCTGGTCGAGCGTGGCTTTCCGGTCATGGCGGTCGCCCCGGGTGGCCGCGTCTACCACACGCTGATCGACTTGCTCGGACAGCTGCGCTACCAGCAACAGGCTGAACTGCTGGTGATCTCAGATCAGCCAGCTGCCCTCGAACTTGCCCAAACGCCGATTCGCCTGCCCGCCGGCATCCCCGAATGGCTCACGCCGCTGGTCAGTATCCTCCCGGCGCAGCTCTTTTGTTACCACCTCACCCGCGAGCGCGGCTATAGCACCGAATCCCCGCGTACGATCCACAAGGTTACTGAAACGCGCTGATTTTTCGTACATGGAAAAACACGGCCGAGGCGGAAAAATCGATCGATTTCCGCCTCATCCGTGTATAAATTCTCTGCCTGGCTGGATTATCCTCTTCGCTGTCTATTCATGTGAGAACCTGTCGAAGCAAGTCGTAATCGAAACGAGCCGCGTGTGATCCACACATAAACAGCCAGCGCCACCGCCAGACCGATCAACAGCCACTCTTCCGGCTCTGGAACGCCCGAAAGCGGTAGTTCCGTAGAAGGCTCGGTCTCACCCAGCGCTTCCACCTCCCTCTGGTAGCGGTCATCCAGCTCAGAAAGCCTGTTGAGCAGGGTTTCTTGTTGTTGATTCACCAGGACGATCATCGAGGAGTAAGGGGTGACAATGCTCTCTTGTTGCGCCAGGGCGTGTAGCTGATCCAGAATCTCCGGGTTATCCAGTTTTCCTCTCTGGCGTTGCATCTCCGCCAGGATCACCCGCCGCGCCGCAAGCGCTGCAAAGCCATCGTCGGCAGAGCTTACTGCTGGTATGCTCTGAGCTGGACCCGTTTGCCAAACATAGCCATCTACCAGGTCCTGGGTTAGAAGCGGGCCGCTGGCAGGCGAGGCATTCTCCAACCCGGTGGCGATGCGCAGCATGGCTTCGCTGAGGCTGCCTGCTACGCCTCCCTGCGAGCCTTGCAGCGCGGCGAGGGTCTGGTCGTCGTAGCCGATTGGGATCTGGTTACCCAGATGCACCAGCCATACCGGGAAATCGGGCACGCGCACCTCGTTTGAGCTTGCGCCCAGCTCGTAACCGCTGCCGTCGGTCAACACAATTGCGGCGTCATAATCCTGCTCGCCGCGCAACCGGTCGAATTGGGCCATCAGCTCGGCTGGATTTTGCCCACCCAGGTATTCCACCTGCTCGATGTCGATGTCGCTCAGAGAGATGCGCTGGGGCAGCTCGCCACGGAAGGATGAGGCAGTCAGGTAAACATCGATGTCCGCCGCAGCTGAGGCCTGAAGCACCCCCAGCGCTTGGGTTACATCGCTCGAGAGGTCTTGCATGCTGCGTGAGCGGTCCAGCACCACAGCCAGGTGTAAGTTTTGGGGTAGTGCCGGTAGGCTGGCCTGTTGCGCGGGAGTTGCTGTGATCTGGTAGCCGCCAGGCAGGTCTACCTGGTGTATTTGTGGTGCCACCGGTCCGCTGGCAGGCAGGATGGCTGGCAACCAGGCGTCCGGATCTGTGATCTTCAAGCTCGCCCCGTTCAACTGGCGGCCTGTGTCCTTATCCCAAAAGAGGTTGCGCTTCATTGTCAGGTATGGGGCAGGCCAGCCGTCTTGCTGGGCCAGAGTCTTCCAAGTCAGCCACAGGTGCAACGGTGGGGCTTCGCCGATGGTGCTCCGGGCGGTGTCCGCGCTATAGGTCATTTCCACCGGAGGCACGGGGAAGATGCGTAGCCGGTATTGCCGCGGTCCAATCTGCTCGATCAGCGCTGGATCGATATTGCGGCGCACTTCGTTGCGATACACCGCCTGGGCTGCTCCGCGCGGCGCCACAATGTACTCGAAGCGCTCATCCCTGTTTTCGCTCTCCCCCAGCCAGACCCCGGTGATCACCGCCGATTCGGGCAGGCTGAAGTAATACACCACCTCCTGGCGATTGGCGGTGGTATTACGATATTCCTCATGCAGCTCGATTTCTGCCCAATCACCGTGCTCACGGACGGTGATATCCTGCTGGGCCAGGTGCACCTCGCGCTCGTCCAGCGCCTGGAGCGCCGCCTCCGCCTGGGTTTGCGACCAGGTGGAGCGCACTGCAGCCAGGATCTCGTCCCGCTCACCATCCACGATGGTTTCGTCGAACACTCGCTTGTATAGCCGGGCTGCCCACACCGGCTCGTTCCGCAACGCCGTGCTGTTCCAATCCATGCCGATCTGGTCAGGGGGGACGATTGCATACGGGCGGTAGAGCAGCGGGCGGGCGACAACCTCATAAAGGCGTTGAACCTGATAGGCATTGTCTCGCTCCAGGTTGAATGAGCTGGCATAGATGTCGGTGATGTGGGTGACCTCGCCCACCGAGCTCAGATAGCGAAAAGGCCCCAAATACGAATTCAACAACCCCTTGCGCAGGCTTTCACCCTGGGCGATCAGAGCCCGGGATTCGTCCAGGCTTTGCGGTGGATTTTCCAGCATAGCAAAGGCGCGCAATTGCGGCTGCTGGTTCGCCAGCACGAACAACCCGATTACAGCTACGGCGATCATCGCTGAGACGAGCGCTGGGATCAGCTTCCCGCTTCGTAGCACTATAGCTCGTACAGCTCGTCGCCAGGCGCGGTAGCTCAACACCGGCACGGCGATCGGGGCCAATACGAGCAGTGTGGCTGTGTAGACACCCAGAATGACCCCTAACAGCGTGAAAGGTAGCCAGAGCAGGTCTTCTAGAACCAGGCGCTGCAGGTTCTCCCACAAGTTGCGGAAAAATTCCCCCAGGTTTAGTAGTGTGTCCCAAATCCATTTCAACCCCGTCCAGGCCAGCGGCATGGCATAAAAGGCGATCCAGATGGCCGCATACAGGCTGACCAATAGCATCAGTGTCAGCCCAATCAACCGCAGCCAGCGCGCCCACGCCCCACGCTGTTCGATGTGTGGATCCAGCAGATCCCACAGAAAGACCGCCAGGCCGATACAGGCCGCTGCCATCAGGAAGACCAGGCCAGTCGATGCCTGGCGTACGGCAAAGAAACGCACCGCCAACATCAGCATCAGCGGGCCTTCCACCACATAACCCAGGGCAAACAGCTTCCTTGGCTGGCCGCGCAAGGCGGTCAGCCCCAGGATCACCGCCGCCAGCGGGATGCAGGCCAGTACCAGGCCGTAGACCAGGAAGGTCCACTCGATATTGCCGACCCGGATGGCGGTGATCATTTCCGGTAGTATTCGAGGTGCAAACCCCAGGATCATGAAGGTAAGGAAAATAATATTCCATGACCAGAACAGGAACTTAGCCAGGCGTTCGCGCCGATTTTGAGATTTTGGGACGGGATAAACGCTCATGGATGATAGCCTCCTTCCAGGCGCTGCGCCACGGTAAGGCGCAAACCGTTATAGAACTCTTGCAGGTCGGGGTGGGTGGGGTCCACCGCCGAATCAAACAGGATCGTTACCAATACCCATGTCTGGCGCTGCGGAGAAAGGTCGGACCAGATGCGAGTAGCATAGTCATCGGTAATTCGCTCCGGCGCTTGCAGCCAATAAACGGCCGAATAATGATAGCGTCCCTGCGCTGCGCTCAGGTTGACCACGCGAACTGGAAAGTCGGCGCTGAGCAGCGTGCTGTGGGACTTGTCGACCTTCATGCCGTAAGTCTCAAAGCACCGTTCAGGCCGGTGATGCGCCCGCCAGGTGTCGCTGGTGATCAGGAGAAGCGAGCCGTGGCGTGGCTTATCACCATATTCATCCCACGTAAAGCGCCAGCGACTGGCCGAGAGCGGTCCATCTGCCGACAGCCATTCCAGCTCATCGGGCGTAAAAGCCCATGGTTCAACCGACAACCCCGCCGGAAACTGCAGCTCGGAGGGCGATTGCGCCGCTGCGACTTGTGGCCGTGGCGCGTAAAGCACCGCCAGCAGCAGGATCGTGGTGATCAGCGCAGGTAACAGCCATTTCGGGCGCAAAGCCTCTGCCTCGCTGGCTTCGATTTCCATCGATTGCACGTTGCTGTCCGTGGGGACGAACCTGCGCAGCATCCACACCAACGCCGCGCACGCCCCGACAAAGCCCAACACTCCCAGGGGCACGTGGAGCATCTCGGCCAGGAGGTCCCAGCCGAGCACCGGTCCGGTGGTCACCAGGACGGCTACCCGCCCCAGGTTGGCCGCGAAGAGTAGAAATGAAAAAATCAGAGCAACTGACAGCCAGCGACGGTTGATCTTGCGTCCCTCGATCCACGTGGCGGCCAGCAGGAACATGCCTCCCGTCCACAGGCTCTTTACCCCACTGCACGGCAGGTCGATCTGCGAGATGCCGCTCTCGAAGACCAGGATGGTGTCGATCCCGATCGTATGAATGCCGAATGCCCCCAGGCCATCCCGTACCAGCGCGGCGGTCAGCAGCCGCACCGGGTAGCCGACGAAGGTTTGCAAGTGCTCGCCGAAGGGCAACGTGCCAATGAGCAGTATTGCAGCCGGGAGCCCCTGCTTCCAGCGCCGTGGTTCCAGCCAAAGACCCAGCAATCCATAAAAAGCCAACCCTAACAGGCTGGCAGAGAGCGTGTTGATATCCACTACTCGTTCCGCCAGGATAAATGCTGCCGAGCTGCCCACGAGCATCATCAGCGCGGCGGAGTGCAGGGCAGGCGCCGACCTGAAGTGTAGCCCGAGGCCGTTCTTGCGTGCCTGGTAGATCAGCAGGCCGATCACGCCCACAAGCGCAAACTGGTTCAGGCGGAACTCCTGGCGCGTGAATATCGTGCCTATATAAGGGTAGATCGGACGAAACAAGAACAGCCACAGCCCGATAAGAGCCAGGTTGGCGGTGAGCTGGCCGGGCCGGCGGCGAAATACTACCGGCGCCAGCAGTAAAATCACCATCCAGAACCAGGTGGCGAACTCACGCAGCGACTCGAACCAGCTCTCAGCCTGGATTGCATTTTGATCGATTAGACCCGGCCAGTCTTGCAAAGGCACCAGGAAAAACTTGGCGATGCCCAGGATGGCGAATGCGGCTGTCACCCCAGCAACCAACGCTAGGATGCGCCTGGATGTGCTCTTACTACGCAAGTAGCCCCATGCGCCGGTGGCCAACGCCAGCAGGATTGCAGCTGAGTAGAGCTCTTCATGTATGTATTCATCGAAATCGATCAGCAAAATCAGTGGTGCTACGCCATACAGGATGAAGGAGATTTGTGTACGATCCTGCATCAAGCGCTGGTAGAAGGGTCGCGTTGGGGAGAATAACCTCAGCACGATCATGAAACCGGCCAGGACCAGTAAGATTGATAGAAAGAACATCCCACTGGTGATGAAGCTCCAGGTCAGGCGAGGAGTGAGCTCACCGGTATTCGCCAGGCGTTGATAGAGGGGCATCCAGATCGTCCTGGAGAGGTTGATCATCGCCATCCCTGCGCCATACACACCGACGAAGCCAATTGCCAGGCCTATGAATGGCAACGACCAACGTGGTAGGCCTTTAGCCAGACCGGCGATGATCGAAATCAGCAGGATGGCGATGGACAAAGCCGCCAACATCGTGGAGAGGCTGGGTGTAAGGAACCGCGTGATCACGAGCATCAACGCTGGCGCCACGAAAAGGCTGAGGGAGAGCCACACCGCCCAGCGTGGCACCGGCGCCTCCATAGGCGCTGGGTCACCTTCCGGGGCATAGCGCGGCAATCTGCGCTCACGCCAGTGCTCGCGCAGCGCCAGGCGTGGCAGGTCGCAGGCTTCGCGCAGCGCTGCTACCCACATGGCGCGTTCACCATCGGACTGCGCCTCGGCCATTACCTGGGTGAAAACATCCTGCATTTCCGCCCCGAACTCATCCCGGAACCTGGGCGGAAAAAACGAAAGCAGGAAAGCGTACAGGTGGGCAAAAAATGAGACGTCCAACTCAAGCCTCGAGTTTGTTCACCAGTGCGGCTTTCGCAAAGCC
>MGNS01000068.1:0-19306 GCA_001795165.1 Chloroflexi bacterium RBG_16_57_11
CCTTGCGAGATCAATACCCAACTACTCTGATCGCTTGTAAAGGTGCTGAGATGTAAACTACTTCTCGTTCATCGTCGCAGGCTCATCCCTGCATTCATCCGCCTGACAGTCTGATCCACGCCCTCGCTCGGCGTGTCAGACGGTTCGGGGGCCGGCCGGTTTCCTCCTTGAGGTTCGCCCTCGCACTTAAGCTTGAACCGCCCCCGAACCGTGGCGCTGACACCCTGGATAACGTAAGGTGAGCTGCCTGCCCGGCACGCTCGGATACCAGGATAGGGCTAACAGCGCCCGCCAGCTTCCGCTGGTCGCTGTCACACTCTGCTCGCCGTGGCTCTGTTGTTCAGGTTGAGCGATGTGGTTCATACTGCTGGCCTGCGACTCCATTAGTCTGCCTTTTGCGAGCTGTCTTCTTGCGCTTTTTCTCCGGTTTGACAGAAAGGTCTTGACATCATGATAGTAAGCTTATCCGTTCATTAATTGAGTATAGCGAATTTGGATAAGGTTTGTCAAGTAGTATAGGGAAGTTAACCGTAACTTTAAATAAACCCTGGTGTTTTATGAAAGAAGGATTACAATATGGTTAAACCATGTTAATATCAAAACCATAAACTAAGGAGAATCATATGACCGCTAGTGCAACCGATTTTGAAACCAAGCAAACCCCTTGGTGGCTGATCTTGATGGGCGGCATCCTGAGCGTTGTGATCGGCGTGCTGCTGCTCACGTTACCCGTCAAGACCGTATTCGCCCTGACCCTGGCTCTAGGTTTCTACTGGATAATTCAGGGCCTCTTCACTCTGGTTGGGATGTTCATCGACCATTCAGCCTGGGGCTGGAAGCTTTTCATCGGCATCCTGAGCATCCTGGCTGGTATTGTTATCTTGCGATATCCGATATCCAGTGCGGTGGTTATCCCTGCCGTCTTTATCCTGATATTGGGCATTCAAGGCCTGATTTACGGCATTGTGATGCTCATCATGGCTTTCAAAGGCGGCGGCTGGGGAGCCGGTATCTTGGGCGCATTGAGCATCATATTCGGCCTTATCCTGATGGCAAATTGGGCCAGCCTGGCTGCAGTCGTCACCCTGGTTTGGGTGGCTGCCTTCTTTGCCCTGTTTGCCGGCATTGTGCAGATCTTCCAGGCTTTCCGCCAGCGCGCCGAGTAAAGGGAAATTACGTATTCAATCAACGGGTATAGAGCCGTGTGAATGCTCTATACCCGTTTTTGGTTTCTATATTGGTGATGATGCCGTTTACCTCCCCCAAGAGACGGATAAGAACCCAATTGTAAAACCCATCGATTATATTCAAAACCTTAGAATTTTATGCTTACAACAGTCTTTACACGATCATCCCCCTGCGGGCATTGTGATCTTCGCCAGCACCGGCAGGTGATCTGAGCCGGCATCCTCGCCGATCCAGGCTTCGACAACGCTCAACGATTGTGTGTACCAGATATAGTCCACGCGCAACATGGGTAGCATCGGTATCCAGCTCAATATGCGGTTGAGCCACAAGAAGCGTTTCCATGGCCCGAGCCGTTTTGGCAAGGTGTGCCCCCGGCTTGTGCCCGCGGTGCCATAAGCATCCCGCAGACCGGCGGAGAGCAGGTAGGTGTACTCCAGGCGCGTATCCGCCAGGTTAAAATCTCCAAGCAGAAGGCATGGATCGGCTTCCATCGTCAACCTGACCAGCTCCTGGATCTGGCGCCAGGTCGGCTTGTCGAAACGGACTCCAACCCAGGTCGGCCGCGGTGGTGGTGGATGAGCATTGAGCAGGGTCAACGTACGGCCTTCGACCTGGATGCAAGCCTGCAGATCAGGGCGTTCTGGGCCTAAGTCCAGCAGCTTTGCAGCTAAGATCGGAAAATGGCTCAATAGAGCTTTACCGGCGAATCCGCCTGGATGTAAACTTCGATAGGGGTATTCTCGAGATAGCCCTGTCTCGATGGCTTGTGCCTGGGCATGACTGACTTCCTGGAGGGCAATCACATCCGCCTCGCTTGCCCGCAATATCGGCACAAGCCACTCCGGTCTGGCTCGCCCGTTGCCAACATTGTAAGTCATCACTGTAACGGGCAGAGATGTATTTGGAAGATTTACTCCAATCATGCCTTGAGGCTCTTTTTAATTTCGTCCAGCTTGGCTTGCAGCTCTGCCATGGTTTGCTCGTGTTGGGCCTGGTGCTCGTCCAGCAGGCGCTGGATTTCATCCAGGCCGTCGCTCGCATTCTTGGGGAAGAGCGCATTCGCAAGAGGCCGAGCCCTCGGACCGGTTTTGCGCGGCCTTCGGAACCAATCCGCCAGGTAGCTGGTCAGCACGCTGAACAGGCCCACCCCGGCGGTCATCACCAGGATCCCCACGATCCGTCCGTCGGTTGTCACCGGGTAGCGATCGCCATAACCGACGGTTGCGACGGTTACATAGGCCCACCACAACGCATCTCCGGCCGTCTGGATATTGGCCTGCGGGCTTTGCGATTCGGCTCTGAGGACGGCGATCCCAGATACCTCGAAGATCACCAATGCAGTAAAGATCACCACCAGCAGCGTGCTTTGGGCCCGTTGCCGTACAATAATGCCCCCCACCTCGGTCAGGTCATCCCGGCGGAATTTTCGTCCCAGAATGAACACTCGCGCCAGCCTGGCCACGCGCAGGCCTAACACAGGTAAGCTTCCCAAGAAGTCCATCCAGCCATAATACCGGAAGAGATAAGCGCGCTTATCGCGAGCACGGATCAGGCGGACAAAGAAATCTAACAGCAGAAAGGCACTGATGATATATTCGATGATCTGGATCACGTTGCGGGTGTATGGCTCGATCGCGAGAATCCATAGCACGTTGTTCACGATCGAGAGCAGCGTGACCAGCAAGACGAACAGCTCATAGTTCGCGTTGATGATTAATTCTTGCTTTTGATCGGTCTCGTGCATAAATCTACACCGCGCATGGTGGTGAACACCTGTCGGTCGAGCCTCACCACCCACCATCGGTAGCAGGATCTGGCTTCAGGCGCTCAGCGAGGATCCGTCACTCGCGCTCTCGGCTAATCTTGAGGAGGTCCAAATCCTCCAGCCAGATCTCTAGCCAGGACCACCGATCCAGGCTCACTCTGCCGCCTCCGTGGCTCCTGGCTCTGGCTCCAGAGCGACCGGAGTATCCAACGCCTTCCAGCGCCGGACGAGCACGCGAATGACTTCTACCTGGGTGTAGGCTACATACACCATGAAAATCGTCAGAATGATAGCAGCCAGGCCAAAAGCGAGCGGCACCGAGGCTTCCAGCTTCGACGCCAGGTCTTCTAAAGCCGCCAGAGCCCGGTCTAATTCTGAAAGCTTTGCACTCAAATTGTCTAAGCCCTGGGTCACTCTGTCTGCGGCTTGCGTGATACGGCCAACCCCGGTTGCCACTCCTGACCGGAAATCCTGGATATCTTGCCTCAGCTCCTCGATCGTTGCTTGCGTATCCGCCACGGTTTGAACGATCTCAGTAACCGTGTCTTCGCTCAAACCGGGCAGGTTGACGAAGGGTAAGCGGTTGATCGAACGGTAAGTGTTGATCCCAGCGGTGAGGAATTCGCGCACCGTGCTCAGCGTCTGCTGGACACGGTCGATGGTCGCGTTCAACCTTTCTTCCTGCTCGGCTGGCAATAGCGTGGCGACCAGGCCTTTGTCTTCTATATTTTGGCTGACCATCAGACTGATCTCAGACACCTCACTGGAGATCTGGCGCAGCTCCTGGCTATCCTGGTCGATCCGCGCAGCAACCACTCGTAAGCCACCGGCGGTTTTGGCGGTAGCGTTAAGCAAGTTTTGAGTAACATCGACCAAAGTCTGCTCGAAAATCCACGTGCCGATCACGCCCACCGTACTGAACACCAACACCAGCACACTGAGCGTGATTGCAGTGCCATACCATACTTTGCGTAAAATCCGCTTGGTCTTTTGCTGTTGGTCCATGACCTGTGTCTCTCCTAGCCCGCACCGCAATGATATCTCTGGCTTAATCTGACAGAATCCAGCTTAGCACGGTGCTGACAATGCTGATGATAATGCTGCCCAAAAAGGCATACCACAGCCTCTCCAGCAAACCGCCCTGGATCGAAAGTAGATCTCCAGCGATCCCGGCGGTTATCAGTAACATGAGCATGTTAATGACCAGGGTAAAAAGGCCCAGGGTGAGAATGGTGATTGGAAGCGCTAGAAGCCTGACGAACGGGCGGATCAGCGCATTTACCAGGCCAAAGATGATCGCCACGATTAAGATCCCCCCAATATTCGCGGTGAGGTCGATATTGGGCAGGATCAATGCTGTAATCCACAGCGCCACCGCGTTAATGAGTATTCTTAGAACCAGTTTCATTAATTCGATCCTCCTCGTCAGTTATTGGATGTGTCTGCCCGCGCCATGCCGCCCGTCCCTGTGAAAATGCGACCGATGAGCAGGTTATAAGAGTAGATTTCCTTAAGAAGCTCGAAAAGAATGGATTGTTTTTTCATTCGGATAATAACACTTATGGAGAATTAACATGATTATAATCCAACTCTCATTGGCTGACAAAATTTACCGGTTCCAAGTGTTCCGACTGCAAGTTTTCAAAAAATAGAATCACATCGGACTGAAAACTCGTAAAACCACCGGGAAATCCGTGAAAATTGAATGTCCGGAGCAATGTCAGGCACCGGCTGGTATAATTTGTATAGTGTCAGAATCTCAGCAGGTCTCGGTCATCGTTGGTTTTGTCGCAGATCTGATCTTTGCCACACGTATCGAAGATGTTGCCCAACGCCTCGGGTATCGTATGGTTTGGATTGAGCGACTCGCGCAGCCTTCCTCGGCTGCGGAAGATCTACCTGTTCGGCAGCTTGCAGAGCATCTGGTCGGTCCTGGCGCGGCGCTGATCGACCGCTTGACCGCCTTAAGACCTGCTTTGATCTTATTCGACCTGGGGAATCCGGAGATCCCATGGCGAGAATGGGTCGCTTTGCTCAAATCAGTTCCGGCTACCCGGCGCTACCCGGTGGTGTGCTATGGGTCGCATGTGGATGCAGCCACGCTACTCGATGCTGAGCATGCCGGAGCGGACGCAGTACTCCCACGCTCACGCTTCATGGCCGATCTGCCAGCCCTGATCCAGCAATATGCCAGAAATGTGGACTTCGAGGCCCTGGTCCAGACTTGCCAGGAACCTCTCTCTCCGCGAGCGCGGCATGGGATTGAGCTGTTCAACAAAGGAGAGTATTTCGAAGCCCACGAGGTTCTGG
The DNA here is from genome assembly GCA_001795165.1 of Chloroflexi bacterium RBG_16_57_11. Classification (GTDB taxonomy): domain Bacteria; phylum Chloroflexota; class Anaerolineae; order Anaerolineales; family UBA4823; genus RBG-16-57-11. Next base: position 5,264 of record MGNS01000068.1, read on the forward strand.
AACAGGCGTGGAATGAAGATGAGACCCCGGGACGGGAGCTTTACCGCGCCATCCTGCAGGTGGCGGTAGCGTATTTACAGATAGAGCGAGGTAACTATAGCGGCGCACTGAAGATGTTCTTGCGTATGCGGCAGTGGATTGACCCGCTGCCAGAATTGTGCCGCGGAGTGGAGGTGGCTCAGCTGCGAGCCGACGCCCGCCGGGTATACGATCAGATCCTGGCGTTAGGTCGCGCCAGCATAGCCGAATTTGACCGCAGTATGTTTCAGCCTGTGCGTTATACTATCCCCAGTGATTTCACGGGTGAGCCATGATCTCGTTGGAGCTCGCACATCAATTGAAGGGGGCCGGTTTGCATTGGCAGCCGGCGTTGAATGATTTTTTTGCGATCCCCGATCGAGGCATGGATGAGCTTGTCTTTGTGATCAGCGACCTGCTGGCAACGCTTGAGACTTTGCACAGCCAGGAGATCGTAGCTTTCCAGGGCGCTTCGGAGTGGGCGCTGGATGACCTGGCAACCGGCGAGCTGGTTTGGCTCCCGCGTGAGGATCAAGTCCGCCAGGCGCTCGAAGCAGCCCTGTGGGATCGAGGTTGTCAGGCATTACGCCTGGATAGCGATCCGGAGGGTGACCGTTGTTCGTTCGAGCTGCAAAATCAAGCCTTCACCTTCCGCGCCGTGCCAGCCGATGAGGCATATGCTGATGCTCTTTTACACCTGCTAAAATTATGACTGCTAATTCCATTCAAGTATCGCCTGATTGGCGGGCGCTGGACCTGGATAATCTAACCGGGATTTTGCTGGTTATTGGCGCCTCCGACACTGGGAAATCCACCTTTGCCCGCTATTTATATGATCGCCTGAGGGATCTGGGTCGAAGGGTAGCCTTCATCGATGGTGACCCGGGTCAGAGCACCCTTGGGCCGCCGACCACGCTGACAATGACCTTCAAGCCGGAAGCGTTGGACCAATGGTCCTACGGCCTGCCGCAAACGTGGCGCTACTTCATCGGCTCAACCACACCGCAAGGGCACATGTTATCTGTGTTGGTCGGTGCAGTGCGATTGACGCAGGCGGCACAACAAAATGGTGCCCAGGTGGTGGTCTATGATACCTCTGGTCTGATTGATCCGACTCGAGGCGGGCTGGCGTTGAAAAATGCCAAGCTCGATCTGCTCCGCCCGAGCACCGTGTATGCGATCCAGCGGGAGAGCGAGCTGGTTCCTTTCTTGCTTCCACTGCGCCGGAGTGGCAGAGCGCAGGTGGTCGAAATACGACCATCTCAGGCAGCGGCGCCCCGTGATGTTGATGTGCGCCGGGAGCACCGGGCACGGCAGTTCGCAAACCATTTTTCAGTAGCGGAGCCCCTGGAGCTGGAATGGAGCCGGATAGCAGTCTATCCATCTCCGGATTTTCGTGTGCGGCGACTGGTGGCGCTCGAAGACTTTTTAGGTTTCACCCTGGGATTGGGGATCGTACTGTCGGCGAATCGCTCGGAACAGCACGTTCGCTTGCTCACCCCGCTGCGGTCCTTGGCAGGTGTGGCTGCAATCCGTCTGAGCGATGTGCTTGTAAACCCGGATAATTTTCAAGATGAGCGGGTAACGGGCTGATGCGACCTTCCCTGTCTATTTGAATATGGATTAGAAAAATTCACCAAGGTATTGGTCCTGGTGATCCAAAAATAGAAAGAGATTAAAATCCATGGAATTTTCAAATTTAATCGCCAGCCGTTATAGCGTGCGTGCCTTCCGGCCTGATCCGGTTGAAGACGAGGTGCTCCATCGTGTTCTCGAGGCTGCTCGCCTGGCTCCAACTGCATGTAATCTACAGCCTTTCCAGATACTTGTCCTCCATACCCACGGACGGGAGACTGAGCTGCGTCGAATCTACCGCCAGCCCTGGTTCGTCCAGGCGCCCTTGATTTTGTGCGGAGTCGGTCTGCCCAGGGATAGCTATGTACGATCCGCCGATCAGCGTCGCTACCTCGATGTGGATGTAGCGATCGTGATGGATCATCTGATCCTTGAGGCGACCAACCAGGGCCTGGGAACTTGCTGGATAGCTGCTTTCAATGCCAGGGCTGCCCGCGAGATCCTGCGCTTGCCGGATGAGGTCGAACCACTGATCTTCACCCCGTTAGGTTATCCAGCCGACACCCCGGCCCAGAAAGAACGCAAGCTATTAACTGCACTGGTTCGTTATGAGCATTGGTGATCGTGAATGGATTACGTTAAAAACATCACGCGCCAATTACAGATTCGAGCCGATCAAGCTGTTGCATCGATCGAGCTGCTCGAGGCAGGCAACACGATCCCCTTCATCGCCCGCTACCGTAAGGAGGCCACACAAAATCTGGACGAAGAGCAGCTCCGCCAGATAAGCGAATTGCTTGAAAAATTACGCTCTTTGGATGAGCGTCGCCAGACGGTGCTCAAAACCATTGAGGAGCAGGGGAAGCTAACCCCGGATCTCTACGCCCAGATCGAGGCGGCACAGACGCTGACCGCCCTGGAAGACCTGTACCAACCATACAAACCCAAACGGCGCACCCGTGCCAGTATCGCCCGCGAGCGGGGGTTGCAACCACTGGCTGACTCGATCTTGCGGCAGGCCCACACAATGCAGTCGCTTGAACAGCTCGCTTTGCCGTACCTGAATGATGAGGTCTCAAGCGTCGAAGAAGCCTGGTCCGGGGCGCGGGATATCGTCGCTGAGGTGATTAGCGATCACCCTGAGGTACGACGCCTGACCCGTGAGAAAGCCATGCAGTGGGGCCTCCTGCGCAGCCAGAAGGTCGATATTGCAGTGGATGAAAAGCAGATATACGCATTGTATTACGAGTTCGAGCTGCGAGTCGACCGTCTACGCCACCACCAGGTCCTGGCAATCAATCGCGGCGAAGCGGAAAAAGTGTTGCATGTCAGCGTGTTCGTACCGGAGCGGGACTGGCAGTATGCAGTAGAGAATGTCTTCCACCTCGACCGCCACTCATCGCTCGCCGGGCAGCTCAAGGAAGCCATCGCAGATGCTGCCGAGCGACTGCTGCTGCCAGCCATCGAGCGCGATGTCCGCCGCCTCCTTACGGAGAAGGCAGAAGCGCACGCCATCGGGGTCTTTGCAGAGAACTTACGCGCCCTGCTCAGCCAGCCGCCGCTGGCTGGCCATACGGTCCTGGGGATCGATCCGGGTTTTCGTACAGGATGCAAAGTCGCTGTAGTCGATCCCACCGGTAAGCTGCTCGACATTGACACGATCTACCCGCACGAGCCACACAAAAAATGGGATGCGGCGTTGAAAACCCTCGCGGCACTGGTCGCCCGCCATGCAGTGACATTGGTTACGATTGGCAACGGCACAGCCTCGCGTGAGACCGAGCAGCTTGCTTCAGAGCTGATTCGCCAGCTTGAAGTCGCGGGATCGGCGCAAGGCGATCCTACCGTAAAATATCTGATCGTCAACGAGGCGGGGGCGAGCGTATACAGCGCCAGCCCACTGGCGCGATCTGAGTTACCCGACCTGGACGTCAGCCTGCGCGGCGCGGCCTCGATCGCCCGTCGCGCCCAGGATCCGCTGGCGGAACTGGTCAAGATAGACCCCAAATCCATTGGTGTGGGGATGTACCAGCACGATGTGGACCAAAAACAGCTCGGAATGGCATTGCAGGGTGTGGTGGAGAGTGTAGTCAATCAGGTGGGCGTGGATATCAACACAGCTTCCCCGGCCTTGCTGACCTATGTTGCCGGGGTAGGTCCAAAATTGGCGGAAAAAGTCGTCTTGCACCGCGAGCAACAAGGTCCCTTCCCAAGCCGCCTGGCGCTGCGCCAGGTCCCGGGCCTGGGGCCGAAGGCGTTCGAGCAGGCGGCTGGTTTTTTGCGCGTGCGCCAGGGCGAGAATCCACTGGATGCCAGCGCAATCCACCCGGAAAGCTATCCCATCGCGCAAAATGTGATGGAGAAGGCCGCTATAACCATGGGAACGCCGCCTCCAGAGCGTAAAAGCGCGTTGGAGGCTTTGCTCGAGCGCCAGCCGCTAGAAAATCTGGCCGCGGACCTGGGCACAGGTGTGCTGACTCTGAGTGATATCCTGGAGCAGCTCGTCCGTCCTGGACGAGACCCACGTCAGGATTTACCGGCGCCGGTGCTGCGCAGTGATGTGCTAAAGATGGAAGACCTTACAGTGGGCATGCGCCTCAAGGGTACTGTGCGTAACGTGGTGGATTTCGGCGCCTTTGTGGACATTGGGGTGAAGCAAGATGGCCTATTGCATCGCTCTCAGATCCCGCCAGGAGTGGCGCTGAAAGTGGGCGATGTAGTTGATGTGGCTATCCAAAAGGTGGAGGTTGAGCGTGGGAGAATCGGCCTGGGCTGGACTCATTGAATCGTAATCTCAAAGAAAAACACCAGGCGGAGGATGTCCCACCTATCGTCAAATTTGGATCCATCAGGAAAAATATTTGGAGAGATGTAAATGATACTATCCATAAAAGCAGCCGATATCGTTTCTTCTGTGGTCGATGCGATCATTGTCAATTTATTCGAGGGCGTGAACGAGCCCAAAGGTGCAACCGGTGCCGTAGATCGTGCGCTGGGAGGTGCGATCAGCGAGCTGATTGCCGAGGGCGATCTGCGTGGCAAGGCAGGCGAGGTGGCGGTGCTCTACCCGCGCGGTGCGATCCCGGTGAGGCGGGTTCTGGTGGTCGGCCTGGGCAAGCCAGAATCCTTAGACCTGGAGGTCGTGCGCCGGGCTGCAGCAACGGCGATCAAGCGGGCGCGTGAGCTGAACACCAAAACTGTTGCCACCATCGTCCACGGAGCGGGGGTCGGCGGACTGGGTCTGGAAGAAGCTGCCCAGGCAGTCGCCGAAGGCTCGCTGCTGGGATTGTATCGCTTCGACGCACCCAAGCACCGTGAGCCAGCCAACCAGGTTGAAGCATTGACAGTTGTGGAGCTCGATCCAGCCAGGCTGGCAGAGGTCGAGGCTGGGGTTCGAGCTGCCGAATCGATCATACACGGGGTGTTCCTGGCGCGCGATCTGGTCAACCTGCCGCCCAACATCGCCACGCCTACCCGTATGGCCGAGGCTGCACGAAAGATCGCCGAGGCTCACGGGATGACGTTGACCGTGGGTGACCGGGAGTGGGCTACCGAGCGCGAGATGGGCGGCTTCCTGGCGGTGGCCAAGGGCGCTGGCGAGCCGCCATATTTCATTGTGCTGGAACATAACGCCAACCGGACCGACCTGGATACGGTGGTGCTTGTGGGGAAAGGCATCACTTTTGACACCGGCGGCATTTCGTTAAAACCAGCGGAGAAGATGGAGGAGATGAAGTCAGATATGGCCGGGGCGGCGGCCGTTTTGGGCGCCATGCATGTCGTTGGCCTCCTGAACCTGCCTTTGCGGGTGATCGGGATCACCCCCTGCACCGAGAATATGCCCGACGCCAATGGCTACCATCCGGGGGATATCATCACCGCAAGTAATGGCAAGACCATCGAAATAATCAGCACCGACGCCGAAGGACGGCTGATCCTGGCAGACGCCCTGGTTTATGCACATCAATTTCAGCCCAAGGCAGTAGTCGACCTGGCCACTCTAACCGGGGCGTGCGTGATCGCCCTGGGCGAGATGGTGGCGGCGGGCATCTTCTGCACGGACGAGTGGCTGCAGGCAAAACTGGTCGCCAGTGGCGTAACGACAAGCGAGCGCTTGTGGCCGCTGCCGCTTTGGGATGATTACAAAGCCAAGATCAAATCATTGGTGGCGGATATGCTCAACAGTGGCGGGCGCTACGGTGGTGTTGGCGGTTCGGCGATCTTCCTCAAGGAATTTACCGACTACCCCTGGGCGCATGTGGACATGGCCGGTATGGCGCTGATCACCAAGAAAATCCTGGAGACGCCTTACAATTCACTCGGCGCTACTGGTTTCGGTGTGCGACTCCTGGTGGATTTCCTGCGGAAGTGGTAGCCTTATAGAATTAATTTGTTGATATGTAAATCCGAGAAATCGCCGGACGATATCAAGCAGCTGTGTCCAATCCTTATCCCTTTCCGTGGCGGATGGCCGGTCTGCTTTCCCTGGCAAGCCTGCGTGGCGAGCAGCGCTCTTTCAGAAGCGATGCCATTGCGGAGATCGATAAGCTAAGTCCGCCGCTGAAAGTAATCGGGAAGGCGAAAATCCCTGGCCCGTGTGTAATAACTGTCAACCATTACACCCGTCCTGGCTTCCAGGCCTGGTGGCTGGCGCTTGGGGTCAGCGCGGCGCTGGAAGTCGAGCTGCATTGGATCGTCACATCCGCCTGGCGTTATGCGGACCAGCTGCGAAGCTGGACAATCACACCGGTAAGCACCTGGATCCTGAAGCGAACCGCGGCGGTATACGATTTTACCCGGATGCCGCCAATGCCACCGAGGCCGGAGGAAGCGGGGCTCAGGGCTCAGGCGGTTCTGGAAATCGTACGCTATGCCAGGAAGGCGGATTGCCCGGTGATCGGGCTGGCGCCAGAAGGTGGTGATTTTTCTTCACCCGGTGAAGTCACAGAGTTACCACCCGGTTTGGGACGCTTGATGTTACACCTGGCTGGGGTTGGCATGGCCGTGCTCCCGGTGGGAGCGTTCGAAGCGAACGGCCAATTTTGCCTGAATTTTGGCCAGGCTTACCACCTTACACCGCCACTGGTGACCAGCCGCAAGGCGCGCGATGTCTGGGCTCGCCAGGTCGTGCGAACGAAGATTCAGGAATTGTTGGAAAAATGACAAAACCTCGGCGCCTCCTTGATCTGCTTGTGTTGAACGCCTATTGGGTTGGGCTGTCATTCATGTGGAACAGCCTGCATGTGATTATCCTGCCGGCCGTCCTGTTGCTGCTGGTACCTGATTCGTTTAAAAACACCTACCTGGGTCTGCTGACCTTCTCAGGTCTGGTCATTGCCATGATCGTCCAACCGGTGTCGGGTGCGATCAGCGACCAGTGGGTGTCCCCGTTGGGTCGCCGGCGACCGCTGATCCTGCTGGGAACAGCTTTTGATTTCGTATTCCTGGCGGTGCTGGCCTGGGCGGGTGGGTTGGCCTGGCTGGCGCTCGGCTATTTCGGCTTGCAGGTCAGCTCGAACCTCGCCCACGGGCCTTTGCAAGGCTTGTTGCCCGACCAGGTGCCGGAAGATCAGCTCGGCAGAGCCAGCGGGTTCAAGAACCTGATGGATATGACCGGTTTGGTCGCTTCAGCGCTGATCGTTGGGCGAGTGCTTGATCCTCAAGCGCTCCATCCGATCTCTGCGATCGGCCTGGTGGTAGCGATCCTGGCGGTCAGCGCGGCGGTGACGATCATCGGTGTGCATGAGCAGCCCTCAGTGCGTGTTGACAAGGCAACAAAACAGTCTCTCTTTGAAGCCTTCCGAATCGACTGGCATACCCACAGCCGTTTCGCCTGGCTGGTCGCTTCCCGGATGTTCTTCCTGCTGGCGATTTATGGCATCCAGGTGTTTGCCTTGTATTTCCTGCGTGATGTGCTGAAGGCAGAAAATCCGGTCAAGCTGACCGGGGACTTGCTGGCATCCATCACGCTTGCCTTGATTTTTGCTGCACTGGCAGGCGGCTGGTTAGGCGACCGGTTAGGACATACCCGCATGTCATACCTGGCCTGCGCTGTCGGGGGTTTAGGCTGCCTGTCGATGTTGTTGGCGCGCACACCTGCTGCGGTGCTGGTCTTCGGCACCATCCTTGGAGTGGGTATCGGGTTGTTCCTGACCGCAAACTGGGCCTTGCTCAATGAGCTGGCGCCGGTTGCCGAAGCGGGCAAGTTCATGGGCTTGACCAACCTGGCGACGGCTGGGGCGGGCGCGCTCGGACGCCTGGAGGGCCCATTCATTGATCTGTTGAACAACGCCCGCCCAGGCGCCTGGTGGGGCTATTCGGGGCTGTTTCTGATGGGGGCGGTTTCGATCGCAGTGAGCGCTGTGCTTCTGGCTAAGGTCGGTAAAATCCACCGATAAGGCATGGTGTATGATGGGAACTATCTTATGGATCTTACAAACTATCTTGTGCATCAAATTTATCTCTGTGGCATACACGCATGGCTTGCGAAGGGAAAATACCGAAATGCAGCTGGCGAAACAGAAGCTGGGGACGCCCGCACAGCCGTTGCTGATGCTGGTTGCCCTGGTTACGTTTCTGGGTGGCCTCAGCTTGGTCTTACCAGCGGTGAGCGGGTCGCTTTCCTGGCTAGTACCTTGGGCGGCAGCGTTGCTTGCCGGGATGCTGCTGCTGTCGATTGGTTTCCACATCGCCACACGTGAATCCCCCAAGGTTTGGGTCAGCCTGATCCTATTTGCTCTTGCCGCTTTCGTCGCCTATGGACGCTGGTTGATCGCTCCCTTGTGAGCTGTGTCTGACAAATAATCCTCGCCTTTGCTGTATTGCCTTTCATTGAGCAACAATGAAACGTTTAGACATTGTGCGCCTGCGGCTCCGTAATCAGTGCATCAGTGAAGCTCCCCTCAGAACACCGAGAGAGGTGGTAGGATGGCTGGCCGCCGTTCAAGCCCAAGATTATGCAGGCGCCAAATGGGCACTCGGACTGCGGTTGCATGGTGTCACGGATGACGACCTAGACCAAGCCTTTACGGATGGATCTATCCTTCGCACCCATCTGCTTCGACCTACCTGGCATTTCGTAACACCAGACGATATCCGTTGGTTGTTGGCCCTCACAGCGCCACGCGTGCATGCAGTCAACGCTTACATGTATCATAAGTTAGAATTGGACAGGGCTGTCCTTGAGCGTTGTATGACTGTGCTGGACAGAGCACTGCGAAACGGCCGACACCTTACCCGCAATGAATTGGGGGATGTTCTCCAGCAAGACGGAGTTGCGACTAATAATGGATTGCGATTAGGCTACATCATGATGTCCGCCGAATTGGACGGCCTGGTTTGTAGTGGTGCACGGCGTGGAAAACAATTCACCTATGCGTTATTGGAAGAACGCGCCCCGCAAGCCATGACCCTCGAACGCACGGAAGCACTGGCCGAGTTAGCCCACCGATACTTTTTGAGCCGCGGGCCGGCCACTGTGCATGACTTTGCGAAATGGTCAGGGTTAACCATCACCGATGCCAGGCATGGTCTGGAAGCCGTCAGTTACCGGTTGCAACAGGAAGTGATTGATGGTAAATACCATTGGTTTTCGCCATCTACACCATCTTTAAACCTTGATTCCCCGACCGCGTATCTGTTGTCCATTTACGACGAATATATATCTGGCTACAAAGATCGCAGTGCGATAGGAGAAATTGAGGTTGGGGTTAAACTAGCCGCATTGGGTAATGCCTTAAGCTATGTCATCATGGTCGATGGCCAAATCGTGGGTAGTTGGAAGCGCACACTCAGAAAGGATGTAGTAGTCATCCAGACGAATTACTTCAGAATGTTAACCAAAGCAGAAAATCAGGCTGTCGCCCTGGCGGCACAGCGCTATGGTGACTACCTTGGACTGCCAGTGATCTTATGAAAGGATTAAACACATGCGTACAGCCTGGTGGAAAGAAAGCGTCGTCTATCAAATCTATCCGCGCAGTTTCGCTGACAGCAACGGCGATGGGATTGGGGATCTGCGCGGCATCCTTCAAAAGCTGGATTACCTCGCGGAGTTAGGCAACAATGTCGTGTGGCTCAGCCCGGTGTATAAATCGCCCAACGACGATATGTGACGGTTTTCGAGCTGCCAGGTGAGATCGTTTTCTCTGGCAACGAATTGCTGATTAGCAACTACCTTATCGAGGCGGCGCAGGACATCCGGCGGTTTAAGCTACGTCCCTATGAAGCGCGCGTTTACCGGCTGTGGTGATAAAAACGTCCTAGTGAAATACCAAATTGATTGATAAGATCGTCATCCGAAAGGAGAGAAAATGAGCGACCAACCCTCTCTGATCAGTAATGCATTTAGAACCTTCATGAGCGAAGCTCCACAACGCGCCCAGGCGTGGAGCTCGGTGGTTCAGAGCCTGGCGAGTGCCAGTGTCCTGGACAAAAAGACGGCTGCGCTGGCTTATCTGGCCGTGCTTGCCGCGCTGGGCCTAGAAAGAGGGGTTCCCTTTCATGTTCAAACAGCCAGGCAGGCCCGCGCCTCACGGGATGAAGTGATCAGCGCCATCCTGGTTTGTTTGCCCGCTGCAGGTCATCGTGTCACGCAGGTTTTGCCAGCTGCAATTGCGGCCTTTGATGCAGCATAAAGTCCAGCGACTCGATCACCCGCAGATCTAAGTCTTCACCCGCACGCTGGAGGATGACCGGTTAGCGGTAGTCTTGAACTTCTCAAAGATTGCGACGGTCTTCGAGCTGCCGGGCGAGGTCACTTTCCCCGGCAGTATGCTGTTGATCAGCAATTACGCCGTAGATCCCTGGGATGACATTCGGCGGATTGAGCTGCGCCCGTATGAAGCAAGCGTTTACAGGCTTGTAAGTTAATTAGGCTTTTCGGACACGGATAAACACGGATCTGCATGTGTTAATTGTTATTCTTGACGCTTGTCTGTGTTCATAGGTGTTCCAAGTTAGCTGAAATCAGTAAAAACGCTGCCTGCAGTTGCGGAAGTAAGGTTTTGAGATATATGATAGAATAGCGCCCTCAGCTAGCAGATTATGCAGCATCTTCAGGTTCTCTGCCCTTTCCCGAAAGAATTTCTTATTGCCAAGCCTCTCGGAAATTATCGCGACAAAATCGAGGCACGTGTTTTTAAAAGTTGAGCCAACCTCCAGGTCTCCTTGGTCAAATCTGTTCCTGTTGACATTCCTGGCGGCCTTCGCCTACGGCTTCTTTGAATGGTTGTTTCTCGTTACGAAACCATCTTTTATGAGCGCCCTAGGATTACCAAGCAAACTTGAAATCCTACTGTTATCGAGTTTGTTGTTGTATTCGATGTCCGCCCTTTTGTTGATTCCATTCGCTTTGATCGGGTTGCTGCCTTTAGTACGGAAGCATGTGTTTCGATTGATCGCCATCTGTGCAATCCTTCCAGGTGTAATCCTGGGCTCTCTTTCTTTGCTATTGGTTGATAATTTCACATATACAGTCTTCTCCTTCGGTATTGTGACGTCACAAACATGGATTCGTGGGATCTATGGGGTTTTGTTTTTGATTGCGGTTGCCCTGTGGTGGTTCTATGTCACGAGAAAGATCGGAGAGATCACCTGGACCCGTTCATCAACCCTAGTTCAGAAAGTTGTAATCTCTGGGCTGGTCCTGTCTTTTCTGGCTCCAGCTCCGATCGTCGCCTATCGAGTATTCAATCAACACCAGCGGAACCCTATAAAGTTATTTGCATCCGGTAGCAGGCCAAATGTTCTCATAATCACGACCGACGGATTATCTGCCACCAATCTATCCGTTTACGGTTATGAACGCAAAACGACACCTAATCTTGAAAAACTAGCCCGATCATCGTTAGTTGCTGAGAACGCCTTTGCAAATGCAAGCTCCACCACGGGGTCGCTGGTCTCCTTATATACGAGCAAATCACCTTTTAGAACAAGGGTCCTGTATCCGCCGGATGTTCTACGCGGCGCCGATGCTTATCAGCATTTGCCCGGTATCTTGAAGTCCTTGGGCTATTACAATGCCCAATTTACTATGCCCCATTACTCAGACACTTTAACCCAAAACGTTCTGGATGGTTTTGACATAATTAACGGACGAGATGTATCTGAAATTGGGAGCATCTCCACATTTAACCACTTCATGCCAATCAATGAGGCCAATTTTATTCATGAGCTATACCAACGCCTGGTGGAGCGTCTCGGCCACATTTTCTATATCGCTGACACGGAGAATCCTTACTCTCAGGTGACACAGCCAGCAAAAAGAATCGCGGATTTGGTGAAAATCCGTAAGTCGCTTAAACTGCTGGAAACATCAAGCAACCCGGTTTTCATCCATATTCACTTGATGGGCACGCATGGACCGCTATGGCACCCGGAAAAACAAATTTATTCGTCTGGTCAAGACGTAAACCAGCAGGAACCATGGAATGTGGATTTTTACGACGATAGTATTCGGGGTTTTGATAAATCGATTGGTATGATGATCAAAGAGCTGACTCGAAAGGGATTACTTGAGAATACGATCATCATCATCGGAAGCGACCACGGCAAAAAATGGGATAGTCTTCAAAGAATTCCCCTGCTCATACGCTTCCCGCACGGAGCCCATACTGGCGTCATCAAGGTGAATGTCCAGAATATGGATATCGCGCCGACAATACTTGATTTCCTGGGATTGAACAAACCTGAATGGATGGATGGCGAATCACTCTATAAGATTGGCTCGACCCAACGACCGATCATAACCGCCATGAACGCTAACTTTTTGCTAGTATCAAACGGAGATAGCTTACTCCAAACGGATCAGGCAAAAGTTGCACCTCCGTTTTACCAGTTTAGTACTATATCAAGCATCAATTGCCAAAGGTGGGATCAGCTATGGCTCCTCGATCACATTCTGGACATCGGAGAAATTGATGCACACACCTCTCCATGTAGAGAAGGCGATCTCATCGGCGAAGAACGAGCTTTCAATCTCTTTGTAGATTATCTCAAAGCATATGATTTTGACGTTTCTTCGTTAAAAGATTATGGAAAGATATCCATCAAACCATAGATTCTTAGAAATTCTAGGCAGGTTTTTTTCGCAGAAGTCCGTTTCATAAACCATTTCACCCCAGCAGCCTCTCCTCGTAAATCCTGCGAACGGTTTCCTCGATCTCTGGCTCCTGCACTTCCAGGTCGCGGATGCGGAAACGCTCTGAGACCTGGCTGATCAGTTCGGAAGCGCTGATTGCGCTCCGTTCGAAGGTGTAGGTAGCCCGGCTACCGTCGCGCCCCGTCACCTGAGCGCCATCCACGCTGACATTGGCGTAATCTTCAGCGAAATCTACGATCAACTGGCGACTACCACCAAAGCGCTGGCGTAAGTTGTCGAGCTGACCGTCGAATAGTAGTTTTCCTTTGTCAATGATCATCACTCGTTCGCAAAGCTTCTCCACATCCGAAAGATCGTGGGTGGTTAGGATGATCGTCGTGCCACGTTTCCGGTTGATGTGCTGGATGAATTGGCGGATGCGCTCCTTTGCCACCACATCCAGTCCGATAGTCGGTTCGTCCAGGAACAGCAGCGGCGGGTTATGCAGCAGCGCCGCGCACAGGTCGGCGCGCATGCGCTGGCCCAATGAAAGCGAGCGAACCGGGGTGTTCAGGAATTCGTCCAGCTCGAGCAGCTTGCGGAACTCGTCCAGGTTGGTCCGGTAACGCGCCTGCGGGATGCTGTAGATGTGTTGCAGCATGTCCAGCGACTCGATCACAGGCAGGTCCCACCACAGTGTGGTGCGCTGGCCAAAGACCGCCCCAATCTTACCCACGTAGGTCTGACGCTCTCGCCAGGGCAGGTATCCGTTGACTAACAGGTCTCCGCTCGTCGGCACCAGTAGACCCGTAAGCATCTTCAAGGTGGTGGATTTGCCCGCCCCGTTTGGACCCAGGTAGCCCACCAGCTCGCCGCGGCCGATCTCGAAACTGATCCCGTCCACGGCACGCACCCAGCGGCGATCGCGGCTGAACAGGTTCCGCAACGCGCCGAACATCCCCCGGCGATGGACGGCGATCTGGAAGTGCTTATGCAGGTTGTGGACAGAAATGATCGGATTCATAGCCTCATTCTGGATAAACCCCAGGGGTCTCCGAGACCCCTGGGGTTTTTTATACATTACGTTCCCGTGCTCTGGTAGTGCGCCAGCCCAAAACGCCAGAAAGCCAGCCCTAATACAAGAAAACCGCCGCCCACGAAGGGCGCCAGGAAAGGGGCAAAGGATGGCATTCCAAGTGGATCGGGCTTGTCCAGGAAGTACAACGCCGGATAGTAGTTTAGAAAGATCGCCGGGATGATAAAGGTGAAAAAGTTACGCAGCCATTCCGGGTAGATGCTCATCGGGTAGGACATCATCTCGGTGCCGCCATAGGTGAAGATGTTGACCACCTCGATCGATTCGACTGTCC
>MGNS01000068.1:19320-21145 GCA_001795165.1 Chloroflexi bacterium RBG_16_57_11
CGATAATGAACAGCCCGCCAAAGAAGGCTACCATGCTGACCAGCATGATCGGCAGGTAGGCCAGCTTGAACGGTGTCCAGGCGATCTCCAGGTTGGACAACGCCAGCCCGAAGATGATCGCTGCCTGGATAATGCGCCCCAATCGGCGCAGCACGAACTCTGAGCCAAATACCTGGATGTAGATATTGGCAGGCTTTAGCAGCATTTGATCAAAGCTGCCCAGGCGCACGTGATTGCCGAAGAAGGGTGGGTCGAAGCCGCTGAAGAGCAGATCCATCACACCGAAGGCCAGCTCCACCGAGCCAAACAAAAAAGCCACCTCCCACAAGCTCCAACCGCCGATGCCGTCGAAGGTCTGCAGCACAAGTGCGATGGATAGGAAGCTGACTGCGCTGACCAGGGCAGTGGTAAGTACATCTAGAATAAATGAAGTGCGATATTGCATCTGTGCGCGGATCTTGATCGAGATCAGGCGGCGATAAAGATCAAGGCCAGCCAACATCTCAACCTCCCTGGATTACCAGACGGCGCACGCCTGCCATCAGAACAATCTGGCCTAAGAGGACCAGGAAGATAACCCAAGCCGCCTGGGTGGTTAGCGCCTGGACGGTCTGGGCGGCACTTAGGACGCCAAGATAGATCTCCACCGGCGTGTTGATCATCTGAGGGAAGGGTGTCAGATAGCATAGCCATTGGAACCAATCCGGAAAGAAGCGCAGCGGCATAAAAAATCCTGAAAGGAACCAGCTCAGGGCGAAGAACAAACGACAGAAGCCACCTGCATTCGGCGACCAGAAGGCCGACAGGTTGATCACGAAGCGCCAGGCGAAGCTGGTCATCCACGCGAAGATCAATGTCAGAACCAATGCTATCCACTGCCCAGGCGAGGACGGGACGGTGATATCGAACACCAGCGCGTAGAACGCCATGATGGTGAATCCGCGCAATGCCAGGTTTACCAGGCTACGCCCAAGGTCCTGCGCCATCCAGAGACCGAAATAACTCATCGGTTTGAGCAGGTCGGCGCCCACCTGCCCGCTGTTGACTGAATAGACGATCTCCAGCCAACCGAACAGGCTCAGGAAGGCTATGCTGGCTTGTGACAGGCCGGTGAAGGTGATTGCCTGCTGCAGCGTAAGACCGTTTACCTGGGTCTGGTTGCCGTACATCGCCACCATGACTGCCGCCCGCAGCAGGCCAAAGAATATATTGGTCGCCAACCCGGCCATCACTGCGGCGCGGTAGGCAAACTGGCGCTGGATCGCCACCCAGGTAAGAGCCAGGAAGGTGCGCATCGGGTGAGAAGATTATAATGCCTGTAGTGATGTGTTGTATAATCATACCTGGAGGAAGTGTGTAATGCCAATTTATGAATATGTTTGCCTGGATTGTAAGGAGCGCTTTGAGCTCATGCGCCCGATGAAGGACGCCGATGCATCGGTCGCCTGCCGGAAATGCGAGAGCGAGCACACTTCACGCCTGCTTTCGCTATTCTTTGCCTCCAGTGGCGGGCGGGTTGTCGCGGGTAACGCTCCATCCTGTTCAGGATGCGCGGGTGGCTCCTGCGCAACCTGCGGCCATTGAGCGAATGATGAATACCGCTTCCATAGATGGCGTTGAGCTCATCCTGGCGGTTTTTCCTGCCGATAACCTGGCAGCCGAAACGCTCGATTGGCTCAAAATGAGCCAGGCGTACGGCGTTGGCCGGTTGATGAACGCGGCCGCCATCGCTAAGGATTTCAATGGCAGAACCGCGGTCAAAGAAGACCAAGATGTGGGCGCCGGGCGTGGCTCGTTATTCGGGGCGCTGGTTGGCGGGTTGATT
>MGNS01000068.1:21152-21574 GCA_001795165.1 Chloroflexi bacterium RBG_16_57_11
GGCGGGGCCGGGGGGAGCGGTGGTCGGTGCGGTAGCCGGTGCGGCCACCGGCGGTGTTCTGGCAGCCAAGACCGACCTGGGTTTTGAGGACGCTTTCCTTGATGAGCTGAAAAGCGCGCTACAACCGGGGAAATCTGCCTTGCTTTTACTGCTAGAAGAGCGCTATGGGGAAAGCGTAGCTGGTGAGCTGGAGGCTCGTAGTGAAAAAATCTTTCGTCATGTCCTCCGAAAAGACATCGTACAGCGTCTGGCTGGCCAGGCGGACGAATAAGCTCAATTTTTCATAAGCTGTTGATATAACCGATCAATTCCCACGATCATCATTCGAATATCGAACTCTGCCAGGGCTGCAGACCGGCCGCGCTGGCCCATCTCGGCGCGCAACGCCGGATGATCTATCAGGGTGATTACGCGCGCTGCCC
>MGNS01000068.1:21583-36041 GCA_001795165.1 Chloroflexi bacterium RBG_16_57_11
GCCTTCCAGATCGCCAGGTTGGCAAAGATATCCGCTCAGGCCATCCTGGATCGCTTCGATGGTGCCGTCGGCCCGGTTGGCGACCACCGGCAGGCTCATCGCTTGCGCCTCCGGGATGGTGCGTGGAAGCCCCTCCCACATGGATGCCAGCATGAAGATGTCCATCGCGGCCAGCAATTGCGGGCCATCACGGCGTAAGCCGGCCAGGATGACCTGCCCGGTCAGGCCCTCCTGGTCAATCAAAGCCTCGACTTGTGGGCGCATCGGCCCATCCCCCACGATCAAAAAATGAGCCCCAGGCCTGGAACGCGCAATCCTGGCCGCTACTCGGATCCAATCCAGCGGATTCTTTTGGGCTGTCAACCGTCCGACTGTGCCGATCACCGGTGCGTTAAGCGCCAGGCCCAGCTCTCGCCGTATTAAGCCCCGATCAGCCCGCTTCGGATCGAATTCGTCGAGCGGGATGGCGCTGCGGATCAGGTGATACTGCTTACGGTGGCCGATGCCCGCCCGTAATCCTTTCTCGATGTCATTCCTTGCAACGACGATGATGGCATTTGTAAAACTCGCCATCCACCGTTCGAGCCGGATATAGAACCGGCGGGTGGCTGGTAGCATATAATCATGAAAACTCCAACCGTGGACGGTGTGGACGATCACTGGCACACCTGCCAGGCGGGCCGCCAGTCGCCCCAGTATGCCGGCCTTGGAGCTATGAGTGTGCACAATGGCAAAACCGCCTTGACGCATGAAGCGTGATAATGCGATAAGCGCCTTCACGTCATGAAGGGGGCTGACCTGCCGAAAAAGATCTGGCATGATTGTCAGCGGAATGCCCTGCGCTCGCGCCTCTTCGATCAAGCTGCCTTCCGAGCCGGTTTGCGGACCACAAGCTATCTCGAGGCGGTAGCGTGCCGGGTCCAACAGGGTAGCAGTGAAGAGTGTGTTTTCCTGGGCTCCACCGATGATCAACCGGGTAATGACATGCAATACTGGGGTGGGATGAGGCTCATTCATGAGCCAAGAGCCTCCCGGTAAACCTGCAATGTCTCTTGGGCGCAGCGTTTCCAGGTAAAGCGACGGGCTCGCTCCAACCCCAAGGCGATGTTCGCCTCGCGCATCTCTCCGCCCGGGATGATCTGAAGGAGCGCCGTGGCGGCCTGCTCAGGGTCGTCAGGTGGAACGTTCAAGCCAGCCTCCCCGGTTACCTCCGGCAGGGAGGTGACATTCGACGCCACCACCGGAGTTCCACATGCCATTGCCTCCAATACTGGCAGGCCGAAGCCCTCATAGAGAGAGAGCGATATAAAAGCATCTGCAGCCTGGTAAAGTGCAATCAGGTCAATATCGGGTATATCGTCGAGGAAATGGACACGACCGGACAATCCCAGAGTCTGTGAAAATTGCTCCGGCCGGTTATAACCCGGATAAGCTCGACCGGCAATCACCAAGTGATAATTGCTGACGGCGCGGTGGCGGAAAATGTCGAAGGTTCGAAGCAGGCCATCCAGGTTTTTATGCGGGCGGCGCTCGCCGACGAAAAACACAAACGGTCCCTCCAGACCATAATGGCGGCGGATTTGAGTGATCGCGCCGGGCTCGATTGGAATAAAGTAGCTCTCGTCCACCCCTAATGGGATAACGGTCAGCTTATCTTGCTCCGCTTTCAGACGAGCGACCAGATCATCTGCGGTGCTCTGTGATGGGACGATCACCCGGCTGGCGCGCCGCAAAGTATGGCGAGTCATGCTCTGGATGATCCAACGGCGCAACCAGTGGGATGTAGGAAAGAAATCCGGGCGAGCGATATATTTGAGGTCGTACAGTGTTGCGACCACCCGCCCGGGGGACAGCCACGGCAGATCGAAATGAGGGTAATGCAACAGGTCGGGATGGAGACGGCGCAGCGCGGCTGGCAGCTCCCATTGGCCACGCAGGCTCAAATGCGCCGCTGGAATCGGCCGGATCCGTATGCGACCATGATCCAGTCTCCAGGCAGAATGCTCCTCCGGTAGTCCGGATTGGAGCCACAGCTCGATGTTTTCTTCCCCTGGTAAATCGTTCAATCCTTTGCACAATCCTATCAGGTAACGCCCAACGCCCGTCATATTCGGCAGGATCATGCGCCCGTCGATCACGATATGGTGTGCGTGAGGAAACACGAAATGAGTATAACACTTTCGTGCTATACTGGCACGCGTGGACAGGCAGACCGACACTCCGATCCCACCTGCCAGTAATCTGGCGCGCCGGGCGATCGACTCACTTACCTGGAACACCACCGCCAACCTGCTTACCCTACCAATTAGCTTTTTACAAAGCGTGCTCCTGGCGCGCCTGTTGTCGGTAAACACTTTCGGCATATTCGCCGGGGTAGCTGCCCTTACCGAGCTGGTTTACGCCTTCTTTGATTTCGGTCTGGGGGCGGCGGCGACCCACCGGGTCCCAGAAACTGAGGATGAAGAGCATACAATGGCCATATTTTTCAGCTTGCGGCTGTTGATGCTCACCCTGGGTGCGTTCCTGTTATGTGGTATGGCAGTGATTTTTTTCATGGATTTGCGTCGCCAGGTGCTGATCGTCCTGGCGCTATCGGGCTGGGGGTTGCGCGTAGCGATGTCCGGAAATGTGTTGCTCATCCGCCGGGTACAACACAAGCGCCTGGCGCTGATCGAAATTCTCCAAGCCGTGTTGGTATTCCTGCTGGCTGTCGGGATCGCCGCCGTAACCCGCTCGATCTGGGCTCTGCTGGTGGCGCCTCTCGTACAAACCATCCTGTTTACCATTCTCCTATACCTATGGAAGCCGGTTTGGAAGCCTCACCTGGCTTGGGATAAGGAATCCGTGCGCTACTTCCTGCATTTTGGCTATCGGACGACCATAGGCACTACGCTTGGAGCGGCTCTAGACCACGTGGATGACCTGTGGACCAATTTGTATCTTGGCGATACGGCAATGGGCTATTATTCCAGGGCGTACCGCTTTGCGATCTACCCACGTCTGCTCCTGGGAAAGCCTGTGAACACTGTATCGCTGGGCATGTACGCCGAGTTGAAATTCGATCGCCCTCGACGTTCGCGCGCCTTTTTTCAGGTGAACAGCCTGCTCGTGCGAAGCGGCTTTCTGCTGGCAGGTTGGCTTGCGCTGATCGCTCCTCAATTCATCCGCATCTTCCTTGGGGAGCGCTGGCTCCCGATGGTGACGACTTTCCAGCTCATGCTGATTTACACGTTGTTTGATCCAATCAAGCTGACGATCGCAAATCTGCTTTTCGCCGTTGGCGAGCCGGAAAAAGTTAGCCTGGTGCGCCTGGTGCAGCTGCTGGTGCTTGGCGCAGGTCTGTTCATACTCGGCCCGCGTTTCGGCATCATTGGAGTGGCTCTAGCAGTGGATCTTATGCTAATCGTCGGCATCGCCCTGCTCTTGCATCATGTGCGTAAGCATGTAGATATCTCTCTGGTCCGCTTGTTTGCGGTGCCGACTTCGGCCCTGGTTCTGGGTATCGGCGCTGGTTTTGTCGTGGATCGCCTATTCCTGGAGGGGACGGCTGATTGGACCATTTTGATCATCCAGAGTCTGGTTTTTCTCTCGCTTTATATTGGCTTGATATACTGGGTGGAGCGCCGGGAGTTAATCGAGATGGCCCGTGAGGTTCTTTCCAACCGTGCAAGTATATAGAAAGGTATAATTTATATTTGTGGCTGTTAATTCGCCCCTCCCTGGCGCGGACGAAGGTCTGACGCATCTGGTTCATACGCACATCGAGCCGCCCGGTCGTTGGGCTACCCCCGCTCTGCGTGATGTTTGGCAGTACCGGGAGCTCCTCTTTTACCTGGTCTGGCGGGATATCAAAGTTCGCTATAAGCAGACCTGGCTGGGCGCGGCCTGGGCAGTGATCCAGCCGTTCCTGACCATGGTGGTGTTCAGCGTGTTCTTCGGCGCCCTGGCCGGTTTGCCTTCCGATGGTCTACCTTACCCTCTGTTTACGTACACTGCCTTGTTACCCTGGCAGCTGTTTGCATTTGCCCTGACTGAATCCAGCAATAGCCTGGTAAATAACCAGCGCCTGATCGCCAAGATATATTTCCCTCGGCTTGTAATTCCGGTCTCTGCCGCGCTTCCAGGATTAGTGGATTTCTCCATCGCTTTCGTTGTACTGCTCGGTATGATGTTGTTCTACGGAATGCCGCTCACCCTTCGTATCTTAATCCTGCCACTGCTCATTTTGCTTACAATCATCGCTGCGTTATCGTTGGGGCTGTGGTTAGCAGCTTTGAATGTGAAATACCGTGATGTCCGGTATGTGATACCCTTCATAGTGCAACTCGGTTTCTTCCTCACCCCTATCGCATACTCCAGCACCCTTGTACCGGAGCGATTGCAGCCGCTGTATGCTCTGAATCCGATGGTTGGCGTAGTGGAAGGATTTCGCTGGGCGCTGCTTGGATCTCAAGCACCGGCTGGAGTGCTACTACTCATATCGGCGGTGGTGGCGTTACTGGTGTTGGCAGGTGGGCTGCTATATTTTCGTCATATGGAGGATACCTTCGCCGATCTCCTTTAGGCGCGCCATGACCCAACTAGCGATCTCTGTAAAGCAATTGGGCAAGCGCTACCGCATTGGTCCGCGCGCTGCCTACCGCACGCTGCGAGAGGAGCTGGTTAACGCCGCTCGAGCCCCGCTCCGCGTTGTTCGCCGATCGCAGATGGGCTCATCGCATGCAACCCAACCACATATCTGGGCGTTGGAGGATGTATCTTTCAATCTAGTTTCAGGCCAGGCGCTCGGTGTCATCGGCCGGAATGGAGCAGGCAAGAGCACCCTGCTGAAGGTGCTTTCCCGCATCACCGCTCCAACGCGGGGTACGGTTGACCTCTATGGGCGGGTGGGCTCGCTGCTGGAAGTGGGCACAGGTTTCCACCACGAGCTGACCGGGCGAGAGAACATCTATCTGAACGGCGCGATCCTGGGAATGCGTAAGGCCGAGATCGATCGCAAGTTCGATGATATTGTCAGTTTTGGCGAAGTGGAAAAATTTATCGACACGCCGGTCAAATTCTACTCCAATGGGATGTATATGCGCCTGGCGTTTTCCGTCGCGGCTCATCTTGAGCCGGAAATACTGCTGGTGGACGAGGTTCTGGCGGTTGGCGATGCAGCCTTCCAGAAAAAATGCCTGGGAAAAATGAGCGACATCGCCGGGCAAGGGCGTACCGTGATTTTCGTCAGCCATCAGATGAACGCCGTTCAGGAGCTTTGCAATGAATGCATCTGGCTGGATCAGGGACGGCTGATGCGGCACGGATCGCCGCGTGAGGTAGTGGCAGCTTATCTTGGCTCGGGTC
Source organism: Chloroflexi bacterium RBG_16_57_11 (assembly GCA_001795165.1). Lineage (GTDB taxonomy): Bacteria > Chloroflexota > Anaerolineae > Anaerolineales > UBA4823 > RBG-16-57-11. The sequence goes on from MGNS01000068.1 coordinate 26,930, forward strand.
TATCCAACACGGAATGGGCTTTCCCGGACGGAAAAACCACCCTCCGGAATCCGTATTTCAACCCCACGCGCTTCAGCCTGGTTGATGCTAATTTAACGCCGCTCTGCCAGGCAGCCCGGTCAGATGAGCCCGTGGGTGTTTTAATTGAAGGCTGGGTTGACCAGCCGAATGTCGCCTTGAGTGTTGGATTCGCTGTCTATACCGTGGATGGCGGCTTGCTGTTTTGGTCGCTCCACACGGATACCCCGCAGGAAGAATGGCCTGCGATCCGGGTAGGAGCTAACCGGCTGTTAGCCTGGCTTCCGCGGCACCTGCTCAACGAAGGCAGCTATCGCCTTGAGCTGCACCTGAGCCTGCACTTTCAGGAATGGCTCAGCCAGCCGGGGGTGAACGCCCCCTCACTAAGCCTGGAAGTGCGCGGTGGACTGAGCAAATCACCCTATTGGATCATGGCACGTCCGGGCATGTTAGCTCCACACATCCCCTTTGTACGCCTGGATGAATAAGTTATGGATCTTCGTCAGATCGACGGGTAGTCAACAGATATTGTTATCATGGTGAGTCAGGCCGGTGTTCGAGTTCTGTTGGTAATTCGCTTTAATCGGGGCGAAATCACCGATCCATATGATGGCTGAGATTTCTTCGGTTGTCGGTTTGGTATTTAGCCGCGATCGTGCGATGCAGCTCGATGCTACCTTGCGCTCCTTCCTGCTGCACTGCGTGGATGGCAACGATGTGCAGATCGCTGTGCTCTACCGGGCGACCAGCTCGTTGCACGCACGCCAGTACAATGAGCTGATTCAGGAATACCGTCCCTTTACGAATATTTCTTTCCAACCGCAGGCTCATTTCCGCCAGGATGTGCTTAGATTCCTAGCAGCTCACGCTGATCTTCGTTTTGGCACCCGGCTTTACCGTCGTATGGCGCGCCTGCATCGCCGGCTGAGCTTTCTCAGCCAGCCCTTGCTTCGATTCGGACTACCGAGGTACGTATTATTTTTGGTGGATGATAACCTGTTCGTGCGCAGTTTGAGACTAGTGAATATCCTGGATGCTCTCGAGGAACAACCGCAGGCTTTGGGGTTCTCTCTACGCCTGGGTCGCAACATTAATTATTGCTACACCCACGACTTGCCTCAGCCCTTGCCGGAATTTACCACGATTGGTGATGGAGTGCTGTGCTTCGATTGGACTCACGGTGAGCTGGATTTCGCCTACCCATTGGAGGTGTCGAGCTCGGTCTACCGGATCGCCGACCTGTTGCCATTTCTTAACCGCCAGCGCTTTACTAATCCCAACCAGCTCGAGACCTGTATGGCACAGAATAGCGGTCGTTTCCACCATTGGCCTTATCTATTGTGCCCTGCACAGTCCGTGGTTTTCTCCAACCCGGTGAACCAGGTTGCCGAGCAGTACCTCAATCGCAGCGGGACCGTGCACGCCTATACCAGTGCGGAGTTGGCGCAACGGTTCGATCAAGGTCTCCGTGTGAATATCGTCACGTACGACCAGCTTGTCCTGCAAGCCTGTCATCAGGAGGTAGAACTGTATTTCTACAGCGCCGAGCGAGGTGCCAATGCAAGCTGAGCCCCTGGTCAGCGTCCTGATGCCAGCTTACAACAACCGGAAATTTATCGGAGCGGCGATAGAAAGCGTGCTGGCTCAGACTTACACTCATTTCGAGTTGCTCATTATCGACGATGGCTCTACAGATGAAACTTCGGCCCTCGCTACAACCTACGGTGATGGCGATCCGCGTGTACGGATATATCCACAGCCACATGCTGGAATAGCAGAGGCCCGAAATCGCGCATTAAGCCTGGCACAAGGGGAGGTCTTTGCATGGTTGGATGCCGATGACCTGGCTCGACCCCGGCGTCTCGAACAACAGCTTGCCTTAATTCTAAAATTTCCACAGCTTTTGATCGTTGGTTCAGCCTATCAAGTGATCGATGAGCACGGCGTTTCACTGGCCACCCATAAGATGCCAGCCTCAGATACAATGATCCGCTGGCACTGTCTTTTTCACAGCCCTTTTGCCCAATCATCCGTGATGTTACGCAAAGAGGTATTGAGATCGAACCGTTTGAGCTACGATCCTGTGATGGAGGCAGCGGAGGATTATGAGCTATGGTCACGCTTGTTAGAATACGGGCAGGGTTACAACATTTCTGAACCACTCGTGGAATATCGCCTGCATCCCGGACAGGTCAGCCAACGGAGCCAGATTCTGTTGGAGGAAAACGCCGGCCGTGTGGCCCGGAGGAATCTTATCGCCTTAGGCACCTCTTTGCCGGTTGAACAGGTACAAAAGCTTCGTGAATGGTTTTTTAATTTTCCGGCACGCTTGAGCGATGCAGACCTTCCGTTAGCGGAGGCTTTCCTGGAAATACTTAACCGCTTCTCGGACCTTCCGGGATTGGAGGCGGCAGAAGTTGGGCGGTTGCGCGGTCGCTGGCTGGGCAGATCGTTGCGTGCGGGTCTGCGTAGCAGGAACATGGGTGGGAGTTGGCGGTTGTTGCGACGATTCAAGTCTGAGGATTGGAGACTCGCCCTGGCTTACCTGCGATCACGCGAAAAATCGTAGCTGCACAGGTGAGCAACGTCTTACAAAGTTCATGAAAACAAAATCGCCGCCATGAAATTGCTGATTACAGTCTGTATCTACACCTTCAATCGGGCGCAGCTGTTAGCCGAAGCCCTGGATAGCGTTTGCAACCAGACTATGTTAACTGCGGATTACGAGGTGGTTGTCGTCGATAACCGCTCTACGGATAATACGCGTGAAGTGGTGAAGGACTTTGAAAAACGCATGAAAAATCTGCGCTATTGCTATGAAGAACAGCTCGGCATCGCCAACGCCAGGAACCGCGGTTGGAAAGAGGCCAGCGGGGATTACATCGCTTACCTGGACGATGACGGGACACCTCCACCCGATTGGCTTTGCATCGCCGCTGAGGTGATCCGCCTCCACTCCCCTGATCTATTTGGTGGACCATTCTATCCATCTTACGCCGGGCTGAAGCCGGCCTGGTTCAAGGACGAATATGGCACTTTCACCCTCGGCGATGAGGCCAGAGTGCTTGTTTCCTCGGGTGAATACCTGAGTGGCGGCAACCTGTTTGTCCGTCGTCGGTTGCTTGAGCAAATGGGCGGTTTTGATCCCGGTTTAGGCATGCAGGGCAAGCAGATTGGTTATGGTGAGGAGACCGCTTTCATACGTCGTATGAGACGGGAAAAACCCGAAACGCAGATATTCTATGAACCGCGTCTTTATATCCACCATCGAGTGCGCCCGGAAAAAATGCGTTTCGCCTGGCAATTGCGCCACCGCTTTGCTCAGGGCCGATACGGTTACCTGACATTTAGTGACGGTGTGCATCGAATGACGTTGCGACATTTACTGGGGTTAGTGGTACTGCCGGTAGTCATCGCAACACAAGCCTCGTTTGGTGTGGTTTTACGCGACCGTAAGATTTACCCCTATCCGCAAAATTATTATTATGAGCGAGTATTTCAGCGCATTGCCACCTTCGGCAAGCTTTACGAGCGGCTGTGTTACGCTCTGGGTGCCAGGAGAGCTGTGGATGGCTGAAATACCCTGGGTCGGTCAGCCGCCGGTGGTCCTTTTTGCCTTCAACAGGCCCGACAAGCTACGCCGTGTGCTGGCGGCACTGAAAGCGGAGAGCCTACCACGTCTGGTCGTGTATGTGGATGGGCCGCGCGGTGAAGAAGACCGGCCGGCGGTGCTGGCCTGCCAGGCGCTGGCTGAGGGCGTAAATTGGGCGGAGACCGAGTTGCATTTTGACACGCAGAACCGCGGATCGTGGACGCAGGCGCACATGGTTTCCAAGGTCATGCAGCGTTACTCGACGGCGATCTTCCTGGAGGATGACTGCCTGCCTGTGCCCGGCTTTTACACGTTCATGCGCCGGGCTTTGGAGAATTACGCCCCGGAGAGGCGTGTCTTTTCCATTGGCGGCTACCAACACCTGCCCCCAGAGTTCTTTCACGACTACCCCTATTCGCTGGTCAGCGGGGCGCGTTTTATCGGCTGGGGTTGGGCGACCTGGCGTGATCGTTGGGAGGAGGTCTGGCCTTTCTTCGAAGACTACCAGAGCCTTTTCGATCACCTGACTCGCATGCCCGAAGTTACCGGTCGGGATGTGCCGATCGCCGTACGCCAGATGGTCGCCGGGCGGACGGAGCACAATTGGGATATGCGCCTCACCCTGGCGACGGTGTGGCTGAAAAAGGTACACCTGTTGCCGGTCAAAGGCCTGGTGCGCACCATCGGCCTGGATTTCTCCGGTGTGCATGGCAGCCTGACAAACTTGCTACGCGCCAGGTTGTTGCATAACCGCAACATTGCTCCACGGGCTCCGATGGAGATCGACTGGCTGGAGGATATTTCACCAAATTGCGAGTACATCGCCGGGCTACGCGATTTCGTCTCCCATGCCCAGACCATTACCTTGCGCCGCCAGGCGGAGCGTGGAAGGGTTTTATATCGGCGCTACATCTGGCCACGGCGAGAAGTGCTGCGCGATCTGGCGCCTGAAAGCGGTAAGAAACCTGCCCGGCGAGCGCTGCTGTCTTATATCGTCCACCCCTTCTTTATCCCTGATGACGACCCGCGCTACTTTAACCATACCAATATCTGGCTCGCCTGGGCCATCGTCCAGGTTTTGAACAAGTTGGGCTATGCCGTGGATGTGATCCATTACCGCGATCAGGGCGAGCTCCCAGGCTGGAATTACGACCTTTTCATCGGACATGGCGGGGAGAATTTCGAGCGCATCTGCCGTCAGCTGCGACCATCGGCGCGCAAGCTCCTGTTCACCACAACCAGTTATTGGCAGTACAACAACATTCAGGAAGAAACCCGCTTTGCCAATTTGGAGCAGCGCCGGGGTGTCAGGTTACCTTACGATCGTCGTATCCGGCACAACGAAGACTCCGCCCTGAGCCTGGCAGACGGTGTGATCGGCCTGGGTAATCCGGTTACGCAAGGCACCTATGTTGGTTTCGATCATGTGGTCACGCTCAATGGCGTAGCGCTTTATGATGACACACTGGACTGGTGTCCGAAGGAGTTCGGTGCCAGCCGCCAGCATTACCTTTTCTTTTCTGGCCCAGGCAATGTGCACAAAGGGCTCGATTTGCTACTGGAAGCCTTCACCGTTCTGCCGCAGCACTTGTGGATCAGCACCCGTCTGGACCACCATTTTGGTAAGCTGTACGCTCGCGAATTGAATCGTCTGCCCAATATCCACATGCTGGGCTGGGTCCAGCCGCGCTCCCGGCTATTCTACCAGATCATGCGCCAGTGTGGTTTTGCCATCCTGCCTTCTTGCAGCGAAGGCCAGTCGCAGTCGGTGGTGGAATGTATGAACCAGGGGCTGGTGCCGGTGGTCAGCCGGGAATGTGGGTTAAGCGTGGACGGTTTTGGAGTGTACATCGACTCGTTCAACGTAGTAGATATAACCGGCCTGGTTGGCGAGCTTTCCGCCTGGACGCCAATGCATCTCGAGCAAACCGCTCAAGCCTCTCGTGCCGTGGCCCAAAGCGAATATTCACAGGTGACGTTTCTGCAGCGGTTGGAGGAGGCAATCCAGGCTTTTCTATGAGCGGCTTGCCCGATGGACCACTTGTCTCGATCATCACACCCTCGTACAACCAGGGCCGATTTCTCGAAGCGACGATTCGCTCGGTGTTAGAGCAAGACTATCCACACATCGAGTATATTGTCATGGACGGCGGTTCCACCGATGAAAGTGTCCCAATCATTCACCAGTACGATAATCGCCTGGCCTATTGGGAATCGCTGCCTGACCGCGGACAGGCGCATGCGATCAACAAAGGGTTAACGCATGCCAGGGGCGAGATACTCGGTTGGCTGAATTCGGATGATCTATTGGCGCCTGGCTCTGTGAGGCGAGCCGTGGAAACCTTTCAAAGCCAGCCGGGGATCGACGTGGTATATGGACGGCTGGAGCGTATCGATGAGTTGGGCCGGTCAATCCCTACGCCTATTTTGCCGAAAGACCGGCTTGAGTTCGGGAGCGCACACGTCATCGGCGAGTGCATTGTCAACCAGCCTGGAGCGTTCTGGCGCAGAGGTATCATGGACCTGGTCGGTCTGCTTGACGAGAGCCTGATCTACGGCCTGGACTTTCAATACTGGATCCGCATGGCGCTGGCTGGTGCCAGGTTCAAGCGTGTCGATTCGGTAGTGGCTTATTTTCGCCTGAGCGGTGGCTCCAAAACCGTCGGGCAGACTGCCGCCCATGCGGAGGAACAGTACAAGACCCTCGAAAGAGTTCTTGCAGACCCTGAGCTGGGTCGGAAACTGGGACTGACCGAATCGCAAATCCGCCGTCAGACACGCCGGACGCGAGCCGAGATCGCCCTGCGCGCCGCGTATGGATACGCAAAGCTGCGAGATTTCAAGCGGACACGTATCTGGCTGGGAGTTGTGCTCAGGAATGACTCCCTGGCTATTTTCGAACGGCGTTACATTGATCTAGGCTTTGCCAGCCTGCGGCGTCGCTGGATGTAAGGCGAGATGCTACCTGGTCACCAATAGTTGGGTCTGCCAGGCGTGATATGTGTGCCAGAAAACACCCGGTTAGATCCGGCGCCCTTGCTCACCTTGGACAAGAGCCGATCCTAAGGCGTTGCGATCTCTTCTTCCCCCACCCTGGGGATACATTGGATATAATAGCCTGTAAAGTTTGATCGGAGGAAGCTTTTGCCCACAAAACTGAGCCGATACGCCGAAGGGGTTATGGAGGCTGCCTGGTTGGCGGCGATCATCGTCGTCCCGGTCTTTTTCAACGTCTATTCCAGTCGCATCTTCGAGCCGGATAAAATTACCCTCCTGCGCTCTCTTGGTTTGATCATCCTGGCAGCCTGGCTGGTCAAGCTGATCGAACAGGGTGGGGCGCGTTGGGAGCATATCCCCCACGATGGTAATGGGGTGAAAGCTACACTTCAAAGCCTGGTGCATATACCTTTGATTGGCCCAGTGTTGGCATTAGCCTTCGTTTATATCCTGGCAACTATCTTTTCCGTTACTCCTTCCACCAGTCTTTGGGGCTCCTACCAGCGATTGCAAGGCACCTATACGACGCTTTCCTATCTGATAATTTTTTTCGCCATGGTTGCAAACCTGCGCCAAAGGGAGCAGGTCGAACGTTTGGTGGGGGTCATGATCCTATCCAGTTTGCCGGTAAGCCTTTACGGCATCCTGCAACATTATGGCGCCGATCCGATCCCCTGGGGTGGCGATGTGTCTGCACGCATTGCAGCCAACATGGGCAATTCAATCTTCATCGCTGCCTACTTAATTATGGTCTTCCCGCTCACTTTGCTGCGTGTAGTGGAATCGTTCGAAGCTCTGATGGCTGACCCAGGCGTGGAAAAGCCCGGCACAAACACCCACAGCACCGGTAACCATGCTGCTCATTTCATCCGGGCTACCGGCTATGTCTTCATCCTGGCGCTTCAAGTGATTGCGCTTTATTTTAGCGGTAGCCGCGGCCCCTGGCTTGGCTGGGGCGCCAGCCTGGTTTTGCTCTGGCTGGGACTCTCGCTCTTGTGGCGCAAGCGCGGCATGACGTTCGCTGGAATTGTGCTGGCGTTGTTGGCCGCAGGGTTTTTGATTACGCTCAATATCCCGAACGGCCCGCTGGAGGGCTTGCGCAGTCGCCCGGAATTCGGCCGGTTGGGACAGCTTCTAGACGCTGAAAGCCGAACAGGTCGTGTGCGTACACTGATCTGGAAAGGAGCCTCGGAGCTAGTCCAACCACATACCCCGTTGGATTATCCAGATGGCAGACGGGATTCTTTCAATATTCTGCGCCCGTTAATCGGCTATGGCCCGGAGAGCATGTATGTTGCATACAATCGCTTCTACCAGCCGGAATTAACTCAAGTAGAGAAGCGCAATGCCTCACCTGACCGCGCCCATAACGAGACCTGGGATTCCCTTGCGATTACAGGGTTGCTCGGGTTGCTGGCTTACCTGGCGCTATTTGGAGCGGTCATCTATAACGGCCTGAAGTGGCTGGGGCTGGTGCCAGGGGTAAAATGGCGCAACTTATTCTTGACCCTTTACATCCTTGGCGGCGTGCTTACAGGGGCTATCTTCTCGATTTGGAAGGGTGTATCTTACCTGGGTGTTGCATTGCCCTTCGGTATGACCTTGGGCGTGATCCTGTATCTTATTATGGTCTCGCTAACCCTTCGGTTAGAGGCATTTGCCTCCTTGCAGGAGAAGCTGCGCGCATATTTGCAATTAGGCCTTGTGGCTGCGGTCATCGCGCACTTCGTTGAGATCAATTTTGGTATCGCCATTGCTTCCACTCGCACCTATTTCTGGGTCAGCACAGCACTGCTGTTACTGGTTGGCTATATCCTTCCATTATATTCAGATCAGGCGCCAATAAAAGCCATTGACTCCGAGAATAACGTTCTTGTGAATGAGTCTACCAACCGTGCGGATGCCAGAGGGCAGAGTCGAAAGAAACGACCTGCCAGCCGGTCTGGGACACGGTCTGCGGCTCACTCCAACGCACTGAATTTTTCCAGGTGGTTGGTGCCCTGGTTGCGCCAATCCGTTTTAATTGGTCTACTCGTTGGTGTGATTTTGATGACCTTGGGCTACCTTTACATTTCCAACCTGAGCCGGAGTCAACATGCTGTGGCGCTGATTTGGAACTCGCTTACCAGCCTGATCGGCAAGGATACCCGCTCATCCTATGGTCTGCTGGCGTTGGTCCTCACCACCTGGATCATCGGAAGTCTGCTGCTTGTTGCAGAAGTCAATCGGTTTCCGACGGATAGCCGGAACCAAAGCGGGCCATCGTCTGTATGGGGCAAGATGATCCTTGTTTCGCTGGGTGTATCTCTCCTGGTTGCGATGATCTTCTGGCTTTGGCACGCCGGAGGGCTGGCAGCACTTAATCGTAGCGCGGCGAATACCCTCGACCAGGTGATGGCGCAGGTGGTCAGCTCCGAGCACATTCTGACGCGTTATTACATATACCTGTTATTCCTTATTTTGGTCCTGGGTTTTATTACCCCATCCTCCTGGCCGGTATCATCA
>MGNS01000068.1:36054-38540 GCA_001795165.1 Chloroflexi bacterium RBG_16_57_11
CATTCAGCCTGGCCGCGGCAGCCGCCGTTTTCCTGGCAGCGGTTGGCATCGCCGCGTATTCGAATTTGCGTGTCATCCAGGCGGACATATCTTTTAAGACGGGTGATTTATTTGCCCGACCGGGAAACTGGCCGGTAGCGATCGAAATCTACGACCGGGCTCGCGACATGGCCCCCAATGAGGATTACTACTACCTCTTCCTCGGTCGCGCCTACCTTGAGCAAGCCAAGTCTCTGCAAAACGCGGCAGAGCGCGAACGCTTGATCGCTCAAGCAGCACAGGATTTATTGGAAGCACAGCGTATCAACCCGCTTAACACCGATCACACTGCCAACCTGGCCCGTCTGCACAGCCTGTGGACTACATTCACAGACGATCCCACATTACAGCAGCAACGGGCTGAGCTGGCCGATAAATACTTTGCGCAGGCAACCTCACTCAGCCCAAATAACGCTCGACTATGGGATGAATGGGCAGTGCATAAGCTCAATGTGATGATTGACCCACAGGGAGGCTTCCATCTATTGCAGCGTGCCCTGGAAATTGATCCATATTATGACTGGACCTACGCATTAATCGCTGATTATTTAGCCCGCTTTGCAAGTAATGAGCCGGAGATAACCCCAGAAGTGCGTCAAGAGATCCTTAGACAATCCATTGATTATTACGCTCAAGCATTGGATCGTGCTGACCCCTACAATACGCAATCCCGTTATAGCTATCTGATCGCCTATGGCGGGTTGCTGGTACAGTTGGGGTTGGTGGATGATGGGATCATGACGTATGAACAGGCCATGCAACTCTGGCCGGATCACCCTGAAGGGTGGCGGCTGACCGGCGCGCTGGCCCAATTGTATTCGCAGATCGGTCAGACAGAAAAAGCGCTCGATTACGCCCGGCAAGCCCTGGCAAATGCACCGGAAGGACAGCGAGAGCCGTTAGAAGCATTGATTCAGCAGTTGGGAGGCAAGCCATAAGGTATCTGCTCCCTTTCTTTGTCAGCCTCCTGCTTTGTTTGCTATTCATTCCGTTGGTACGACGGCTAAGCTACCGTTTTGGTCGCGTGGCCCAGCCACGTGAGGATCGGTGGCACCGGCAGCCAACGCCCACCCTGGGCGGAGTGGGTATCTTTGCCGCATTCGGGTTGTGCCTGCTGGCAGCGGGGCTAATTACCCAGCAAAACGATGGTTGGAGTAGCTGGGGATTTCTCAGCGGATCGGTATTGCTCTTCTTTCTCGGTCTGTATGACGAGTTTCGCCCGATCCCGCCCGCAGCCAAGCTGGTCGGGCAGATCCTGGCAGCCACGTTGGTCATATTGCTCGGTTATACGAGCACATTTTTTTCGCCGAAGATCTCCAACAGCCTGGTCGCGCAAATCCCGAACATTCTGCTAACTTACCTGTGGCTTGTGGGCATCACCAATGCGATCAATCTACTCGACAATATGGACGGGCTGGCTGGCGGCATTGCCTTCATCACTAGCGCAATCCTGAGCTTTTTCTTCTGGCGCTCCGGAAACCTCAGCCTGTTGTGGGTATCTCTGGCGCTGGCCGGTAGCCTGCTTGGCTTTCTGGTGTACAACTTTCCGCCTGCCAAGATTTTCATGGGCGACAGTGGCAGCCTGTTCATCGGTTTCACGCTGGCTTCGTTGGCAATCGCCAATCAAAAGCAGCAGGCCTCTGACGTTTTAGCCATCCTTGGGGTTCCAACGCTGCTTTTCCTGCTGCCCATTTTGGACACCGCCCTGGTTACTTTTACCCGGCTGATGCGCGGCCAATCTCCAGTGCAGGGTGACCGCGATCATACCTCCCATCGCTTGATCGCTTTTGGATTGAATGAGCGGCAGACCCTGGTTGTTCTGTATTCGGTGGCGTTGGTTTCCGCAGTGCTGGCGGCGGCGCTCGAATCGATGAATTATTGGCTCAGTCTGGCGCTGGTACCGCTTGTAATTCTTTCATTGGCGCTGCTGGCTGCTTACCTTGGTGGTTTGAAGGTCGTTAATATTTCTGAGACCACACCTACAGGATCAACCATCGCCCGTTTGATGACCGAGCTGGCCTATCGCCGGCGTTTGCTCGAAGTGATCCTGGATTTTGGCCTGATCAGCATCGCGTTCTACCTTGCATTTTTGACGCGCTACGCCAGCCCGAACAGCCAGGGTGTAATGATGAATGAGGCCCGGCTTGAGCTGTACCTGCTATCTTTACCCCTGGCTTTGGCGAGTTGTTACCTGGCTTTTATTATCTTTGGGGTTTATCGTGGTGTATGGCGGTATGTCGATCTTGGAGATCTAATGCGCTATGTCCAGGCGGCTTTGGGTAGCGCAGCACTGTTGGCTGCCTTGTTATTTTTAATCGGCTCTACAGACCTGGCTCCCTGGGCGGGGAATATTTCCGGCTTTCTTCTTGTGCTCTTTGCGGTCTTTCTTTTCCTTGGTCTGGCCGCTTCGCGCGTCTCCTTTCGGTTACTCGATCGGATTTCCAGGA
>MGNS01000068.1:38577-46777 GCA_001795165.1 Chloroflexi bacterium RBG_16_57_11
TGGCGACGCTGGGGAAATGGCAGCCCGTTGGATACTCATGAATCCGGAGTTGAATTATCGGCCGGTGGGTTTCCTGGATGATGACCCGTATATCGCCGGCAGGCAGATCCACGGGGTAGCGGTTCTGGGGGGGTTGGCACAGCTTGATGACATCTTGAGGCGCCATCAGATCGCTGGTGTGATACTTACGGGAGAGCTACTGGATTCGATCAATCGACAGTCCGTAAGCCAGACCTGCCAAGCGCATGGCTGCTGGGTGCGTATGCTGAATCTTGGCTTTGAAGAATTGCCTCAGCTCGATGATTAAAAGAGCCTGGATAAACCGTTCGGGGTGGCTGTAGTGATATAATTCCACTGTGCGGATCGTTTCGCTCTCTTACAATTTGTTACTGGCGTTCGTGATTTTTCTGGGTGGACAGCTGTTGGGCGCCGGGCAAGAAGCCACACCGAACCAATCGTTTTCCCCAGAAGGACCGCAATTATATTTGCGCGCCGGTGCCTTTGATCCATTGTCACAGCCAGCTTTCTTATCCAGAGCAGATAGCTCCACGTATCAACCCGACTTATACCTGGTGCAGTATGTCGGCCCGATACAGGATGCCTGGCTTGCGAGTCAAAAATCATGCGGGCTGGGAGCAGCTGGTTATGTCCCGGACTATGCTTATGTGGTTTGGGGCACTGCCACTGCTGTGGACTGCCTGGCGCAAGCGGCTCCACTGCGCTGGTATGGGCTGTATAGCTCATTTTATGCTTTACACCCTTCACTGATGGTCCCTTCGGAAAGCGAAAAATCTGAAGCGCCGGCATTGGTAGATGTTATCGTTCAAATCTACGAAGCGCCAGGTACCCAAGCCACCGTCCAGGCCATTTTAGAGTATGCCGTAGAGATTATTCGAACGCCTCACTCCTACCTGGGGTATCGTGCCTTGGCTGTTCGACTCGAGCAATTACGCCTGGCGCAGATTGCTGCATTACCAGGTGTGGTCAATGTCGAACCTTTGCCCCAATACACTCGCTCCGATGAGGTCCAGGGTCAAATCATCGCCGGTAATCTCAACGGGGATCAAAGTCAGCCATCCGGCCCCGGTTATCTGGCCTGGCTTACCGGTCTGGGTTTTTCGATCGATCCGGAAGATTACCCCATCGTCGATGTGACCGATGATGGTATCGATGATGGGACCCTCCAGCCAGTGCACGCCGATTTTTACCAGTTTGGAGATATAACCTATCCTGATCGCCTGGTATATAACCATGACCGGCCTTCCGACCCATCCGCGGCAGGAACTAAAGGCCACGGTAATCTGAATGCCTCGATCGTAGCTGGTTATAACAACCTCTCTGGTGCTATGTACAAAGATGGACAAGGCTATCATTACGGCCTGGGAATTAACCCATTTGGGCGTGTCGCAGGCTCGAAGGTGTTCAGCTCGGTCTGGGGATGGGATTTGCCGAATAGCGATTTTCTGGCCCTGATCAACAATACCTATCTGAATGGCGGACGGATCAGTACGAATTCCTGGGGGTCTGCCTCATATGGTTCGTATACCTGGGATGATCAGACGTATGATGCGCTGGTGCGGGATGCAGTCATCTCCCAGTCTGGAAACCAGGAAATCGCCATCATTTTCTCATCCGGCAACAGCGGCCCCTGGCCTGGTACCACCGGCTCTCCAGGCAACGCCAAAAACGTGCTCACGGTTGGTGCAGCAGAGAGCTACCGCCCTACCTGGACCGACGGCTGTGGGATTGGTCCTTTGGGTGCAGATGACGCCAACGATATCGCTGATTTTTCAAGCCGCGGTCCAACAGCAGATGGCCGGATGAAGCCGGAGCTGGTTGCGCCGGGTACTCACATCCAGGGTGCTGCCTCGCAGGCGGTGGGCTACTCCGGTGAGGGCATCTGTGACGCCTACCATCCAGGTGGACAAACCCTATACGCTGCATCTTCCGGTACCAGCCACTCTGCACCGGCAGTGGCTGGCGCTGCATCCCTGCTGTATGCGTATTTCCAGCAACACTTCAATACCGATACACCCAGTCCAGCCATGCTCAAAGCCTATATGACGAATAGCGCCCGATATTTGGACGGCTACGGCGCGATGGATACATTGCCATCCTCCAGCCAGGGATTGGGGGAAATCTTCCTTGGCCGAGCTTTCGATGGGGTGCCGCGCACACTGGTTGACCAGCAAATAAACTTTTCTGACAGTGGGCAACTCTATACCATTGAAGCAAGCGTTCATGATTCGGATCAACCACTTCGAATAAGCCTGGCCTGGAGCGATGCCCCTGGCTCGCCATTTTCCGCTGCCTATGTTAATAATCTGGATCTTGAAGTCGAGATCGGAGGACAGACTTACCTGGGCAATGTGTTTTCTGGCGCCCTCTCGATCACCTCGGGCGAAGCGGATGCAAAGAACAACCTGGAAAGCGTCTTTTTACCTGCCGGACAGAGTGGCCCGGTTGTTGTTCGCGTAAGGGCGACCAATATCGCTGGAGACGGAGTACCGAATAACGCCGACCTGACCGATCAAGATTTTGCTCTGGTGATTTATAACGCAGTACAGTTCATGGGAAGTCTACACGGGACCGTTACCGATCAGGTCACTGGCTCTGGCCTTTCCGGCGCAACCGTGCTGGCACTAAGCGATAACTGGCAATACCGTACTTCAACCGACCCTTCCGGCGCGTACACGATAACGATGCCGGCGAATGTCTATTCGGTCTCCGCCTGGAAATTCGGTTATTCTCTTGAAGCTGTTCATAACGTAGCCATCCTCGAAGATCAGGTTACTTTACAGGATTTCAGCCTTTCTTCAGTTCCCACCTATCAGTTAAATGGATGTATCACCGATCAGGCAACCAGCCAGGGGTTGGCAGCGTCGCTTTCGGTCGTTGGGCCGTTTGGCGATCTGATCACCCAGGTCTTCACCACTCGAGTAAATCCGTGTTACGATTTGCAGCTTTACGCGGCTTCGTTTTTATTGCGTGCAGAGAGCCTTTTGCATTACCCCGCCAAAGGGCAGTTGGATCTTGATCGTGATCGCGTGCACGATTTCTCCCTTGAGGCCACGACCAATAACGGGCTGATCCATGGGCGAGTGACTGATTTCAATACTTCTGGACCGTTGGACGACCTCGAGTTATCCTTCGAGCCGGGTTTTTCTCCTGATCCCACTATCTACAAGATCGTGACTGGTATCGACGGCGATTATGAAATATTACTTCCCCCTGACACTTACACGGTCTCGGCGGATGCGCCTTTCTATACACCGTTACGGGTGGGTGAGGTGCCGGTTCCACAGAGCAACCTCGAAGAGCGAGATTTTTCCATGCGGTCGCCGCTTATGAACTTATCTCCAGCCGCCGAGCCATTACGCTTCGACCTGGAGCCTGGCGACCAGATCAGCGTTACGCTGCAACTCAACAATACGGGTAGCGCTTCCCTTGAATATCTGGTCTACGAATCAACCGGCGATTCGTACAGTGCGGGTCCTGATCCGGCAGGATACTTACTCCTGGATAGCCGTATTTCCAACGCTGCTCGTTACGAGTGGATCGATAGCTCCGATGGTACAAGACTGGCCTTGGGAGATGATGACGAGATCAGCATCAACCTTCCCTTTATGTTCACTTATTATGGGCGGACTTCAGATGTCCTGCGGATCGGTAACAATGGCGCAGCATTGTTCGGCGTAAGAGACGGCCATGTCCAATATAACAACCAGACGCTCAGCCTTGCACCGGATTACCTGATCGCTCCGTATTGGGACGATTTAGACGTCGATTTTGGCTGGGTGGCTTACAAAACCGTCGGAACCCAACCCACGCGCCGATTTGTCGTCGAATGGTATAACCGACCGCATTTTAACGATGCAAACAGCGGCGTCACCTTCGAGCTGGTCATGTATGAAGGCAGTAAAAACCTGAAATTTCAATATAAGGATGTCTTTTTTAATAACAGTTCTCTTGACCAGGGGAAAAGCGCTTCAGTCGGCATCCGCGGGCGGGGTAGAAGCTATCTCGAATCATCATTCAATCAGCCCGCCCTGGTCGACAATATGGCGCTTTGTTTTCAGGCACCAGGAGCATTGCCATGTGACATGATGGATATACCCTGGCTGGTGATCTCACCGGCGGCTGGCTCACTCAGCGAACAGGCTGAACAGCCAGTCACGATCCAGGTATACGCCGATTTGGCGGGGCTGGGTGTGCACCTGGCCAGCGTCCGAATACGTGGGAACGATCCACAACGCCAGCCATACATTGAGATCCCAATCAGGTTAGTTGTTAATGGTTACGAGCTTTATTTCCCGTATGCCGGTTTGACTGCCTTTCCCGGACCCCCATAATTTCATCACCAATCCTTCCACCAGGTTGAGGCTGAGTGTCGCTTTTCACATCGGGTATAATGAGCTCCATTGTATTCATTGGAAGGTCTTTATGGAAGATATCACCCCAGCCGAGATCGATAACCTACAGATGCCGGTTCACCCGCGCTCAGAGCCCCTCCCCATGGTGCGTGTGGCAGGCTCGCACCGCGAGATCGGCCGCCAAATCGGCGAAGATCGTGCCGATCAGGTACGGCATAGCGTCGAAAACGCGCGCACCCTGCTTGATCAGACTTACGACAGCCTGGAATTGACCTGGGAAGGGGCAACCATCCAGTCTCGCAAATACATGCCTTTCTCCCAGGAGCGTTATCCGCAATACGTGGATGAGCTGATCGGAATGGCTGAGGGGGCAGGCGTCTCTTATGATGAGTTAGCGGTTGTCAATGCCATGGAAGCTGTGGCGATGGATGCTCTGCACCTGACGAAATGTACGAGCCTGGCTGTGAATAACGACCGCACCGCAGATGGGCATGTCCTGGTGGCGCATAATGAAGACTGGCTGCCGGATGACGAGCAGGATGTGTACCTGGTCCACGCCTCGCCGAATGATGAGCCACCCTGGTTGGCTATGACCTATGGTGGGCTCCTGCCGAATATCGGATTCAACGCTGAAGGGATCGCTCAATGCTGCGACACGGTGTATCCAAATGATACACGCATTGGCATACCGAGAGTGATGGTCTCGCGCGCCGTACTGGCGGCGCGCAGTCCGTCTGAAGCGATCCGCAGTGCGCTGGTGCCAAAGCGCGCGGCAGGCTACAACCACCTGTTGGTTCACGAGACAGGAGAGCTTTATTCGGTGGAAGTCTCGGCGCGTCGGTTTGCCATTCTCTATGGCGAGGATGGCACGATTGCACACACCAATCATTACCTGGATCAAAAAATGCAGGCTATCGAGGATGAGTCTGATGAGCTGATCAGCACGCGGCTGCGGTATTTTCGAGCCATGCGCTTGCTCAAGCGCTCAGATCTGCATACCCTGAAGTCCCTGCAAGTAATCCAACGCGATCATCTGAACTTCCCGAACTCAATCTGCAATCACTCAGACACGGATATCGAACCATTGGATCGCGAGAAGACGATTTGCGCTTTGATCATTGATTTAACCAGCCGGGCGATGCACATTACCTGGGGGAACCCCTGCACCAGCCAGTATCACACGTACTACCTGGATTAGCAATCAGCTACGCCCCCAAAGGCCGAATCCGGTTAGCCGCTTGGCTTCTCGTCGTGTTTGCTGTTCGTGGATCTCTGCGACGTGAGCGGCTTTTTCGGCAATAGCCGCCTGCAGCCAGTATTCGCCCTTTTTGGCGGTGCCCAGGCTGCTGGCCCCATATGCGCCGGTAACTGTGTCGTCGTCCCAGGGTGGGTTAGCGATCAATGCGCCGCCTTCTACCCAGTCCATATAATAGTTAGGTGTGGCGATGAAGTCGACCTCGTCGACGGCGCGCTCCATATGTACGAGCGAAGGCTGCAAGTGTAATATCAGCGATGTTTCCAGCTCGCAAGCGTGCCCCATCCCTCCGATCCTGGATTGGCGGTGTCGCTCTAACGAGGCCACCCCCTCCGGTCCGGAGAGATACAGCCAGGAGGTGGCGCTGAACACTCGCCGGTGGCGCTCGCCGGCGTATTTCACAACATTGACCAGGAAAGAATGATTGCCGCCGTGTCCATTGATGAAGTAGATTCGGTCGAAGCCGCGGCTTGCCAGAACGTCCACCACACCAATCCAGAAATCTTCGAACGCCCGCCCGTCGCAGTTTAATGTCCCGGCAAAAGCCTGCCTGTGCGTGCTTACCCCGTAAGGAAAAACCGGCAGGCAGTAAGCCGTATCCGGCATGGCTTTGGCTACGCCCTTTCCGATGGCTTCGATGATCAGCGTGTCGGTGCTCATAGGCAGGTGATAAGCGTGTTGCTCGGTATGCCCGATTGGTATGACGATCACTTTATTGCGTTGTTCGAAATCAGGCAGGAATACCGAGGCGGCTGTCTGGCTGGGATGGAACAGGGTGATGCGCCTCGCATCCAATTCCAGGTTCAACTCTTGCGGTGTCAACACGAAGACACGGCTAAAGCCGTCCTCTTGCAGGCTATCCAGCAGGTTTCGAAGCAAGTCGCTTAGCAAACGCTCGGGCAGATGCAACCCACTGCCCCCCCAACCATAGGGAAGAGGCGGCAGAATTCCTATTTTCGGTGGCTGGCTCAGGGCGCTGGCAAGCTTGCTCAGATCATAATCCTTTCCCAACGGGATCACCAGTGGACAGTCTCGCTCCAAGGTCGCGATTTCGGGAAAGGTCAGATCAGCATAAGCGAAGAAATCGGTCATCGAAGCTTAGATCCTGTCCAAGACCTGCTTCTTCTTTGCCTGGTATTCTTCCTCGGTGAGCAGCCCTTGCTTGTGCAGGCTATCCAGCTGGGCAATCAATAACGCGTATGGTTCGGTCTCACCGGCTGGAGATGGCGGTTCGTCAATCTGGTCGTAGCCTTCTAGCTGAGATTTCGCGTTGAGCATGGCGATCTTGTATTGCACGGGCCGTTCGATGCGCCGGAATAAGTTCACCCCTAGCTCGCTGGCTGTCAAGATTTCGATATCACCGTAATCGAAGACTCGTCCGAGAGCCGACTGGACCATCTTGACATCGTTGACTTTTTCCAGCGACGAGTCCGTGACGCTCTTATTGAAGACCCCGGAGATCTGGATGACCCTGCGGTTGGTAACAATGTACTGGCGATTGGACCAGCTGAGAATATCGATGGTCATCGTAACAATTGGCAATAGCAAAACTGCAAAACCGATGGCTACAACCAAGGCAATATATCCAGGGAAGAAGATCGCCGCAGTCACTGAAGCGGCGAAGATTAACAGGATCAAGATAATTTCCAGGAAGATCGAGCCAGCCAGGAGCAACCAGTGTTGCCTGGTAGTTAGCAGGATCTTCTCGTGCTCACCCAGCAGGCTTTCGAGATAGGATGTTGGCATTGTAATTCTCCCTTTTGAATTTACTGTGTCAATGCACTGTGAATCAGAATTACCACGACGGAATTGATCGAATTATACCGTAAGGTTATATAATTCACTGGATGGGCGTAGCCAGAATGCTTATGTCACAGCAGAAAAGCGATACAATATTGGTTAAATATTGAAGGAACAATCAGGAGGTATCCCAATGATCTGCCCCAGATGTCATAACGAATTACGGCTTGCCGACCTGAGCGAGGTGCCCGTGCATGAGTGCCCGCAATGCCATGGTGTATGGTTCGAGCGCGGAGAATTGGAGCAGACCGCTGACCGGACTGAGCCAAATCTCGCCTGGATGGATTTTGAGATGTGGAAGGACCAGGATCTTTTCAACGTTTCCGAGAGCGTGCTCTTATGCCCTGCTGATGGGCAGGGTCTGGCAGCGATCCATTACGGCGAGACCGGTGTGGTTGTCGACCACTGTGTGAAATGTGGTGGGGTGTGGCTGGATGCAGGCGAGTTCGATAACCTCATCCAGGCACTGAAGGAGGAGGTTGCTGCAAAGCCCGCCTCTTCTTATGTAAAAACAGCTTTGCACGAAGCCACCGAGCTGATTTCCGGCGATAAAGGCTTCGCCTCCGAATGGCGCGATTTCGCCACCGTGCTGCGCTTAATGGAGTATCGATTGTTGGTGGAGAACCCCAGGCTGAATAAGCTACTGGTGGATTTTGCTCGACTGAGCCCGTTCAAGTGATGGATTCTGCCCAATAATCCATATTTATACAATCTCCCCGTTCGTGGTAGCACTCCAATAAATGATACTGTTGGCGAATTAATGTTCAAGCCT
>MGNS01000069.1:0-1005 GCA_001795165.1 Chloroflexi bacterium RBG_16_57_11
CCCGGGAGGGCGGCTGCCGGGGTGCGCCGGCTTGGACTGGCCGCCGTGCGATCCGCCGCCCCCTATCCACGGACTGCGGCCGGCCTTTTTACGCTTCGCCTTGCGCGGCTTGTGATAGCTGGGTTGCCCCAGGCCTGCTTGCCTTGCACCGGGTTGTCCTGCCGCCTGTGCAGGATGGGGTTCAATATCCTCGGTCCTCGTCTGGAAGACCTCCGGCGTCTGCAGCTCTCCCTCCTCGGGTTCTGCCTGTGCAGCCGGGGTGTGTTTACCACAGGTGCATGCGCCACCCTCGTGGAAACCACAAGGCTCCTGGGACTTCTTGCGCAAGGCCTCGAGCTCTTCCCAAGGCTGGACGTCGGCATGGGCCACTTCGAGCCGTACGCCGTTATCCAGCTCCACCAGGACGGTTTGCTTGAGTGGGTAGACATCCAGCACTTTACCTTCACCACTGGGTGTGACCACGCGCTTATTGCGCTTTGGCAAATCCTTGCGTGCCTCAACATATTGCTCATACTCATAGATCAAGCAGCAGCGCAGCCGCCCGCACATACCCGTGATTTCGGTGGGCGTGAGCGAGATGCCTTGCTCTTTTGCCATCTTGATCGAGATCGGGCTAAACTCGGTCAGGAACATCGTGCAGCAACGGTTGTCGATCCCGCACGCGCCCATACCGCCGAGCAGCTTGGCTACATCCCTGGGCCCAACCTGGCGCATTTCCACCCGCGAGCGGACGTACAGGCGCTGCATGGCCGATTGCAGCTTCCGCAGATCGACCTTGCTCTCCGATTCGGTGCTATACAGAAACGACAGGCGTGAGCCATCGAAAGCAAATTCCGCTGCAACGACCTTCACACCGGGAATTTTTATCTCTGCCAGCTTGGCGCGGCAGTTGATCATCGCCTCCAGCTCTTTCTTTTGCCAGAGCTGGCGGAGCACCAGGTCGCGCGGAGTGGCCCGGTGGTGGATCGGCTTCCACGCGCCTTCGAGTGGCGGGGAGGGGTGTTC
>MGNS01000069.1:1050-4498 GCA_001795165.1 Chloroflexi bacterium RBG_16_57_11
TAATCACCCACCAGGATATCCGTGCTTTCGCTGGCGTCGAAGTGGTAAACCTTACCTGTTTTCTGGAATCTGATACCGACAATATAAGGGTCCATTTTGAATCCAATAAGGCTGACCTGCCTGGAACTGGTTCCCTGTGCAGGTCAGCGATCACTAGCCAATGATGTTGATCGGGATAAAGTTACTTTGCTGCACGGCGGCCACGCTGATCCGTGCGGCGATATTTTCGGTGATCTCGCTCAGCGCTATGGCCACCGGGGATTTCGGCTTGGATATGGTCACCGGCTGGCCCAGGTCGCCACCTTCGCGCACGGCTGGGTCCATCGGGATTGCGCCCAGGAACGGCACCCCGGCTTGTTGCGCCAGGCGCTCGCCGCCTCCCGTACCGAAAATATCCAGGCGGCTGCCGTCTGGTAAATCCAGGTAGCTCATATTCTCCACCACCCCAAAGATGGGCACGTCGAGCTGGCGGAACATCTCCAACCCCCGCCGGGCGTCCTCCAGCGAAACTTGCTGAGGCAAGGTGACGATCACGCCACCGCTCAGCGGCAGCGATTGTGCCAGGCTGAGCGCAGCGTCGCCGGTGCCCGGCGGCAGGTCGACGATCAGGTAGTCCAGCTCACCCCAATCTACGTCCGTCAGGAATTGGCGGATGGCAGAATGCAACATCGGGCCCCGCCAGATCAGCGGCTGGTTTGGCTTGACCATAAAGCCAATCGACATGAGCTTGACGCCAAAGGCTTCACCTGGGAGCAGCTTCTCACCTTGCACGGGGGGCAAGCGGTCCAGCCCCATCATCGTGGGCACGTTCGGACCATAGATGTCAGCGTCGAGCAAGCCCACACGGGCGCCGCTCTGCGCCAATACCACCGCCATATTCACCGCCACGGTGCTCTTCCCGACTCCTCCTTTGCCGGAGGCAATCGCCACGGCATTACGTATCGGCAGTTGGAGCAAGCCGCGCGCTCGACCATCGCTGGGCACGTTGGCATCCAGTTTAACAGTTACCGAGCTCACCCCAGGCAAGGCTTGCACCGCGCTGCGCGCTTCGTTCTCGATCCGTCCGCGCAAGGGGCAGGCCGGTGTGGTCAAGACCACTGTAAAACTCACCTGGTCCCCGTCGATGCGCAGATCGCGGATCATATTCAGGGTGACCAAATCTTTATGCAGTTCTGGCTCCTGTACCTTGCCCAGCGCAGCCAAAACTGCTTGTTCTGTTACTATTGTGAATTCAGACATGCTATCCTTTCCAACCGTCAGGCCTGCGCCTTCTTTGCCGCTTTGGCCGCTTCTGCTTGCGCACGAGCCGCTTCTTCACGGGCATAATTTGTCGGGCGGATGCCAGCATAGTACGACACAGGCTTCATCAATTTATCTTTATCGTAGATATTCTTGGCATGGCGATCGTATACCGATAATTCGTAATCGTGATCCATCTTG
This sequence comes from Chloroflexi bacterium RBG_16_57_11, assembly GCA_001795165.1. GTDB lineage: Bacteria > Chloroflexota > Anaerolineae > Anaerolineales > UBA4823 > RBG-16-57-11. Next base: position 2,491 of record MGNS01000069.1, read on the forward strand.
ATGGCATCAAATGGGCAATACTCGGCGCAGAATCCGCAGTTCATGCAGATATCCACATCGATAAAAAATGCTTTCGGCTCCGGCACGGGTCGACCAGTGTTTGGGTCTGATGTGCGCACGATCCAGATACACTGTGGTGGGCAGACCTTTGCGCAGATGCCACACGAGGTACAGCGCTCCTTCTGTTCGCCGTTCGGTCCTTCTTCATACAGCAGAAACGGGACAAAGCGAAATTCCTCCGGCACGGGCAGTTTTTCTTCCGGATATTGGATTGTAAAGATGCCCCGCGCTTCCGCGCTCATGCGCCGGGCGATGCCTTCCTTGGTGTAATAGCGCTTGCCCATCCACCTGATGTCATCGACATAGGTATCGATGAAGCGCTTAAGGGTCACTCCCAATCCTTTGATAATACCCATTCCATCCATAGCACAAGCTCCCTGTTATGTTCCTAACCAATGCCGGTCGAGTACTCTTGCCGAACGAGTACTCTTGCCGAACGAGTACTCTCGCCGAACGAGTACTCTCGCCAAGCGAGTACTCTCGCCAAGCGAGTACTCTCGCCGAACGAGTACTCTCGCACTAGCGGTCGGTCTCCCCAAGTACGATGTCGATCGAGCCCAGGATCGCCACGGTGTCAGCCACCTTGTTCCCCACGCACATCAATTCGTACGCGTTCAGGTTGATGAAGGATGGGGCGCGTACGTGATAACGCCAGGGGTTAGCTTTGCCGTTCGAGACGACGTAATAGCCCAGCTCGCCCTTGGGACCTTCCACCCGCCCGTAAGACTCGCCTGCCGGGACGCGCACCTGGTATTGCGGCTTGCCTTCCTGGATCGACCCTCCCGGGAGATCGCGCACCGCCTGTTGCAGGATGCGCAGGCTCTGCCGGCATTCGTCGATGCGGATCAGGTAGCGGTCGTATGTATCGCCGTGGTAGCGCACTGCAACATCGAAATCGAAACGGTCGTAGATGCTGTACGGGTCGGCGCGTCGGATGTCATAGGGCACGCCCGAGGCACGCAACACCGGGCCGGCTTCCGAATAAGCAATCGCCTGCTCCGGTGTGAGCACGCCCACGCCTTCGGTGCGCGAGCGGATGATCTCGTTGTTGGTCAGATACAGGTCCAGCTCGTCGATGCGTCGCGGCAGACGGTCGTATACCAGCTTGCGGATCTGCTCCTGCATGCCATCCGGCAGGTCCCGTGCAACGCCGCCGAAGCGGAAATAATTGCACATCATGCGCGAACCACTGACCGCTTCGAACACATCCAGGATCAGCTCTCGTTCCTGTATAGCGTACAGGGCAGGTGTAAAATAGGCGCCCAGGTCGTTCAGGAACATGCCGATGGCAAAGATATGATTGCTGATCCGGGTCAGCTCCGCCATGATCACCCGCAGATATTCGGCGCGCTCGGGAGGCTTGACGCCCATCAGCTTCTCCACCGCCAGGGCGTAACCAAAGTTGTTGCTCATGGACGATAGATAATCCAGGCGATCGGTAAAGGGCATGTTTTGCAGGAAGGTGTTGCGCTCGCCGATCTTCTCGTGGTTACGGTGCAGATAGCCCATCACCGGTTTGAGCGAAAGAATCGTTTCACCGTCCAGCGCAACGGCGATGCGGAACACGCCGTGGGTCGACGGATGTTGCGGCCCCATGTTGACCATGATGATCTCAGTGTCCACATCCGTGCGGCGCTGGTGCACCGAGCGCTTTAGGCTTTCGTAGAGAGCCGAATCGTTCTCCGGTTCCCAGGTGTTGGGGTCGAACCCATCCGGGTAGGCGACGTTGTTGGCGTAAGGGAGTTTATCCTCGATCCGGTAGACATTACCTTCCGGCCAGCGCGACTTGAAAGGCTTGCCTTCCTCTTCAAAATAAGCCTCTTGCCAATCCTTGCGCAAAGGGTGACCGTTAAAGCCTTCCCACATCAGGACCCTGCGCAAATCGGGATGCCCTTCGAAGCGAATCCCCAGCAAATCCCAGGTTTCACGCTCTTGCAGATCGGCCCCA
>MGNS01000069.1:4596-13245 GCA_001795165.1 Chloroflexi bacterium RBG_16_57_11
TACCACTTCCATCTTATCTTCGGGGAGATAATCCACACCGCACAGGTTGGCCAGGAAATCGTCGCCGAAATCATCGCGCAACACGGTGGCGACTTCGATCAGGTTTTCTGGCTGTACGACATAACCCTGATAACCTTTGCGTGTGTCCGGTGTGACCGCTTCGGGGAAGCGAGCCAGCAGTTCGTCGGTCTGAGTCAGCTCCAGCGTTGGGGCAGCAGTTTGTTCGCTCATCTTCTTCCTCCAGGTCAGGTTTGCTCAGCCAACGGTGCGGCCTCGACGGGTTGCTCTTCGGCAGGAGGCCTCAGTGTCTTCTGCTTGATGATTTCATTCTGCCGCGGGTCGATGACATCTGGGCCGAGCACGGGCACCGGGATGGCCTCGATCGGCTCCTTGGCGTACCAGCGAGCGGTCTTGATCGATTGCGCATCGATCTTCCGCTGCAGAGTGATCAAGCCATGCAGCAACGCCTGTGGGGTTGGCGGACAACCCGGGATATACACATCTACCGGCACGTAACGATCGACACCCGAGACCACGTTGTAGCCCTCTTTGAACGGACCGCCTCCGGAAGCGCAGGCGCCCATCGCCACCACGTATTTCGGCTCGGGCATCTGGTTGTATAGTCGGACGATCTGCGGGATCATCTTCTTGGTCACGGTGCCCGATACGATCATCATGTCCGCCTGGCGAGGGCTGGGGCGCATGACTTCCATTCCAAAGCGAGCAAAGTCATACCGGCTGGCTGCCGTGCAGATCATCTCGATGGCGCAACAAGCCAGGCCAAACATCAACGGCCAGACCGAGGAGCGCCGGCCCCAGTTGTAAATTTTGTCCAGCGTGGTGATGGCGACCTGGTTTTGTAGCTCCGGGGGGATGTCAAACTTGGTCGAATTGATATTTTCTCGTTTCATGTCATTCATAATGGATTTATCTCCTCAAGCCATTCCTGAACGATTGCCGTCAGAATTTCATCGTTCGCCAACACCGGATCATCCTCGAACTCGGGGATTTCCAGCGTCCAATGATAGATCATCTCCAGGGATACATTTTCAAGATCTATCAGCGGATGCTGGTCGCGTAAAGCCAGGGCAATGGCAAACGAGTCATCCCAGGTGAGCATATCGGATCTATTATACCGCGTTCTTTGCTCAATTTTCAACCTATAAACGCAAATATTTGTTTGCGAATATAGCATTATCGGCTATAATTATGATATGAAAACCTCCCGCCAGCGAGTTTTGGAGTATGTTCAGGCGCATTACCCGGTGACCGCTGCCGATCTGAGCCAGGCGTTACGCATGACCGAGGCGAACGCCCGCCATCACCTGGCCATCCTTCAAGGGCTCGGCCTCATACAACCAGCCGGGCAGCGCCATCCCCGGGAGAAAGGCCGTCCATCCCGGCTTTTTATGCCTTCTGAAAAATCCCTCGGTGACAACCTGGATCAGTTAGCCGCCGCCCTGCTGGAGATGGTCAAAGAGCAGGGCGACGCGTCGAATTTGGACTTTACTTTACAGGCGCTTGCTGTACGGATTGCACAACCAAATTTTTCGATGGTCGCACACCAGGATAACCGCAGTCGAAGCCTGACCCACCGGCTCACGAACGCCGTCCAACGGCTCAACCAACTGCACTACCAGGCACGCTGGGAGGCCTGGCGAGGCGCGCCCCGCCTGATCCTGGGTCACTGCCCCTACGCTGCCATTATCGATCAGCATCCCGAGCTTTGTCGCATGGATGCTTACCTGTTAGAGGATTTGGTGCAGGCGCATGCACAGCAAACCAGCAAATTGACCGCCGACAGCAAAGGGGCCTTGCATTGTATCTTCCGAATCGAGGAAGGCCAAAAACAAAGGTCGATGTAATCACTCGATAAAAATGCAAGGTGTTTGACTCAGACCTGACGAAGTTTTTAGGTGCGTCCATACCGGTTTGTAATATAATCACTTCAAGTCTGCCTTAAAACCGTCTTATCCTCATTAAATACTTAAATGCGGGGGTAGAACAATCATCAGGTGCGGAAATTATCCAGGAGGCAATAAATGAAAAAGCGATCTCACTCCAGATCATCCAGTAACATCTGGAAGATCCCACTCACCATGGCTATTCTCATGTTGGTCTTTGCCATGCTTAGCTGCAACATCAGCGTTGGTGATTCGGACAATTCAGCCGTCCAGACCCAGGCCGCGTTGAGCGCCCAACAGACCATGCTTGCCATGCAAAGCGAGGGCATCAACCAGACCCTCACAGCACAGCAAGCCTTGCTCAGCGCTCAAAGCGCCCAGACCACCAACCAGGCACAGCCGCCGACCCCCAACTTTAATGCCACGCAGGTCGCGCTGGCCTCGACCCAGACCGCTGCCTTTCCGCCCCCAACCGAGGAGGTGATCCAATCACCGGTTGCGCCTACCGTTCCACCTCCGGGTAACCCCACCGCCCCTCCGCCGCCCTCCGGTAATCTGCAGGAGATGATGAAATCTGCGAGTATTCTGGTTTATGAAGACATTGTCGTCGACCCTGCCTATACCCAGTATGTCAAAAAGACCCTGGATATGATGGGGTTGAAATATAAGTGGGATGGCAACGCCGTCGGGCGCCTTAAAGCTGACCTGCTCGGCGGAGCGCCGAACGGGCAGCCCTGGGATCTGGTCATCCTGGCGATCGAGGCGCGTGGCAACGTATCGGGAGAATATTTCGATTACCTGATGGGTGTGCTTAACCAGGGGACTGCGGTGGTTATGGAAGCCTGGCACCTGGATGCCATCTCGCAAGGAACTGTGAGCTCGATCCTGACTCGCTGCGGTGTGGAGGTGAGAGAATACTCCACTGATTGGGGAAACATCAACGACGTGCTGATCTGGCCAATCCCCCCTGTCACGCACCCGGTGATGATCACTCCCAACAGCGGGATGAGCTTTACCAAGGGTCTGGATACCTGGATTTGGAGCGGCGACCTGGGTTCCCTGATGACACCAACCGGGCAGGGTGATGCACAACTCCTGATGAGCACCAACGCCACCTACAAAGACAGCCACGGTGTGCTCACCGTGTGCATGGGCGGGCAGATGATCCTGCAGACCTTCAGCAGCCATTCATTTACTTTCCAGACGATGGGCCCAATGTGGGAGAATTACATAACGAACGCCCTACAGTGGCGCTTTGAGAGCGAATAACCAGGTCCGAAGCTTTCCCACTGAATAGAACCTCTCCAGCTTTATTTCAAAACAGCGCCCTGAGTCACGGTCAATGGGCGCTGTTTTTGCTTGCCAAACCTTGGAAAATAAAACCAATTCCCCCTTCCGGGAGGCTGGAAGGGGGAAAATAGAGGGAGGCAGGATGAATGTTGTTGAATCTTAGTAGGTCAGGGGAAAACCTCCCATACGGGCGACCATGATCAAAAGGTTTTTCAGACTAGTGCCGCTACCGCTTCCACCTCTGTCATCGCCGTTGCCGTTGCTGTCGTCATCGTCGTTGTCGTCGACGTCATCGTCATTCCCATTGTCATCGTCGTCATTATCGTTGCCGTTGCCGTCATCGTCATTCCCATTGTCGTCGTCATCGTCGTTGCTATTGCTGTCGTTGTCATTGTCGTCGTCGTTGCTGTTGCTGTCGTTGTCATTGTCGTCGATGTCGTCGTCGTTGCTGTTGTTATCATTGTCATTGTCGTTGATGTCATCCTCGTTACTGTTGGCGTCGTCGTCATTCGTGTTGTCGTCGCCATTCGTTTTGCCCTCATTCGCATTGGCATTATCGTCATTCGTATTATCATCGTTCGTGTTGCCGTCGTTGCTGTTATCATCTTCGGGTTCTGGGGTCTCCGTGACGCTCGGCTCCTCGGTGACGCTAGGATCCTGGGTGGAGCCTGGTCCATCGGATCCGTGCAGCGCGGCAGCCAGTTGCTCACGGAACTTCTGCGGATCGGCCAGACCCAGCGCAACCAGGCTCAGATGTTGGCGCAATTGAATTTCAACGCCAGCAAGTTGCGCATCATCCGGGCGAGCAATTCGTAACTGTTCCACAGCCGCCAGCTGTTCTTGCAGGGATTGCTGGATTTTCTCCAGCGCCTGGGACATCGGGTCATCCGACATGCGGGCCGCCAGGCGCAAGGCATATTCCACCCGCCCGTCATAATCATCGCCGACGTTCTCTGGTACGGCCACGCCCATCTCTGCTAACGCCCTCATCTCGTCTACACGGCGCTGCGCGTGTTCCAACGCCTTTTCCAGCTTGTCCATAGAGCTGACCGACAGTCCCAACGCTACACTCTCACCCAGGGTCTTGACGGGATACAACGCATCCGTCGGCAGGCTTTCCTGTGCTGCAGAGGCGGTCGCTGCGACGCCTCCAAATACCAGTGCTAATGTAATCAAAACCGCAATCAACTTGGTGTACATCGCTAATTACTCCTTTATACGTATCATGGTCAAGATTGTACGCTTATATACATTAAGACGATACCAGGAGCCGGGAGATACGGCTTATAAAGGAACTAATTTCTTCCTCTTGTCGTCATCTCACCAAACAGGAGCACCTTACGCCGCCCGGTAACTTAACGGAAAGATCCGACCAAAATTGTAGACAACCGTAAACCAGGAGGAGCCCATGTCTACCCGCCGCTTTCTCTCGCCCTTATTCCTGATCATCGTAATCCCTGCCTTCATCGTTGCCATGTGGGCGTTGACCGGCTATATCGACCATCTGCCGGAGCGCCTCAGCCAGCACGAGACGCTGGTGTTCGGCCAGGACCGCTTTACACCCGGCAGCCAGGCCGCGCTGCGCGTGGTGGTGCGCGATAGCATAGACGGCGCCCCCCTGCCCGAAGCTCAGATCCGCGTTTCCTTACAGCCCCTGGACGGCGGAGTAAAACGCCTCGTCTTCGATGGAAGGACGGATGCTGTTGGAAACGCCAACGTCCTTTTTGATATCCCGGCTGATCTGGATGGCGAGCAATCATTGATCGTCGAAACGCGCTCCTCCTTAGGAAATGCCACCGTCGAGCGCCCGGTTAAAATAACGCGGGATTACCGCCTCCTGCTGAGCAGTGACAAGCCGATCTACCAGCCCGGTCAGGTGATCCACCTGCGCCTGTTAGCCTTGGGCAGTTTCGATCGCCTACCAGCCGCCGGGCAACCCATCCAGGTCACCATCGCCGATGGTAAAGGCAACAAGGTCTTCCGCAAGACGCTGATCAGCTCCGATTTTGGCGTCGCCGCAGTGGATTTCACGCTTGCCAGCGAAGTCAATACGGGCGCCTACAAAATCACCGCCTCACTGGGCGACACCGCCTCTGAAAAGACGGTCACCGTCGAGAACTATGTCCTGCCTAAATTCAACGTAAAGCTGCAAACCGGAAAACCTTTTTATCTTCCTGGCGAGCGCGTCGAGGGGACGCTGGATGCCGCTTATTTCTTCGGCAAGCCCATCGCTGAGGGCAAGGTACAGATTGTGGGTTACACCTTCGACGTCCAGCAGGAGCAGGTCTTCATACTGGAAGGCCAAACGGACGAAGCCGGCGATTACGCCTTTGACTTTGACCTGCCGACCTACATCGCCGGCAGCGACCTGGAAGGCGGTCTGGCTCGTTTCTACCTGCAAGCCAGTGTCACCGACCTGGCGCAGCATAGCGAAACCGGCGATCTGTCTTTGCCGGTCTCGGGCAGCGCCCTGGTGGTTGAAGCCATCCCCGAGGGCGGGCAGTTTCGCCCCGGCGTGGAGAACATTCTCTATGGGCTGACCAGCTATCCCGACGGCACACCCGCCGAAACCAGCCTGATCCTGACCTTTTACGAAAGCGGTAAGACAATTACTGCGGAAACCGGTCCCTTTGGCCTGGCCGAAGTGCGCCTGACCCCCACCAACCCCTACCAGCAGTTCTCGATCCAGGCCAACGATGCCCAGGGACATTCCACCCAGCGCGACTTCTATTTCGAAGGCCAGTATGCCGAGGAGAGCGTCCTGCTGCGCCCGGACAAGCCGGTTTACCGGGTCGGCGACCCAATGCGCCTGACGGTGCTCACCTCCCAACCGAGGGGCACGGTGTATCTGGACATCGTGCGGGATGGCCAGACAGTCAGCACCCGCAGCTTGGAAGTGGATGACGGTCAAGCCGAGATTGTTGTCGACCTTACGCCTGATTTATTCGGAACGCTCGAGCTGCATGCCTACAAAATCCTCCCCTCCGGGACGATCACCCGCGACACCCGCCTGGTGGTAGTCGATGCCGCCGAAGACTTGAGTGTAAATCTCAGCCTGGACCTGCCTCCCGGGAGCGAATCCTATCGCCCGGGCGAGGCAGCCGGTTTAGACTTTCAGGTCGCCGGGCAAGGCGGCGCGGGCGTCAAATCCGTGCTCGGTCTGGCGGTGGTCGATGAAGCCGTCTTTGCCCTGGCCGAGCAAGATCCCGGCTTTGCCAAGCTCTATTTCCTGCTCGAACAGGAGCTGCTACAACCCAAATACGACCTGCACGGCTTCAGCATACCCGAGCTGGTGCAAGGTGTACCCGTCAGCAGCCAGCTTACCGTAGACGCCATCGAAGAGGCTGCCCGGGCTTCCCTGGCCAACGCAGTGTCAACAAGCTTCGGACCCGGCGCCGGAGTCTTCAGCCTGACTGCCAGCTCGCGCCAGGACGCCCTCCAGCGCGCCTCCGACCTGCAAGAGCACTATTACCTTGGCCTGAGCAAATTCCTGTACATCCTGGTGCTCGGCCTGCCTCTGCTGGTGCTTGGCATGATCGGTTACGCCCTGCGCCGTGAAGGCGCCCTCGGGCGCAGCCTGGCGACCCTGGCGCTGCTGGTGATCTTTCTGGCGGTGATCACGTTCGCCGGTGCGCCGCGGGAGGAAATCTCCTGGTTAGAGCGCATCCTCGATCGCTTGGGCGTTTATATCGATTGGCTGACCTTTAACCAGGCGGAACTTTTTCTGGCCTGCCTGGCGCTGATCGGCCCGCTTGCGTTCCTCGTCCTCTCGGTCGTCGCCTGGCGGCGCAAGGACTCCGCTCTGGGTTGGAGCCTGGGCCTGCTGCTGCTCTTCGCCGTCGTGCTGGTCGCCCTGGGGTTCGTCGCCCAATATGCCAGTTTCGGGCCGGATGAGGGTGTCATCCTGGCGGGCGTGCTGACGGTTTTCTTGTTGCCGCTGGCCTTCTTGCTGCGCGCTGCCGGGTTCGCTTGGGGAGGTCGCCTTCTGGCCTCCGCCGCCGCCCTGGCTCTGGCGCTCTTCCTGGTGGTCGGCCCGTTCATGTTGACTATGGCAGCGGCCTCGCCGCGTGGGGCCATGGCCAACATCGCTGGTAGGCCCATGGTAGTCGAAGAAGGTTTCATTGAAGCGCCGATGGAATTGCCTGCCGCGATGGCGATCATGCCCGCCGCCACCGCGGTCGCGGTCGAGCAAGAAAAAAGCACTGCCGGCGGCGCCCGCGACGCCTCTACCGCTTCCACCGCCGAGCCGCCCCGCCTGCGCCAGTACTTCCCCGAAACCATGCTCTGGCTGCCCGAGGCGGTTACGGACGAGCAGGGTATGTTCCACCTGGACGTGCCGGTGGCTGATAGCATCACCACCTGGCGGGTCACCGCCCTGGCCTCCTCGCAGGACGGGCGATTGGGCTCGCTGGCCGCTCCGTTGCGGGTCTTCCAGGATTTCTTCATCGACCTCGATCTGCCGGTTGCCTTGACCGTCGGCGACGAGATCGCCGTGCCGGTTGGTGTGTTCAACTACTTACCCGAGGAGCAAAGCGTGCGCCTGGAATTGGAACCGGGCGACTGGTTCGAGCTGCTGGATGAGCCCACCAAGGAAATCAGCATCGCTTCGAACGACATCACAGTGGTCTATTTCCGCCTCCGCGCTGCGGATTTTGGTCGCCAACCGCTCAAAGTCACTGCCTGGGGCACAAGGATGTCCGACGCCATCCAGAAGGAAGTGCGCGTCTACCCGGACGGCAAGCCCATCAGCTACACGCAGTCGGATCGACTGACCTCCGGCCAGACCGTCCAACAGACCGTCACAATCCCCGCCGAAGCCATCCCCGGCACCCAATCCCTGCTGGTTAAAATCTACCCCGGCGTGCTCAGCCAGGTGGTCGAAGGCCTGGATAGCATCCTACGCATGCCCAACGGCTGCTTCGAGCAGACTTCCTCCACCACCTATCCCAACGTGCTGGTGCTGGATTACCTGAAATCCACCAGCCAGGCTTCACCCGAGGCGCAGATGAAGGCCGAGGAATATATCAACCTGGGCTACCAGCGGCTTACCACCTTCGAGGTGGATGGTGGTGGCTTCTCCCTGTTCGGCGACGCCCCCGCCGACCGCATGCTCACCGCCTACGGGCTGCAGGAGTTTGCCGACATGAGCCGTGTCTATGAGATCGACCCGGATTTGATCGAACGCGCCGCTCGCTGGCTGCTCGCACAGCAGAATGGCGATGGCACCTGGGAGAACGACCGTGGCCTGGTGCACGAGAGCACCTGGTCCAGCCTGGGCGACCAGCGCCTGCCGGTGACCGCCTACATCGCCTGGAGCCTGGTCGATGCCGGTTTTGGCGACGAGCCCGGAACCCAGAACGGTCTGGCTTATTTGCGTGAGAACCAATCCAAAGCCGAAGACCCCTATGTGCTGGCCCTGGTCGCCAACGCCTTGGTCGCCGCCGACGTGCGAAAT
>MGNS01000069.1:13259-27851 GCA_001795165.1 Chloroflexi bacterium RBG_16_57_11
TTCCGCCACGCTGCAGGCGCTTGACCGTCTGGCGGGCATGGCGGTGCAGGACGGCAACTCGGCTTACTGGCCCAGCGGCGTGGCCACTTTCATGGGCGCCGAAGGCCAGACGGGCAGCATCGAGACCACCGCCCTGGCGGCGCTCGCTTTCCTGCGCTCCAATACTCACCCCGACCTGGCCAACGCTGCCCTGACCTACCTGGTGCGCCAGAAGGATAGCTTCGGCACCTGGTACAGCACCCAGGCCACCGTGCTCACCCTCAAGGCGCTGATCCAGAGCGTGCGTGCGGGGGCGGAGAACGTCAATGCCAGCGTGACCATCAGCCTGAACGGCGGGCAAATCCGCACCCTCACGGTGGACCAGGATAACTTCGACGTGGTGCAGATGGTCTCCTTCGACGACGTCAACCCCGGTCGCGACAACACCGTCGCCATTCAGGTCGAAGGGCAGGGCAACCTGATGTACCAGGTCAGCGGCGGTTACTACCTGCCCTGGGAGGCTCTGCCTCTCCACCCCGAGCTGGTCGCCCCACAGGAGCCGGTGACCATCGACGTGCACTACGACCGCAGCGAGCTGGCAGTAGACGATACCGTCCAGGTGGAGGTCACCGTCACGCTCAACCAGCCCGGCGGGCGGGCCGAATCGGCGCTGATCGACCTGGGCTTGCCGCCTGGCTTCACCGTTCAAGCCGAAGACTTGCAGGCGCTGGTGACCCGCTTCAACGATACCCCTGCAGACTACCCCTACCCCAAGATCGAGCGCTTCGAGCTGACCGGCCGCCAGATCATCCTCTATGTCACCAACCTGAGCGCTGAGAACCCGCTGCAATTCGGCTACCGCCTCAAAGCCAATTTCCCCCTGGTTGCCCAGGCGCCCTCCAGCAGCGTTTACGATTATTACAACCCACAGGTCTCCGGAGAAGCCCAGCCCGAGACCCTGACCGTCCGGTAGGGATCGACGGCTACCACACTGTCGGCGATGCCCAAACCCTATAGCAATAACCGGCCCTGGCCTAACCGACCCGGCCGGTTAATTTTTGATCTGCAAGTTTTGCAGTGTTGCCTGCCGGCGTCCACGCGGAAGTCGCTGCGCCCCCTGAGCCTGCAACTGCCGGCGGAGCATAGTCGCAGCTGGAGCCGCGCCTAACTGGTCGAAGATCTCCAGGGCGGTCAAGCGTGCCTCCTCATCACCATCTGCCAGAGCCCAGGCGCGCTCATACGGGCAGCCTCTGTGCTGCCACTCTGCCGCAGCAGATGCCCAATCACCCCGTATCTGCTTTACGAAGACCGGCATCGCCCAATCAGGCGGATCAAACACCTCCCCTGCTCTCCAAAGCCAGTAAGCCAGCTCTCCGCTATACCAGATATGGCGCTTTTGTACGGCTAGGTCATAAACGGCTCGCACCTCTTCCAGGACCCGATCTGGCTCGCCCGCCAGCCAGGACGCCTCGGCTCGCGCCGCCCGCGCCGGAGCCAGGAATTGGAGCACCCCAAATTGTTCCGCCAGTTCCAACGCCGGGTTAAGGATCGCTGAAACCCCTGGGTCACCACGGCGAGCGTGCAAGCGGCCTAGCTCGACCAATGCCCAAAAGCGGGTGTCGGCAGCCACATTCTGTTGAGAGAGTATGAACTGCAACGTTTCCTCTATACTGCTCCAATGTCCCTGATAAAGTTGCGCATCCGCCTGCGTAGCCAACAAGAAAAACTTGTGATAATCCATTTCGAACTCGGCGCAATATTCCAGCCCTTCGGTGATGAAGGAATTACCAGCATCCCAGCCAATCATCAGACCGACCCACCGACCCAGATTGGAGTAACCCATAGCGACACCAATATGATCATTGACTTCCCTCGCCAGGGCTATACTGTGCTCCACATGCGCCTGCCCGATTGGTTCGCCGCAGTAAATAAGTGAGACACCGATAAGATTATGTGCCCGGATCAATGTTTGAACATCTCCAATCCTCTCACCCAGTTCGATGGCCTTCTTGCCCACCGTAACTGCTGCCTCATAGTCGCTGGCAAAGGCAAGGAATGAAGATTGTCTGCAATAAGCATGCGCCAATTGGGGAGAACCTGGGAACGCCGAAAGGATTTCGATCGCTTTACGGTTAGCCTGTTCAGCCTGGCCAAACCTCCCAAGGTTGTAAAGGCAACTCGATTGCTGGTCGAGATTATCACCTTCTTCCAGGCGGTCGCCGATCTCCCGCCAGAGTTGTTCTGCTTCCTCGAGGGCCTGTAAGGCCGGACCATGCCGGTCACACAGGAAGCATTCTCTCGCATAGGCCTGCCACAATTGCGCCCGTTCCTGAGCCGGCTGCCTGTTGGCGAAGCGCAGCACCCGCTCATACTGGGCTGCTGCCTGGCGGTGCGCACCGGCCTCTGAAGCCTGCCGGGCTGCGGCGGGGGCGTATTCGAGCACCGCCTGGTGATCTCGAGCGCCTTCGGCGTGATGCGCCAGGCGAGCCAGACCGCCGGGGTTCATCTTGACCCCTCTTAACCCCTCCAGCGCCCGGCTGTGCAAGACCTGCAATCGTGGAGGGGAGATTGCCTCAAGGATGGCCTGTTGCGCCAGCGCATGCCGAAATTCCATCCCATCTTCACGCGCCAGGAGCATTCCTGCTGCCAGGCATTCCTCGACAGCGTTGGCTTCTTGATTGCTCATCCCCATCAACAACCAGACTTCAGCGCTCGGACCAACGACTGCGGCAAAATCGAGTACAGATCTGGCAGATGATGAGAGGCGCGCCGCCCGCACTAGCACCGCATCGCGTACAGTATCCGGTAGGCGATTAAGGCCGCTGGCGAGCATTTCGGTGATATAGAACGGATTACCCCCCGTTCTTCGATACACCTCATCAAGATCGAGCCGGCTGCTCGCCACCAGAGTCCCCACCGCCTGTTTCGAAAGAGGTGGAAGATGAAACCGCTCAATACCGGAGGAAGTTGCCAGATCTCCTAACAAAATACGCACAGGATGCCGCCCTTCAACCTCATCGTCACGAAAGCTGGCGATGACCAGGGCATGGGTGGACTCGATCCGCCGGCCTATCAACCGGAGCAGGTCGAGCGTGGCTTCGTTGCTCCAATGAACGTCCTCAATTACCACGAGATAGGGAGTTTCAGCCCGGCGAAGCGTCTCAAGAAAAGCATGAAAGATGCGCTCCGGTTTTTCTCCATCGCGGATCATACGGGAAAGCTCAATGTCCACCTCATCAGCGATATCCCATAGGGGTCCAAGAGGCCGTGGTGTCGAAAGCGGGTCGCAGATGCCGATAAAAATCCGTGCTTTTTTTTGCATTTCAACACAGAAACGCCGGATTAACATGGTCTTACCCCCACCGGCTTCTGCCCCAAGAAATACCATCCGGCCCCCTTCAACACGAACACTCGATAACAGGATGGTCAGCCTTTCGATGAAACTCTCTCGTTCCAGAAAAGGAGCAGACCTCGCCTGGGATACACTTCCGATGAATGGCGAGTCGTTCATAGCGCCACGAGGTCCTAACTGCTGGAAAGTTACTACGGACTCCCCGAGCCCATCCTGTAACTGGGAGTGAATATGAGGTGACGCTGGCGTCTGAGAAACTACCTCACCAACTGACGGCTCCCAACCCTGCACCACTGGCATACCTGATCGAATAACATCAGCCAGACCTGACGTTTCTATCTCCGCTGCGGTTCCCAATTCTTCACTCAGCAGCTTTTTGAGTGTTTCATACTGTCTTAACGCCAGGGACCGCTTACCGCTCCCTGTATAAATGCGCATCAGCCAGCGCTGGGCAGGCTCTTGAAGCGGATCAAGGCTTACCCAACGCCGGGCGTATTCGGTAGCCTGCGCCCACTCACCCATGTTCATATGCCATCGCGCCATGCATTCCAATGCATATGCCAATAACTGCTTCCAGTGCTCCCTCTGAAAATACTGCCATTCATCAAATTCAGGCGAATCGCGTAATGTAAAACCGGCTAAAAAATCATCCTTGTATAAGGTGATGGCCTCTGCTAAAGAAGCAAGACATATGGAGCATCCTTCGCCTGGGGCATGACCATGCTGACGGTGTTCTGCGATCAGTTTATTAAATTCATCCAAATCCAACCAGTATTGGGGGTGCAGGCTAATCTCTCCCGGCCGTTTGTCTATGGAAGAATCCAGACCTACTGCTTTTAACGACCACAGCGCATGTCGCAGGGATGCACGAGCATTGCCCTGGGATTGCTCAGGCCAGAGCATCGTAGAGAGTGCATCACGACTGTGACGTGCACCACTCACCGCCAGGTAAGCGAGAAGGGCAATGGCCTTACGTTCTTCAATATTCACAAATAAGCCGTTAAGCTTGATCTGAGGGGGTCCAAGCAAAAATAATTGTAACTTGGAGAATGAAGCCTTATCCATCATAAATGATAATAACATAAAAAAGATCCGAATTCAACGCTTTTGTCAACGGTTTATTAACGCTGGTTTTGTATATTGAAGGGTAGTGGTTGAGAAAGGTTCTTGAGAATAATCTGTGTTTGAAGGAGAAAGACCCATGAACCGTTGGCTATTGCTTGTGATCGCTTTGATTACCTTGGCACTTTTGGTAAATATTTATGTGCCAGCCACAGCCAGTCATGAACAATCAGCGTTCTCCGGACTGGCAAAAGTAACCAATCGTTCTGAAATCGGGAAATGTATTGCTCCCGACCGGCTGCAAATCTGCTGGAACCGCAAGTCCGTCATGCAATTTGAAACCAATGATCCTCGTTTAACAGGCGAAGCCACACTCATCTTCAACTCGATTTTTACCAAACTGCCCTATGCCGGGCGTATGTGGGGTAATTTTCATTTAGTGAGCGATGGCGGCTCTTGGGATGGCACATGGAAGGGATTAATCGACACACAGGGCAACACTCGGTTCGTTGGCGTTGGCCAGGGGCGCGAGAGTTACAAAGGGATGGCCATCCGATGGACAATGGAACCCTCAAGACCAGGCTGGTTAGCTGAGATGAGTGTGAACGGTTCCATCATACCTGTACACTCACCATCTCGCAAACGCTAAGATTTTTAGTGATCGATCCTGGACTAGATGAATCAAGATCAGACAAAATAAAGGAGATACCCATGAAGCGAAAACTTTCCCTACTCGTGATTCTGTTCCTGCTGCTTCTTTCTGCTATGACTGGCCATGCCCTGGCAAATTACCATCTCGGTGATGAGCTGGCGGCTGTCCGGGCGTCCACGGCTAAATTCCACCTGCCTGAGAAAGCGCAAGCCGCTGGCTGGGATCTGGTGCCTGGCTTGGATTACTGCTTCGAAAATCCGGGCGTTGGCGCCATGGGATACCATTACCTTAACACCAGCTTGCTCGACCTTACGGTGGATGCTGAAAAGCCAGAGGCGATGGTTTATCCGCCCAGTCCGAACGGGGATCTAAGGCTGGGAGCTGTGGAGTATATCGTTCCAGCAAGCTCCTGGGATGCTGCAGGGAACAGCCAGCCTCCTTCACTTTTTGGTATTCCGTTCCACCTCAACGCTAACCTTGGGGTATACGTACTCCACGCCTGGGTGTGGGAGAACAATCCTACGGGGATGTTCGAAGACTGGAACCCGCGCGTCTCCTGCGATCCGGATTGAAGCCTGACTGATTCAACTCTTATACTGTTTGTGACCAACCGGCCTCGGCCGGTTTCGAATATGAGCGGGAGGCCTCAACCTGCAGCGGCATAAGCGCAGGCATTATCCACGACCCATCCCCGCTATGGCAGGTTACAGTGCACCCGGGAGGATCTTTGCGCTGTGATGTCAATCGCCTGGTCCTCCAGTCGATGCGAAGTAAAATAAGTGTCGTCGCTCAAAAGCGGTAACTTGGCGCCAAAGTAGGCATTCAAGACTACCCGGAACGAATTCACCGGTGAGATGGAGGGATAAACCCAGCGGTCCCCGCCACCTGGCAGATAATAAGCGTTCAAAATCGGCGTGCGTTCCCATAGGCAGGTCTGTGTCGGTGAGTACCAATCCAACTGGCTCCCAGGTCCATGGTCCCCCTGGATAATGATGACGGGGGGCGTGGCTGAGTTCTCCAGGATCGCGTCGATCACTTGTTCCAGTTTTTGATTGACAAACCGGACCTGGGCTGGGTAGCCCGATCGATATTCATCCAGGGTGCCCTGATAATCATCGCCATCCCCAATGAAATAGCTATATATTGGCTCAATGGGTTGCCCGGACGAGTCGAACACAAATGGCGGGTGAGGAGAGATGATATGGGCAAAGACGAACTTTGGCCCGTTCATCCTATAAATCATTCCCAGCTTCTCAAAGCTGTATATCACGCGCCGACGATGGCCCTCGAAGCTAAATTCTGATGGTTCCAGGTTTAAAACTTCTGCCAGAATCTCGATGGGTGTGTCAGTCAGGAGCAAGCTCTCAAATTCATTCATTCCGATGCCATGTGCCAGGTAAATATCCACTTTGGGATGGTCTGTAAAGGAATAGCCGCTCTCAATTGCGATCGTCCGGTAGCCGCAACGCTTTAGAAAAGCCATGATATCGTTGTCTCTCATCAAACCGGAAAAATAGTTTTGATCGTTGACCCCCTCCCCGGGTGGATCGATGTAACGAAAATTCAAGCTGGACGGGATCGAGAAAATGGTTTGTGTATAGTTCGTGTGGCTGTCACTGGCGACGTAAAAACCTGTGCGCTCTAAGTACTCAAGGAAAGGTTGGTTATCCAGGCCATACAACTCTTTCAAGACATCTGCTCGCCCGTAGCCATCCAGAATGATGTAATAAATATCGGGTGTTTTGGCGCAATTCATGATCAAGCCTTCAGAGCCTGTCTGTGTTGTACCGGATGCCCTCCCGACCCGAATAGGCTCATGGAAAAACCCGGAAAGCAGTCCAAAAACCGAAATAAGCAACCCGATCACCATCACCAGGTTTAGATAGGGCGTCAGCCGGGCACGGCCTCCCAAACGAACCCAGACGCCCTTTAAGGCAACGATCAAAAAAAGAACGGTATAAATACCCAGCAAAATCCGTTCATCCAGGGTTTTCCCAAATATCAAGAGTTGTTCCTGGATAAACCGGTTAAGATAACCGAAAGAAAAGAAAAACAGTCCGACCAGAAAAATAAGATATCCGGCGTAGCGCCAATCTCTGAATAGGACGTAAAAAAGCAAAAGGCCGGCGGCGACAGCCAGTATCAGGCAGATTAACGGCCTGAGCGCCTGAGTCGCATCCAATTGATCCATATTGTGCGCGAGCGGGAAGGAGATTACATAAAGAACGAATAAGAAGGGGTACAGCACCAGTTGTTTCACCGAAGTACTCCAATTTTGCTTCGATCGAGCAAGAAACTTAGAATGTGTCGGTGACACTTCTCATTCAATAATTCGCCTGTAATTACCAGACAAGAGAATGTGGAGTAAATTATAACAGAGTGCTAAAATCGATAAATTTCTAGCTCTTTTAGACGGATGGACCATAATAACACCCAATCCTGGTCGAAAATTTTTCGGGAAATTCCGCTATAATTAGCCGACCAAGGAGCACGCCATGCCAGACCAGGAACCCCACACCGCGCCCGAACAGGCAGAAACCCTCGCCGCCCTCACCTCTCCTGCCCGCATTCAAGCCTACCTGGATACCCTGCAGTACCCTTCCGGTCCAGAGAACCGCTGCCCGTGGCGTGTGATGGCCGAAGACCAGGCTCATTGCCTGGATGGAGCCCTGTTCGCCGCGTTCGCCTTGCGCCGCCTGGGCCATCCACCGATCATCGTGGATCTCCTGCCCGAGCCAGGCGCTGATGATGATCATGTGCTGGCTATCTACCGTCACGGGCGAGGATTTGGCGCCCTGGCCAAGAGCAATTTCACCGGTCTACGTCTGCGTGAGCCGGTTTACCGCTCCCTGCGCGAGCTGGTCATGTCCTACTTCGATTTCTATTTCAACGTGGATGGGGTCAAGACCCTGCGTTTCTACACCCCTCAGGTGCGCCTGGAGCAACTGGATCCGTTGGGCTGGATGACCTCAGACGCCGGTGTGGATGCGGTCGAGGTACACCTCTCCACCTTGTGCAAAATCCCTCTGCTCGCCCCTGAGATGATCGCCGCCCTCACGGCGGCCGACCCGCTTACCTACCGCGCCGGCACACTGGTGGTTAACCCCGCCGGCCTGTATAAGCCACAAGCCACCTAACCGGCGCACCAGCGGAAAATCTTCTGCCTGTCGGTCTCTCCGGCCGTTTTCGCCCCTGCTGGGATATAATTCAATAAATTGTCCACTCGGACATTTCGATATATTTTCTACCGTCAAGAGTGGGCGGTTATCATGCCGGGACCTTCTAGCCTGTTTACGCCTATCCTGGGACGCCTGCGCCGGGTATTTCAACCCCGGCCTGCCAGCTTCAACCGCCGGCTGACCTCCAGCGTGATCTTGATTGTGGTTCTGACCGCCTTGTTCGGCGCCCTACCAGCCATATGGGTCATCTACCACCAGTTACAACAGCAAATTGAGTCGCGCGTGAAAGAAGCTCAGCTTGCCACCGGGCAAATTTATGAGACCAAACGAACGCAGTTGCTGGATCTGACACGCTTCATCGCCGAGCGCCCGACCCTGTGCAGGCTGGTTATGGCGGGTGACCGGGAATCCTTAATCCCCTATCTGGAAAACATGCGCCTGAGGACGCCGATCGACGCCCTTGTCCTGGTCCCAAACGGCCAGGAGCCGATCTTGTTCGGATCGCTCCCATTGCCCGCCGCACAGGACCTACGCAACGGTCGCTCTCTGCCCTTTTCCGACTTTATCGCCCTGGAGGGTCCTCCCAGGCTCCTCATCGCCGCCGCCAGTGAAATCGATAGCGCAGGTGAGTGCGCCGCCCTCCCACCGGGCTGGGTGCTGGCAATCCAGGTCATGGATGATGATGATATGCAGGTACTGGCGCGGCAAACCGGCCTGGAGCAGAGCCTGATCGTCGCCGGGCGCCGAGCCGCCACCAGCCTACCCGCTGCCCCTGATTGGCCGCTCGATCCTGGGGCGGCAGAGATTGTACAGGAGACTTTGACCTCCTGTTGCACCCTGGGTGCCCTTGAGAAAGAAACCTACCAGGTCGGCCTTGCACCGCTGCTCGATCAGCGGGACCAGCTTGTTGCCCTCAGCGAGTTGGCCCTGCCGCTCCAGGCGCTCCAGCGCGCTGCACTGAACTCCCTGGCATTGATGTCAGGCGCCGTCTTCCTCATCGCCCTGCTCAGCGCTTTCGTCACGCTGGCGCTGACCGGTCGCATCACGCGCCCCTTGCGCGACCTGGTCGAGGCGGTCAAGAAATTCAGCCAGGGTGACCTGGAAAAGCCGATTCCAACCCAAAGCGATTGGGTCGAAATCAACCAATTGGCCGACCAGCTCGAAATTTCCCGCCGCCACCTCCAACAATCGTTTCAGGATAACCAGCGCGAAATGAAACGAGTCATGCTTTTGTTGAGCGGCACCCGCGAAGGCATGATCCGGCTAACCTCTGATGGGCATATTTCGTCCATTAACCCGGATGGCGAGATCATCCTAGGCAAACCGGCGGCCAAAATCCTGAACCTGCACTACGATCAGGTCTTTCGGCCCGCACCAGGAAAAACCCCTGCGAATCTCCTGGTAGTTCAGGATGCCAACGATCGTCCGCTCTCACGTACCGTCGTTGCCTCCTGGATCGAGACCGGCGAGGCGCCGGGTAGTCCACCAGAGAGCCTGTTGGTTTTCCGTCAGGTGGACGAAGACCTGCTCTCCGATCGCCAGCGCTCCGAGTTCCTGGCCAACCTGGCGCACGAGTTCCGTACCCCTCTTTCTAGCATTGCAGCCACCATTGAGCTACTCAACGAGGAAGCCTCGAGCATGTCCCAGGGAGAGATCTCCGAACTGACCAACACCGCCTTGCTGGCCACGCACCACATGCAAACCTTGATCGACAACGTACTGGAAAGCGCCATCATCGAGGCCGACAGCTTCCGCTTGCGCTGCCACCCGATTCTACTGCGCGATGTCCTGCATAGTGCAGAACACATTATGTCTCCTTTGCTAAAGCGACGCCAACAAACCCTGGAAATCGACCAACCCCGCAACTTCCTGACCATCCTGGCTGACCCCGACCGGCTCTGTCAGGCGATTGTCAATTTAGTGGACAACGCCAGCAAATATAGCCCGTTTGGCAGTACTATCGAGCTGTCATTCAAGCGCCAGGGGAACATGCTGGTGTTCAATATCCTGGATTCCGGTCCAGGTATTCCCCCTGGGCAGCAGGCTGACATCTTCAGGCGCTTCACATCTTTCACCGATCGCCAGGGCGCTCGCCACGGGATTGGGTTGGGGCTTCCGGTGGTCAAGACGATCATCGAAGCCCACGGCGGCCAGGTAGGCGCGGAGAATCGGCTTGAAGGTGGGGCCAGGTTCTGGTTCACCATGCCGCTAACACCCAGGCTGGATTCGTGAGATCGATATGACCCGCATCCTGATTGTAGACGATGACCTGGCGTTGGCGGATGTGCTGGCTTTCACCATGCGCCGCGCCGGGTATGATATCCTGCTTGCTCACAACGGCCGGGATGCGCTCGAATGTTTTACCAGTGAGCGCCCCGAATTGCTGGTGTTGGATTGGGTCCTCCCCTACATGGATGGTCCGGAAGTCTGCCGTCGTGTGCGCCTCGATTCGAATGTCCCCATCCTGATGCTAACCGTCCGCCAGGCCGACGATGATGTCGTAGCAGCCTTGGAGGCAGGGGCGGATGAGTATATCACCAAGCCGTTTAGCCCGCGCCAGCTGGTTGCACGCGTCCGGGCTCTACTTCGCCGGGCGATCGGAGAATCGAACGAAATCCTGCGCAGTGGTCCGCTCTCTCTGAACGTCGAGCGCCATGAGCTCTTCTGGAAAGGGCAGCCCCCGCTGCGCCTGACCCGCCTGGAAACCCGCCTGCTCCAGGCTCTGCTCCAGAACCCTGGCACCGTCCTATCCACCGAAAGCCTGATCCTGCGCGTCTGGGGTACACAATCTGCTACCAACGATATGCTCAAACAGCTCATTTACCGGCTGCGCAACAAGCTGGAGCCCATCTCCCCTGACCTCATTGAGACGATCCCCAATACCGGCTACGTCTTGAATCCCCCCCTGGATACCCCCTGAAACTCTCCCGAAGCAAAAATTGTTACCGGCTTGTTACCGCCTGGCGATAGCGTCTGTTACCACCCTCCGGTAAACTGAGATTATCGCACCCTGCCCAACATCAGAAGATGACCTGCACCGAGATGGGGACAGGGTTCCAACACCGACATATGGTTCACTGAGGCGAATAATTAAGGAGGATGCCTATATGTCTGACAAGAATCCACAGCTGCGGGTAAACCGGATTTACCGCTATTCCATCGCCAGCTCAGACATGTACTATACCGAATTAGAGCAGCGCGACGTGTTCGTGAGCGACGACCCCGACAAAGGCTTTCAGATCTGGGGCCAGATCGCCGGCGGCGGGCCAGCCACTTCGGTCTGCCTGTGCCAGATGCTTCTGGAATACGCCATGTACTGTCATTCCTGGTCGAGCATGAGCGAAGCCATCTTCAACATGCGCGCCTTTGGCGAGCAGCTCGGTCTCGCGCTGGCGAGATTTATCCAGGAGACCCCGCCGGCAGAGACCGGTCAGAACGCCGGCGCCTGCTCGCTGATGTGCCTGTGGGAAGCGATGAATATCCAGTTCACCGTCGAGCAAGTCGGCCCCGAGATGCGCTTTTTCTTTGCCAACTGCCCTCTGGAGGAGGTGGCCCAACGCAATGGCCTGCGGAATGTGGATCTGGCGCTGTACGGCGTGAATGCCCTGTGCCAGACTCTGATCCATATCATCGACCCGCATATGGAAATCCTGACCCCTGTGGAAGCTCGACAGCATTTCGTCTTCGCGGTCAAAGAAACCGTCTCCTAACCTCAGCGCTCTGAGCGCCAATAACCTCCAATCCCGAAGGCGATGGATTCTTGACCCATCGCCTTCGATCGCGCTTCCCTCACTTGCAGCATGAGGTAGGCCGACTGGCCAGGTTTGGAGCACAGATTACGACCCAGCAATGGACCTTGAGGCCAAATACAGTGCCGAGAGAACCTAACAATCGCAATCTAGATCCACCCCAGAATCTCCGCAAACACTACCAAACAGACGATTTGGAAAGCGAGAATCGCCCCACAACCTTGACCTTCTGCTGTATGCTGGGCCGACACCAGGAAGAACGGCAAATACCCGATCAGGAAGATCAGCTACGGAGCGCTGGCGCTCCACCAAGCGTAATCCCTGCAAGCGTAATCCCTGGTCAGGGCGTTAGCCTGCTTCAATTGGAACGCGCTCGGGTCGCACAAAATCGATTAAGCCTGGGCTGCGTTTTCGGTAGGCATGTGGATTCCCTCGCTTTCTTCGGCAACGTAGGTTTATTTCATGATGATTATGACAAAATTCGGCCTGCCTGTCATGTGCCATATGTCATATCCTTGACCTGCCAAACCCGATCTGCTCGGCATAGAGGCTAACCGGCCTCAGCCGATTTCCAGTAGTCCGAGGGGTTACAACCCTGATAGCCTACGACTAGTGTGACACCATTTCACCAACTTATCTGGGCACGGAGATTCAGAGATGTGACTGTCCCAAAGCTGGTTGGTTTGGGATAAAGAAAAGCAGGCTTCTTGGTAAGATGGTAGTTGAGAAGACAGCCATCGAAACCCAGGAGCCTGCGATGTCGATTATTGTCCTAAAACTGCCAGAAGTCAAAGTGATTGCGGACCGACCACGGAAATGTCCAAGTTGTAAAGGGAAATCCTACAGCGCTGGGGCGGACAGGTTCGGCAGATCCGAGACCACCAGGTGAAAGAAGCAGTGGTGTCTCGCTACCGCTGCGTGAGATGTCGACATACGTTTCGGCATTATCCGGAAGGTGTGGATCAGGCATAGCAGAGCCAGCGGCTGCGCAAGCTGGCGGCGCTGTGCTGGGTGTTGGGATTAAGCTATCGGGGGATTGCGGCAGTCTTTGCCATATTTGGGGTAGGCATTGGACGGATGAGCGCCTGGCGAGATGCGCAGGAAGCAGCCGGGAACCTGAAGCGCAAGCGAATGTGGAAACAGGTACGCGTGCTCGGGCTGGATGGAGCGTATGTGCTGGGATGGGGAGAGAAACGTGCGGTCATAGTGGCCGTAGACTTAGGAGAAGGGAAACCGGTGGCAATTGGTTATGAGGATGAACACAACCCGGATGCCATTCGGCGCTGGTTGGAACCGATCGTGAAGCGGTTGGGGGTGAGTGTGATCGTCACTGACGATTTAATGCAATACAAAACGGTAGCCGAGAAGCTGGATTTGGAGTATCAAATCTGCCAGTTTCACGTGCGCGTTGGGTGGGACGGACCTTGTATGAGCTCCAGGAGTTGCTCCCTGCAGAGTGGCTGTGGATATTGGATGAAGAGCGCCATCTGCTCGAAGAATTGCCGCCCACAGGCGGGCAGCGCTTGTTCGAGTTGCGGAAGCAAATCCCCGAGCGCAGAGCTGGAAGAGACCAGCTGCGCTCACCCGTGGAGCAGTTGCGTGATTCATTGATTCGTATGAGTGAACATTGGCCGCAGTATCGAGTTTTTGATTGGCAAAATGATGTGCACTGGACTAACAATGGCACCGAACAGGTCAACGTACGCACGAAAATGCGCAGTAGGACAGTTCGCAGCTATAAGACCCGCTCCGGGATGTTGGCTGGGTTGATGTTGGCCGGATCGGGTACCACCTAGACCGCCTCATACGGCGTTAGGTCATCGCGCCGTTTGCTCTCCTCAGTATTTCGCCCACCAATTTTGGGACAAACCCTTATTTGAACCCGATTTGACATGAGAGTACAATTAGGTTAAAATTAAATGAATATTAGGATTCGACGTTCCCGTGCCGTCGAATTACAAAATTGATGCCTCAGCATCGGGTTACAAACGGAAGGAGTCAAAACAAATGTCCCCAAAACTAGACGTTGAAGCCCTCGCAGAGCAGCTGAAGCCCCTCAATGGACTCACAGAAAAACTAGTCGCCAGCAAAGGTCAGGCAACATTCACTCGCAAGGAAGTTAAGAGTGGTAAGCTGGCTGCCATGGCTGTCCTGAGTAGTATCACTCCTCTGAACCAAGCGGGGAATCCCATCAATCCCATCGACGCTCGCATCGCCACCCAGCTCAGGGCGAATAGTGACACAGCCAAGCAAGCGATCCGCACCATCGCATCTCAGAAGATTCCGAGCCCTTTAGATTACTATGATATCTACCATCAGATGCTGGAGGACTCAGGAATCATGGTGAATGGCCTGCCCGACCCGTTGCAAATGGGTGAGCTGGTTGAGAAAGTGATGGCGAAAGACAAAATCTCCCCGTTCGACCCCATGATTGAGAAAGCAATTTGCTCGGGCTGCAGTCACTGTCTCGCTTGTGAAGGGTGTGGTGTTTGCATTTACTGCATACCTGCAGCTGTCATAGCATTAGGCGCGGCAAGTACAGCAGCCGGCACATTAGGGGCAATCGGCTCATTCTTTTAATTAGTTTTTGGTGCAAAACGCGCTCCAAAGCGAACTTAC
>MGNS01000069.1:27962-31161 GCA_001795165.1 Chloroflexi bacterium RBG_16_57_11
CCAGATGCGTACCTGCCTTCGGTTATTGATGAGATTGGCGCGACTCCCGCGCTGGCGCAATACGTCCTGAATTGGCGCCATCAGGCCGGTGCTTTTGGCGGCCGCCGGCAGTCTCCACATTGCACCGGTTGTACAACGCCGGGTGGCACTATTGCGGGGGCGCCGGCCTTCCGTTCGCCTCATTGGCGACCGTTGCCCAGCATATTCAGCAATCTGATCTTGGTTCTCACCGATGCATGCAATTTGCGCTGCAAGTATTGTATCTTTTCAGGAAACTACAACGACTACCATACTTATAGACCCAGAAGGATGAGTTGGGATATCGCCCGGAAGGCGATCGATCTTTTTTTTGCTCTCAACGACACCAGTCCCTTCTTGGGATTGCACAAGCGTAAGCTCGATATCGTATTTTTTGGGGGCGAGCCGCTGATTGAACGCGACCTGTTTCGCAAGGTAGTGACGTATGTCAGCTCCACCAAGCGTTCGAACTATCGCATCGACTTGTCGGCTACAACCAATCTCACCCTCTTGCCCATAAGCCTGGCCCGATTCTTGGTCGAGAACAACATTGGTTTGGACGTTAGCCTGGATGGGCCTATGCAGGTCCATGATCTGTACCGGCGCGACTCGGCGGACCATGGATCCTTCGACACGGTGTATGTCAACCTGGCGCTGCTCCAACAACTCAGTCCTCAATATTTCGCGACTCGTGTCCGCGCCATCGTCACCCTTAACGGAAACTCCGATCTGATAGCCATCCGCGACTTCTTCGAGGCGGGCGACCCTTGCATCCCCCAGGTGGGTTTCGTTGGCACCGTGCGCGACCTGAGAGACAGTTCCTTTCATCGACATTATCCCTTTCAACCGGAACGATATGGTGAACAGTACTTTGAGCTTCTTGCAGACTATCACCGGCGCAAGCGAAGTGGAGTTCCCGTTGTCCGGGGAGAATTCCTTTATCATCTAATGGAAGATCCAATCATCGCACTATACAAACGGATGATGAGATACGGTGCACCCGAAGCGTCTGCGCGTCCAGAAGGTTGTACACCCGGCCGGCGCCTCGCCGTCTCAACTTCGGGCGAGTTCCATGTTTGCGAGCGCATCAACGAGGATTTCCCCATCGGCGATGTGGATCATGGCCTGGATCTCGATCGCTGCCAGCAGGTACAGCAAAAGTTTGCCACAGCTCTCCCCGATTGCAGTCACTGCTGGGCGCGTGGCATCTGCCAGTTCTGTTTTGCATCGACGTGTCAGTACGGAGAGTTCGCCTTCACCGATCGCAAGTGTGCCGGTATGCGGGAGGGCCTCTCTGTGCAGTTGCGCAGTCTGTACACGCTGCTTGAGGCCGTTCCCGACGGCCTGGCTTGCGGCGATCCGTTGATCGATCGCTACCGGTTGGTGCAGGAACCGACTTGATGGCAGTACGGACCTCGGAAGGCTACTTTGTTTTTCATCCACACGTGCAGCTTGTGCGGGGAAGCAGCGGGGCGGCAGTCCACGAGTTGTTCAAGCGCAAGGTCTATTGGCTCAGACAACCCGCCATTGTGCATGCCCTTAGCCAGCTGGCTTTGGGCGATTCGATTTGTAACGCAGCAATTGCAGCAGCAATAGATGCACAGGACCTTGCCACCCACTTAGCCGTCCTCTCCGATCTCGGTCTCGGTGCATTCATGCCAACCCGGTCGGCAACCGAATTATACCGCCCGCTGCTATTGCACAGCCAGGCTGAAGAATTCCTTGCGCCTCGAGATGGCGGGTCACTCACCATCGAGATTAGCGGGGAATGCATTTATTTCTGCCCGTGGTGTACCTCCAAGACGACCTTGACACCCTTCGCCTGCGCCTGTGGTGTTTGGTCCGATCAAGGTCCGCCGCTGCCGCTGAACAGGCTGTTAGCGGCAGTCGAGCAACTGAGATATGCCGGAGTGGATTATCTGATCGTGCGCGGGGGAGAACCGCTCCTGGTAGCAGACCGGCTCTGTGACTTGATCCTTGCTGCTTGCCGGTTGGGTATGCAGTGCGAGGTTCATTCGACTGGTGTGCTTCTCAGTGAGGACATCGTAAACCGACTGCGCGGCTTGCCGGTTCACTTCATTCTCCTGATCCCGACCAAAGAGAAGGTTCTCTTCGATCAGGCTGTAGATCGACCCGGGAGTTGGGTCAAACTTCTGCAGGCGATATCAGCTTTGACATCGGCTGGCATCTCATTTTCGACCAAGATTCCAGCTCACCTGGCCGATCTGGAGAGTGCTAACGCAACCGCGATGTGGGCCAATGATCTCGGCGCGACGAACAACAGCCTGCTTTACTATCTCGCTGCGACGGGGGGCTCGTCGGAAGAGCTGGTTCGCGCCTTCCGGCTTGGATCTCCGCAGGCGATGGCCGTGGGGCTCGAGGATTTTGTCATCAATGGGCAGAGCCAGTTCTGTTTCGATAACTCGTACTTCATCACGGGCGATGGGCGGCTGATGCCATGCATTGCGCGTCGGACCCCGCTCGCGAGCCTGGCCGAGACCGACATGGCAACAATTTTGAGGGAGGATCAGCTCGAGCCGGTCCGCCATACAGCCCGCCACGAAACGCCCGCTTGTCGAGCGTGTGAGTTTCGCCTGGGGTGTCGTGCTTGCCTGGTTCGGACCGAGCAGTTGACTGGGTCGGTCGGATCACGCCATTGGAACTGCGCTTACGAGCCGGAGACAGGAACCTGGCAGTAAAACTCCTCAGCATCCAAAACATCCTGATCTCCTAAGATACCATCACCAACGGTGGGTTGTAGAGGGGGTTCAAACTGCCACACTATCTATTCACATGTCCTGTCTTTTTCAAAAATCACCAGCTCATCGTCGAAGGCGACTTCGTCGCCGGATTCTGAGCCTGGGAGAGCCTCCACTCCTGCGTCAGCCCGTCGCTGGATATCCCGCCCACCGGCAGAACCATCATCATGCCTGGCTTTGACATCCTCGAGCGGAGCCAGGTGTGACCTTGACCACTGGCTTGGGCCGGTATTGCCTGTCAGCCGGGGGGTTGAACCCCCCCGTGCAGGAATGTATTCAACCGCCATACTCACCGAAATCTGGTAGAATTCATCCACTCCGTACCCGGGACGAATTCATCCCATACCCCGAGGGGCTTAACCGTGGCTATTGACCCAGCCTGACCTATGGAAATCGATCTGGAGCTCTACCGCCAGGAAGTG
>MGNS01000069.1:31300-31628 GCA_001795165.1 Chloroflexi bacterium RBG_16_57_11
CAAATCGCGTCATCGCCCCCGACCTGCGCGGTCACGGTCGCTCGGACAGGCCGCGTAATGGCTACAGCATGGCCCACCTCCAGGCTGACCTGCTCGGCCTGCTGGAGTCTCTAGGGGTGAAGGGTCAGATCGTCCTGGTCGGGCACTCCTTCGGCGGCGCGCTGGCCGCCGAGTTCGCCCTCACCCACCCGGACCACCTCAGCCACCTGGTCTTGATCGCCTCGGCCGCTGAGTTCAGGCTCAACCCGCTCTACCGCCTGCTCCTGCGCCTGCCCTCCCCCAACCTGCAGGTGCTGGCTCCCTTCACCCGCAACTGGCTGGGCGCCCC
>MGNS01000069.1:31738-32053 GCA_001795165.1 Chloroflexi bacterium RBG_16_57_11
TGGTCTTCGAAAAGCCTCAGTTCGAAGAAGTCGCCCGCCTCATCCCCCTGGCGGAGGAGATCGACGTCGGCGCCTCCGGCCACATGGTGATGCTCGAGCGGCGTGACGCCGTCAACCGCGCCATCTCCCGCTTCCTGGAGGCTGGCAAGCGCGCCTTCTCCCAGATCGACGAATCCCTGGAGGACGTCCGGCGTGCCGAGCTGCTCAAAGAGCGGCCCTGGCTTTCTTATTACGATAAAGGCGTGCCGTATACGATCGCCGTTCCACGCGTCCCGGCCGGCTACCTGCTGCGCTCCGCCGCCCGCCGTTTCCCAG
>MGNS01000069.1:32061-35230 GCA_001795165.1 Chloroflexi bacterium RBG_16_57_11
TGATTTTCGAAGGCAGGCGCCTCTCCTACCGGCAGCTCGATGGTGAAGCCAACCGTTTCGCCCGTTTTTTACTGGCGCTGGATGTCAAAAAGGGCGACCGCGTCATGCTGGTCTTGCCCAACCTGCCCCAGCTGGTGATCGCCTACTTTGGATCGTTGAAGGCCGGGGCAGTGCCGGTCTTCACCCTGCCCACCAACCAGCCCGAAGAATTGATCCGCCAGATACGCGACTCCGGCTCGAGCGTCCTGGTCACTCTGACCTTGTTCGACACCTTGATCCACCAGATCAAGACTCAACTTGAGCCAAGTGGCACCTCCCCGTTAAAACATGTCATCTTCGCCCACATCGCCGATTATCTTCCGCCTATCAAGCGCCTGGCAATGAGCCTCTCGCCTAAACAGCGCCAGCGCCATCTGCTCGATATCCCCCTGGATGCCACCACCTACGTCTGGAAGCGCTTCATACCACAATACACCCCACAGCCGGTGGAGATCGAAGTCACCCCAGACGACCTGGCGGTAATCCAATACACTGGCGGCACAACCACCGATCCCAAAGGAGTGATGCTCTCTCACCGCAACCTGGTTGCAAACGCCCTGCAGACCCGTCATTGGATGGCTGACGCTCAGGAGGGCAAAGAGCGTTTCTTGAGCGTGCTGCCGTTTTCACATAGCTACGGCCTGACCGCGGCCCTCAATGTGCCCGTGACGGTGGGCGCGGCGATGATCCTGAAGGCTAAATTCGAAGTGGAAGATATCTTGAGGACGATCCAGAAGCAGCGCCCGACTGTCTTCCCTGGCGTCCCGCAGATGTACATCGCCATCCAGGATTTCCCCCACGTGCGCAAGTACGGCATCTCGTCGATCAAGGCCTGCATCAGCGGTTCGGCGCCGCTGCCGGTCGAGGTCCAGGAAGCATTCGAGAAGCTCACCCGCGGCCGCCTGGTCGAGGGCTATGGCCTGACAGAGGCCTCGCCGGTCACCCACGCCAACCCCTTGAACGGTCTGCGTAAGGTGGGTAGCATCGGCGTCCCGCTGCCCTCCACCCAGGCGCGCCTGGTAGATTTGCGCCGGGGCAGGCAGGAAGTTCCGGTCGGTCAGATTGGCGAATTGGCCGTGCGCGGTCCGCAGGTCATGCTGGGCTACTGGGGCGATCCGAAGAGCACGCGCAAAGTCCTGACCAAGGATGGCTGGCTGCTCACCGGCGACGTCGCCCAGATGGACGCTGAAGGCTATTTCCGCATCATCGCTCGCAAGGCCGACATGTGGTATCCGACTCGCCCCGGCAAACCTGCCTTCCCGCGTGACCTGGAAGAAGTGCTGGTTGAGATCCCACAGGTCAAAGAGGCCGCTGTGGTAGCGATCGCACACCAGCCGATCGCTTTCGTCATCGTCAAGAAAGACCCTCCCACCCCCGAGGCTATCATCGCCTATTGCAAACGCCGCGTGCCCCCGGAGCTGGTCCCCCGCCTGGTCATCCGGGTGGATGACTTCCCCCGCACCTTCATCGGCAAAGTGCTGCGCCGCGAGCTGGCCCGGCGCTTCGTAGAGAGCCAGCCGCCCTCTGTCTGACCATATCATACATCAATGAGTTAGGCGGTCTGAGTGAAAGCGTTTTTTGCCGTAATCGAAGACCGCCGGCGTCGGTAGCCATCAGGGCGGTTTTGATCGACACCATTGGTTACTCTTCCGCTTTGTCGTCAACCAGGTAATGGCTTGCTTCAAAGACCAGGCTCTCCAGGCGCTGCATCAAGCTCATGATCTCTGGAGAGCGGGGTTCGCTTTGAGTCAGAAAAGCATCCCTCGTCTCCGCCAATCTTTCTCTTAGGTCAGAAATCAGCCTTGCGGGTGTTTCATCAGGATTCATAATTGGCGAATCATAGGAGGTGTCTGGGTGCAGAATGTATTTAAATACAATCTGAATGCTTGCTGAAACCAGTGGCGCCAGGATCAATCCGATCAACCCGTAAGCCTCCGCCAGGGCGAGCATGATCAGAATCAGGATGACCGAGCTGTAGTTTTTCCGCCAGAAGATGCGCGGCTCGATGACAAATTCCATAACCACCAGAACAAACACTGTATAGACGGCCGCCAGGATGCCAGTGAAAATACCGCTTCCAAAACCAACTAACAGAGCAGGGACAACCGCGATCACAGCTCCAAACCAGGGGATCAACCACGCCAGGGACCCAATTACAGCCAGCAGGACCGGGTAATCCAATCCAATCAGCCAGTACCCCAACCACAGCAGCATCCCAGCCAGCAAACTTTGAATAAGCTCGCTGCGAACGTAGGCGCCGATGCCTTTATCAATCCCTCGCCAGATCATGCGCGCTGTAGGTCGCTTTCCTACATTGATCAACGAGAGCAGCAGGCGCTCAAAATGAATACTATCGGCGCTCCAATACAGGCTCAATATTAAAATTAATCCCAGGCTGCCCAAAAAACTAAACAGGTCAATCGTAACACCCATCAAACCCTGAAGGCCCTCTTCGTCCGACATTCCGCCGAACAGCTCGTCCGGCGGAGGTAGTTGGCTTGCTAGCATTCGCTGAAATGGGACTCCACTTTCTGGCCAGCTCGCCTGGATTCGGACGTAGCTGGTTGCCAAATGGTTGGTCGCCTGTTCAATATCATGGATCAAGGGTCCACTGATCACCCATAGAATGCCAATGGTCAGGCCTAGGATGATCAAGTAAGAGAGCAGGAGCGATATGCTGCGTGGGTATCGATGATGGATAAAGTAATCAATCAGCGGGCGAAATGCCGCTGCGGTCGCCAAAGATAGCAAGAAAAGCAGCAGCGCCTGGCGAAACTGCCAGAGGATGATCAGCCCGGTGATCGTGACAAGGATAATGGTCGCGTACCAGGCAATTCGCCTCATTTTCCAGTCTCCCTCTGTTCGGCCAGAGACAGTAGTTGGTCCAGGTGATTGGTGATGGCTTCCAGGTTGTCCACAAACTCCTCTGAGAAACCATCGATGATTTCTTTTTCTCGCAACTGTTTGCGAATATCCCATGCCAGGTCTTGGGTTTCATACCGGAGCAGGCTGAGTTGTCCTCTTCCTTCGGGCGCCTCGATCTCAATCTCGCCACTTGAAATAATAAAACGGTTGACAAAGAGTTGGGCGATCGCCGCAATGGGGATCGCCAGGAGCGCGCCAGCCAGCC
>MGNS01000070.1 GCA_001795165.1 Chloroflexi bacterium RBG_16_57_11
AAATAACCAGCGGGTTTACACCAACCGATTTTTTCATCACCCGCGGCACCAACAGGTAATTCTCTAAGCCCTGGATTAAGAGTGTTGCAGCGATAACCCACAACGCCTTGGTAGGGTCAGATGAAAGC
The DNA here is from genome assembly GCA_001795165.1 of Chloroflexi bacterium RBG_16_57_11. Classification (GTDB taxonomy): domain Bacteria; phylum Chloroflexota; class Anaerolineae; order Anaerolineales; family UBA4823; genus RBG-16-57-11. The sequence goes on from MGNS01000070.1 coordinate 129, forward strand.
ACGACCAGAAGTGCTGGGATTGCACCGAGAAAAGGTCCAATGATGGGAACCGCTTCCATAATTCCTGCGAGAATTGCTAGTGACAGAGCATACGGCAAGCCTATCAGCAGGTAGGCAATCAGAGCCATAATTCCGATGATGAGGCATAAGATCCCCTGTCCGAAGATAAATGCGCCCACCTTCTCTTCGACTTCGCTGATGAATTCACGGATTAGTTCGCGGCGTTCTTTAGGAAGCCACAGCAGTGTGTTGCGGATCGAACGCTCACTCTCCAGTGTCCAATAAAATCCTAGCACGAACACTGCCGTCAACGCCACTACGCTTCGGACAATTATATCGGCGTAAGGCAAGGATCGTGTTACCTGTTCTGCCGCCTGGACGCCTGGTTCAGCCACCTCACTCCCCGAAATTGGTGGGGGTAGCCTGAACTCAGGCGGCATCTGTATGGCAATCCCCTGCAGGATCCTGCTCCGAGATAGAAATAAATCGCTACGAAAATTTCCGTAATAGGTGGGAATTTCCTTAGAGATCTCGGTGATCTGCTCCACGAGTAGCGGCACAACTGCGATTGCCATGATTACGAGGAGCGAAAATCCGAGGATATAAATAAAAATCACTCCTGCTGGTCGCGGCAATCCACGCTGATTCAACCATTTTACGACCGGTCGGATTGCAGTACTGAGAACAATCGCAATGAAAAAGATGACAATTACATTGCTGAATCGGTAGATTAAATAAAATGACGCCAGGATAGACATTACTAACAGCGTTGCTGTCACAACCTGGCGTGTGCTCCATAGCGGGAGGTGTTGTGGAGCGGAAGAATTCATCACTGCTTCGAGAATATTGTTCTTATGTAACTAGATGAATAATAAGACCTACAACTTATCACGATAATTGAATTCTTGATAGTAGGGATATTCCCAGATTCTTCAGGGTATTTCCCTATCATCAGGCGATTTTCCCACATGCACACAACCTCCCCCGCCTGATTACCGGGTGGCTGACTTCCTCTGCACCTTCATCGGCAAAGTCCTGCGCCGCGAGCTGGCCCGGCGCTTCGTAGAGAGCCAGCCGCCCTCCACCTGACCGCTACCTGGTTCGTTTTGGACGAGGATTTGGATGGACACACTGTCGCGAAAATCTATTGACATTCGTGAGTACATCGATACAATATTGTTAGACTAACGAATCTTCACCACGCTTATCATTTTGCGCGGTATCAAGTCACATTGAAAGACTTGATATATATTCCGAAAACATTGAAGCCGCTTATGATCTTTTATCAGTGGTTTATTGTTTTTGCCAGGTAAGATAAATTTGCATTTTTTGTCGGTTCCGCCTCCGGTTTTTGCAGTTCTCAAATATAATCATAGGATTGCGGAAGAAATATTTCCTGCTTTCCCCTGGTTGAGTGCTCCTGCTTTATTTGAGGAGGTCGAATTGAAAACCCAGATGAGCATAATTTTTATCCCTGTTACTATCTTCATCCTGACCGCCTGCACACCTGCACAGTCACCCGCCATACCAACCACGGAACCAAGCCCCACTGCCACCTTAACGTTTACACCAACGAAAACCCCATCGGTTACGCAGACTTTAACGCCGACAGCCACAAATACCCCAATTCTTGCTGTAACTCCGGGCATCCCATCGAATTCACCATCCATAAAACCAACGGTCGCAATTTCAGCAGGTGGTACACACGCATGCGCACTTCTATCAAATGGCGAAGTAATGTGTTGGGGAGATAACTCTTCCGGACAATTAGGCAATGGCACATATTCTCCTAGCTCTATCCCGGTGAAGGTAATTGGATTAGTTGACATCGTTGCAATAGCGGCTGGCGGCGAACATACTTGTGCAATTTCAAAAACTGCTTCAATAAAATGCTGGGGAGATAACTATTATGGCCAGTTAGGCGACGGAACAAGAACAATGAGGAATACACCTGTAGATGTAATTGGATTATCTGGCCCAGTGATATCTATCACAGCAGGCCTTGATCATACATGTGCAATCACTGGCGCCGGCGAAGCAAAATGTTGGGGAAAAAATCATTTCAGCAGATTGGGGAATGGATCTAACTCGTTTATGAGCAAAACACCAGAAAATGTTGTTGATCTAAGAGATGTTCCTGTTTATCTTTCAGCAGGTGACGAACATACATGTGCACTATTAATAAGCGGAGGGGTCCAATGCTGGGGAGATAACTCAGCTGGCCAATTAGGCATCGGTGAAAATAAGAAGGTTTCCAAAATACCGATTGATGTAGCCAGTTTAGAGTCTGGCGTAACCTCAATTACAACAGGCTTCTCAAAAAGCTGTGCTATATTGAGTAATGGTAAAGTTAAGTGCTGGGGCTGGATAGGATCAAGCTTATTTTTAGATGAACCTACTGAAGTAAATGAACTTAATAATGCTGTTTCAATTGCCGCAGGTGGTGGACACATATGTCAGTAGTTTTGCAGATTTAACAAT
>MGNS01000071.1:0-2548 GCA_001795165.1 Chloroflexi bacterium RBG_16_57_11
CTGGCTGGCGCGGCGAATTGGCGGTGATGCCCTCGGGCTGGAGCAGTTCAGCCTGGGCCACCATCTGGGCGCTTCGCAGGATCACTCCCGCATCATCCGCCTGGCTTACGATAATCCGGCCTACACCGCGCTGACCCCGCACACCTTTATCCACTGGCGGGAGGTGGAGGCCGAATCAGGCGTCCAGCTCGTCCACCGCACCGGTAGCCTGGTCTTCGGCCCGGGTGACCGACCCGAGGCCGATATCGACCTGTACACCGCCGCCATGCGCTCTGCCGGCCTCCCCTTCGAGCGCCTGTCGCCGGAGGAGGCCATGCGCCGCTTCCCCCAGTTCCGCCTGGAGGAGAGCGACCAGGTGCTGTACTCGGCCAACGACGGCTTTGTCGACCCCGGCAAGGCTAACGCCGTGCACATCAACCTGGCGCGCGCCCGCGGGGCAGCCATCCTGGATCGCACCCCGGTGCAGCGCCTGCGGACGCTGGATGATGGTGTGGAGCTCGAGACTTCCCAAGGGGCGTTTAGCGCCCGGCGGCTGGTGATCGCCGCCAGCGCCTGGACCAACCAGGTTCTGGCAGGCGTGGGGCGAAAGCTCCCGCTCACCGTGACCGAGGAGCAGGTGACCTACTTCTCCACCCCGCACCTGCGCCAGTTCGCCCCGGAGCGCTTCCCGGTGTGGATCTGGCACGGCGAGGACTGTTTCTATGGGTTCCCGGCCTACGGCGAGGCGGCTACCAAGGCAGGGCAGGACGTAGGCGGCGACGCCGTGACCCCCGAGACACGCAAGATGGAGCCCAACCTGCGCCCGCTGGAACGGCTGACCCGCTTCCTCGAAGCGCGTATCCCCGATTTCCTCGGGCCGGTGCTTTACACCAAGCCGTGCCTGTACACCATGCCGCCCGACCGAAACTTCATCCTCGATACCTTGCCCGAATACCCGTACATCTCGCTGGCGGTGGGCGCCGGGCACGCCTTCAAGTTCGCCTGCCTGTTCGGGCGCATCCTCAGCGACCTGGCGCTCGACGGCCGGACGGTGTTCCCCATCTCGATCTTCTCGCTGGCACGCCCGGCCATCACCGATCCGAGCTTCCAGCCGGTTTTTCGCACGCTGGGATAAGCTGTAACCGGGCTGGGTTTTCATTCGGTACACGGATCAACACGGATTTCACGGAAAATTGAAGCAGAAACAGTCTCATTTTTTCTTCAACGATATGTTGAAGCCGTGGTTTGGAAGGAAGAAGATGAGTTCAAGTCAACCCAGCGCCGATAATTCTTACAGTGAAGTAACCAATATATCAGTATCAGGGTTTTGGTTTATAGTCGATAACCAGGAGTATTTCGTGCCGTTTGCCGATTACCCAGGCTTCCGCGATGCGACCGTTACGCAAATTTATGCGGTTCAGCGTTTATCCGACCGGCAACTCCATTGGCCTGAGCTGGATATCGACATCGAGCTCGACGCTCTTGATCACCCAGATCAATACCCTTTGGTATTTCGACCGTAAGAATAAATCACGCGACATATTTCCCAGGAGCAATTTTCAGTTCCTGGACAGGCCTCGGTTCCACAAAGGGTCGAAATTTCTTGACTCGCCCAGGAAAAGCCTATAGAATGAAATAGACGGTAGAATTTTTCGCGGGGAGGCGGGCGTGAATGGGTTGGGCAAAATCCTGGCGCTGATCCTGGTGCTGCGGCTGGCGCTGCCGGCGGGCTACCAGAAGCTGGAGCGCACCCCGATCTGCCAGATCCAGGGGGATGGCTTCACTGCAGACCACCTGGGGGAAACAGTGCGGGTGCGTGGGATCGTATTCGCCGATCTCGACCAGACTTCCCAAAAAGGCATCTTCATCCAGGAGTCAAACTGCGACCACCGCTCGTTCACTTCGGATGGCATTTATATCTACCTGGGAGAGCAGGCGAACGTCGCCGAGGTGGGCGACCGGGTAGATGTGACCGGCGTGGTGCAGGAATATTACGGGATGACCGAGATCGTCACGGCGCCGCAAGCGGTGATCGTGCTATCCAGCGGCAACCCGCTGCCACTCGCCGAGGAGCTGGACCCGCCCTTCGGGGACAACGCCGCAGACTACTATTTCGAAGACCGGGAGGGGATGCACGTCCGGCTGGATCATGGTCGCGTTGTCGGTCCCACTGACGGCGACGAGCGCTCCTGGCTGGTGCGTGAAGACCTGGGGATCAAGCGGGTGCTGTACGGCGACCCGGGCGGCACGGGCGAGGTGATCTGCGCCGGAGACACCGGGCTGTACCAGATCACTCCACAGGTCAAAGTCGGCGACCGGGTTGGCGGGCTGGTCGGGGCGCTGCAGTACCGCTTTGGGACCTACTGCCTGGCGCTGACCGCACCGCCGCAGGTGGAGCTTGCCCCGCTCTCGCCGCCCCCTAGTCCCGGCCCAACACTCGGGCTGCGCATCGCCACGCTCAACCTGCATAACCTGTTCGACACCCACGACGACCCGGCCACGGAAGATGAAGTGCTCTCCGGCCCGGAATACGATCGCCGGCTAGAGAAACGCGCCCGGGCGATCCACG
>MGNS01000071.1:2626-9757 GCA_001795165.1 Chloroflexi bacterium RBG_16_57_11
CGGAAATCCAGGCGGATTACCGCGTTTTGCTGGTGGAAGGGCCTGACGAGCGCGGTCTCGACCTGGCTTTGCTCTACCAGGCCGACAGGGTGCAGGTGTATGAGGCCCAGGCGCCTCAAGCCTGCACAGCTTTGGTCGACGGCCTGGGACCGGACGGCAACGGGGACGTGCTCAACCCGCAAAACGACCTGACCTGCGACCGGGACGGCGACCAGGTCCTGGATGGCAACCGCCTGTTCTCTCGCCCGCCACTGGTGGCCCACCTGCGGCTGAGCCTGCCCGGAGCGACGGGCGATCACGATCTTTGGATCATTGCCAACCACCTTAAATCCAAAGTCGAGGACGGCTATACGGTGCAATACACCTTGCCGCGCCGCCTGGAACAGGCGCATTTTGTGGCCGGTCTGGCGCAGGAGATCATCAACGCCGAGCCTGAGGCCAGCCTGGTTGTGCTTGGTGATCTGAACGATTACCCCGACTCGCAGCCGCTCCAGGAGCTTACCTCGCCGGGTCTGGAAAACCTGGCGCTCCGCTCTCCCCGTGCACAGCAATATACCTATAACCACCAGGGGGTCTCCCAAACGCTGGATTACATCCTGTTACGGGCGCAGCTTCCGCTCGCTTTCCATAAATTCCAGGCAGCGCCGATTAACGCAGATTATCCGGATAGCTGGAGGGGGAATACCAGTAGCCTTTACCGCAGCTCAGATCACGATCCGCTGTGGGTCGAAATCGTCGCCATTTTTCCTCATGTCTTTCTGCCGATGGTTGCGAGGTGAGGCTTTTCCAAGCTTAGCAAGCCCTCGGTTATGCCTCTGTGATCCTTACCCGTAAGCTCTCACACAGACAAATGGCGGGTCAGCTCGAGCTTGAGGCGCATTTTCACATCGTTATCAACGAACAACGAGCCGTGGTACTGTTGCACGGGGTGGATCTCCGTACCCGGCAGGACGGCGCTTTGCTCAGGGATGGTGCTGTCGCCGGAAGGCCCTTGTTTATAGACAAAGTCTCTCAGCTTACCTACCTCCGGCTTGAAGAAAGAGATATCGAGGATGGTTTTTAGACCATAGCCAAAAATCGATATCGCCGGGATGCTCGAACGCAGCCCCAACTCCTTGCGGAACTGGCGCGCCGATCGCAGGAGCGGGACATACGTTTCTGGTAGCCAGCTCTCATCCTCCAGGAAATTAATTTTCTTGCCGTGCTGATCCGAGGCACACGCATAAGTCGGAAGGATTTGGTAACCTGTAGGGAAGGTAGTGCTTACCTGACGGAAGCGTTCCCCCATGAGTCCAAAAGGCAACACATCGGGCGCTACCAGCAAGCCGACCAATGCCTTGGGTACACCGTTGTGAGGCCCACCCATCAGAATCACACGCCCCGCCTTGTTTCTACCCCCAAGCCGCTCAATGTAATAGCGGCTAACCAAAGTGCCCAGGCTGTGCGCCATAATAATGACAGGCTGCGATAAAGCAAGAGAGTCGATCATTTGTCCAAGCTGGGCAGCCGATCGACGAACATCCTGACGCCAATCATAAGCAAACTCGAAGAAATCCTTTCCACGCTCGTATCCCAGATCTTCTACCAGGTAGTCACCTAACCGATTATACTGATCGAGCTTGATCAAGTTTGGTACTACCACGACCTCATCCACGATTCCACGTGCCTCTACGCGGGATGTCTCCGAATAAGCGAAGATCTCCGGGTTCTTGAACAGCACTTTGACATTCGGCCAGATTCGCTCGCTGCCCAACCAGAGCTGAGACCCCATGAGACCGGGGACAAACACCACCGGCCGGCGGGAGGGCATCTTCTCCAGCACCTCTTCCGCCATGGTCAGGGCTTCCTCGCCAAAACCGCTCTTGAACACCAGTCGCGCTTCACCGATGCGAAACTCGTCCCCTCCTTGCAGGATCATTTCATCGACTCGCTGCTCGTGAAACCAGGTGCCATTGGTGCTGCCCAGATCACGCAACAAGTATATGTTTCCTTTGCGGTTGACCTGCGCATGGTGACGGGATACCTTGACATGCTCCAGGATCACATCGTTACCGTCGATGCGACCGATGCTCAGGCCATCAACCTGATCGAGAGGCACCTCCCAGGTTTTTTCCGCGGTGAAAACCACCAGGCGTGGGATGTTTGTCTCGTTAAGCGAAACCGGTAAAATTTCCTGGTTGATCGTCCGCTGCAGATCGGCCTCGGAGTCAATCATGGTCATCTCGAGCATGTTCGTGGGCTGTTCAACTTCATAGCGCAGCTCCAGGCTGCCAAGCTTGATTCGATCCCCGGATCCCAGCCAGGCCTTCTGGACGCGAACTCCGTTTAAAAGAGTGCCATTCGATGATCCCAGATCGACCAGCTCGCAACCACGTGGGCTACATTCCAGGCGCGCGTGCGAGCGAGAAATCTTGCTATCATTGAGGATGACGTCATTGGTCATCGCCCGCCCGAGCGTGACACTGGTTTTAGACAGCTCATACTCCTGCTCAGGTCCGTCCGCATTCATCAAGACCAGTTTGCCGTAATAGTTCTCCATATCAGTCGATCGCCTTCCAAAAAAGATTCCAAAATCGCCAGAACCGGATCGAGATCCTGGCTTTATTATATATCTATCTGAGTTCCAATGCAGGGTATTCGCAGCGCGCCAGGAAACTCAAAACGGAAGAATGGCTCCTATGGCGTAGCGGGAAGCTCGAAACAGTTGCCACTTTCCGGGATGACCGAATGATCGGGATTGACGACCACCGCGCACATTTGCGTGGCCTGCGCCGGTCTGTCGCTGACGGCGTAGCCAGTGAAAGGCGAAGAGCCGCCAAACATCAAACGATCTCCACTGCCCCCCAAGCCCACCTGGTCGGGAGTAACTGTGTTGAAAAAGAAATGGATGTGCGTGCCCGGGATCTGTGGGGTGAAATTCTGTGTTACGAATTCCACCACATAGCGGTTCTGGCTGTCCACCGTAATCCCGGTGATCTCAACAGATGGCTGCGCCGCAGGAGCGCCTTCCGGTGTGGGCGGCGCTTCGACCACCTGCACACTTTTGATGTCTCCCGAGATGACAACCTGTGAATTGGGCACCCAACACGATTGGTCCAGGTTCTGAGGATTTTGGACAACCCACCAGCTCTCATCTGGTGAAAGGCCTCGCACCAGGAGAGTTGTACGGGCGCTGACTGGCGCCACCTGGGCATATGCCTCTCCCGGCCCTGCACGGCACACCGTGTCCTCTCGCATCGTCGCTGAGGGGACATCCGGCAGGGGGACGCAGCCGCCGCTGTTGGGCTGGACGCTGTGATCCGGGTTCGCCACCAGGATGCACATCTGAGAAGCGTTCGCCGGCCGGTCGCTGGCGGTATATCCGGTGAACGGGCGCGGGCCACCGTACAATATCCACGGTCCTTTTCCTGGAGAGCCGGCCTGGTCGACTGGCACCGTGTTGAAGAAGAAATGCACGTGCTCACCGGGCAGCGTCTCGGCGTACTCGAAGGTCTCATAATAGATGATATAGCGGCCTTCGCCGCCCATCTCGATGGCGTTGATGCGGGCGAAGTGGACGCCCGCCGGGATGGTCGCCGTTGGGAGGAATCTCGGCGTGGGTGTCGAGGCTGGAGCAGTGGGGCTGGCAGACGTCTCCGGCGTGGGCGAGGCGGTGGCTGACAGTATTCCCGGCGTAGCTTCGGTGGTGGATTGCGTCACTGGGGAAGTGGCTGTGGGGGTATCCACAGCGCCGGCAAAGAAGCCTGAGCGGTTTAACAGATATCCTCCGGCAACCCCGCCCACGATCAGACACAGAACAATCACAGCCACCACAGCTCCCCCTCCGGCCAACAGGGCTGGTTTGACCAATTTTTGGCTGGTGGTTTGCGTGGCTGGCTGCCCGGCAGAGGTTGGACGGGCTCCGGCGGTGCCGGTCAACGGGACCCTCAGCACGGGTTGCGGCTGCGGAGCTGCTCTTGACCCGGCCGGATAGCCGCCCGCAGGCGTGACCGGCGGCGGGGTGGAGCCCTGGACGCTTTGCTGTTGCGAGCGTACCGGAGGGCTGGCAGGTTTGGATCCTGGCTTCGCTGCCTCCGGTTCAAGGACCGTCCCCTGGGCCGGTGGTTCCAAGCGCGTGGCAGCCTGGTTAGGGGAAATTTGCGCAGGCGCCTTTACGACCTGCGCCGCGACCGACGAGACCCCGCCTTCGAGCCGGTCGATGATCCTCTTCAAGGCAGCCGACATCTCCTTAGCGGTTTGGTAGCGCTCATCCCGCCCCTTGGCCAACGATTTTTCGATCACCGCTATTAGATCGCTCGGAGTTTCTGAGCGCAGCTCACGCAGATTGGGCAACGGATCGTGCAAGTGCATCATCAGCAGGCTCATCGCCGAATCCGCCTGGAATGGCGGGCGCCCGCTGACCATCTCAAACAGGGTAACACCCAAGGAATAGATATCTGAGCGGGCGTCGGGCGCCTCGCCGCGGATGACATCCGGCGACATGTACATGGCCGTCCCGACCACTGCTCCCGTGGTGGTGTGCGATGTGCTGCCGACGATCTTGACGATACCGAAATCCATCAAGATGGCCCGGCCTTGCACATCCAACATGATATTGGCAGGCTTGATGTCCCGATGGATCATGCCACGATCGTGGGCGTAGCCCATTGCGCTACAAACATCTATCGTGATGCGGATCGCTTCGGTGAGGGGTAAACGCTGCCCGGCCTTGTTCAGCCGCCTCAGGCGCTCTTGCAGTGTCTCACCTGGCACGAACTCCTGCACCATGTAGTAAGTTTCACCATCGTGGTTGAAGTCGAAAACCTGGGTGATATTTGGGTGGCGCAGCTGAGCGACGGAGCGAGCCTCTTCCTCGAAGCGGCTGATGAACTTCGGATCCTCAGACAGGTGCGAGTGGATCATCTTAACGGCAACTACCCGCTGCAAGTTCGGATCCAGCGCCTTATACACCGCCGACATCCCGCCCTGGCCCAGGATCTCCTGGATCTTGTATCTACCGTTCAGCGTCTTGCCGATCCAATTCGGTCGACTCATCCATCAGCCTCCAGCCGGGAGATCCACACACCAGCTCAGCATGTATCCGCAATCCATCACTTGGCCCGATCCTTCCTGTACATGAAAAACAGGATCAAGAAAAAGTTGATCATGATGATCAGGCCTTGGGTCGCCCAGGTCGCCACGAGCCTGGACCAGTATTGATCGAGGTCTTCTTTGCTCATGAACGCCCAGCCAAAATTTTTGTAAAAAAGATCGAGCGTGCCTTCGGCCTTGCTGACTGCAGCATTGCGGTTGATCTCCCAGGTGGCTTTATCTTCCTGGAAGGTCTTCATATCTTCAGCGAACTGGTCAGCTTTGGCTTGATAAGCATCCACCTCGGCGCGATAGGCATCCTGGATTTCCTCGGTCTGCTTCTGGTAATCTTGCAGCGCTTGTAAATAGGTGGCCACGGCGATCTGATCGGAAGGATTGGCGGGTTGCTCAGGCGCGGGCGGCAACACCGGCTCCGCGGGTGGGTCGCCAAGGTCAGCCGGTTCGACCGGCTCCGGCTGGTCGATGGCGGGATCGTAGAACTCTCCCAATCCGGGGAAGTTACAGGAGCTCTCCCGCAGGGCGTTCAGACCCATGCACTTGCAACCGAGCTTTTCCTTCTCCTCCAGGCTAAGGTCATCCCGCTCTTCATCGGTCAAATACGTCCAGCAGGCATCGGCGGCGACATCGGATCCCAGGCCGGTAATGCCAACGATTGCCTCGAACGACCAGCGCGACGAGGTGATCGCGCTGACCTCTGGCGGCACCGGGATCAGGGCGCCGCCCAGCACGACCTGTGGGATGATGAGCATGATCACGATCAGGGGTGCGGAGTTGGCATTTGGGGCGACTGCAGAGGCGAGCAGGCCGATCATCATGCCCGCCAATGTCCCGAGCACCAGCGTCAGATAGAATAATAGGAGCTCTTTTGCGCCGCCAGGCATCTGAAAGGCCAGGAAGTGGATGATTGTATAGGCGGCCGCCTGGTACAGCGCCAGCAAGGCTGCCACCCAGATTTTGGAAATTACGTAGGGCAGCACTTTTAAATTAACCAGTCGCTCGCGCCTGAAAATATCGGCTTCCTTGACGAACTCGCGCATCTGAGACAACCCGCCGATCATGATGGCAAAGATAATCGGCTGGAACATCGATGTGACGGCATTGGCGGTATCGCCATCGTAGAATGAGAACAGGTCGCGCCCCAGGATAAAAGCCATCAACACATCGATCAGGGCGACCAGCGGCGCCGAGGCCAACATCAAGACCAGGCTGGCCTTATCGCGAGTCAGGATCTTGATGTTGCGCCCCGAGAGGATTTTGAACTGGCGTACGCCCGATACTTTGTTCCTGCGCGGCCTCTTCTCGGGTTTAACGGCCAGAGCTTTGGCAGGGGCCGCCGGCGCTGCCGCTCCGGTAATACCACGCCCCAACGCCTGCAACGGCTTTACGATATGTTCCTGGTAAGCCGGGTTCTGGCGATAGCGCACAGCCCATTCCTCGGCTTTCCCCCTGGAGGGGTCATCCAGGATGGCGTAAATCTCGTCAAATTCCATCGGGCGGGCGCGCCGGTCGCGCTCGGAGCGGAACTGGTCGAAGAACTGTAACGCCTGGTCCGGCGGACCGAACCAGCCGATATAGCCGCCGCGCGCCAGGAAAACCACCTTATCCGCCAGCATCACGTTCTTGGTTGCATGGGTGATCAACACAATCGTGCGTCCCTGGTCCGCCAGGCGGCGCATCAGGTGCATCAGCGCGGTCTCCGTCCCGGGGTCGAGGCCAGAGGTGGGCTCATCCAGGAAGAACAAGCCGGGCTTGGTGAGCAGCTCGACGCCGATCGAGACGCGCTTTTGCTGCCCGCCGCTAAGACCGCTGATCTGTACATCTTTACGATGCACCAGATCCAGGTCCTGCAACACTTCCATGATACGCTGGTGGCGCTCCTGAGAGCTTGTGTCCGCGGGCATGCGCAACTTGGCGGCGTAATCCAGCGCCTGGTAAACGGTCAGCTCCATATGGATGATATCTCTTTGCGGGACAAAGCCGATTTCATTGCGGATGGCGTCAAAGTTGCGGTAAATATCGATATCGTTGACCAACACCCGG
>MGNS01000071.1:9765-14007 GCA_001795165.1 Chloroflexi bacterium RBG_16_57_11
CGCCGGGCGGAAACCGGCCACCGCATCTAGCAAAGTGGATTTACCACCGCCGCTTTGCCCAACCACCACGATAAATTCCTTCGGTTGGAAAATCAGCGAGATATCCTTCAGCAGGTTCAGGTCTTTGCGCACCCACTTATTCAACCCCAGGATCTCCACGCGCATCCCGCCGGTCTCCTGGATTTGAGCTAATTGATCCTGGCCCAGGATGAAGCGCTGCGGGCCGACACGGATCGAGTCGCCTGCCTGCAACCAGGTTTCGGTCTCGATGCGCTGGTCGTTCACATAGGTTCCATTCGAGCTGTTCAGGTCGCGTACACGGTAGCGCTGCCCGATACGCTCTACCAGGGCGTGATAGCGTGAAACTGTTGGTGCTGTGAGCACAATGTCATTACTGGCGTCGCGACCGATTTGCAAGCGGTCCTTCTCACCAAAATCGACCCGCCGGGCTTCTGTCTCCTGGCTGGGCTCGTCTGGAGACAGGTAGACCAACGTGACCATCATTCCTGGATCCAGGCTGCCGATACGCAAGGTGTCGCCGTCCCCCAGACGCCGGACCTCCTGGATCGGGGTACCGGCGAAGAGCACGGGGTTAGCCGCCTCAGGCAGCACACGTATCTGGTAGCCGCTGCCGAGGCGCTCGATCACGGCATGATGTCCGGAAACGATCCGCGAGGACAGGACAATGTTGTTATCGCTGGCGCGCCCCAGGCTGATGCGCTCGCCTTGCAGGGTGTAGGTCTGCGGGTTTTCACCCGCAACGGTTACCAGAAGCTGAGGCGGGCGGCGGTCTTTGGCTGCGGATCCGGCATTACCGCGGTCAGCGGGGAGCGTTCTGGGGTGACCACGCGGGTCTCGCGGGGCGCTTCGGGCGGTTCGACAGAAACCAGGTCCGCCACAGTGGCAGCCACGGCTGGGGTTGCCTGTGAGGTGGGTAGCCCAACGATTTTCAGGCGGATAGCCTTGCCCAGATAAACAGAATCGCCCGATTGCAAGGGCGTCGGTGCAGAGATTCGCCGGTTGTTGATAAAAGTGCCGTTCGCGCTGCCGAGGTCTTCGATCAAGTACTGGCTGCCCTGCAGGAAGATACGCAGGTGGCGGCGTGAAACAGATGGGGAGGCAATCACCAGATCATTCCCCAGCTCACGGCCAACGACAAATTCGGGCTTGGAGAGGGATACCTCCTGCCCTGGGTTAGGACCCTCTTCTATGATTACTTTAGGGCTTGCCTGGAGTGCCACTGATTCACCACCTCTGTGATCATTGACTCGAATAAATGAACAAAACAGGCGCTTAGTACAATTATGACAAATCAGAACCTAATATAGGAAAATACCTTCCGATTATATCCCAAGGGAGGGTAGTGTCAAGTCGATTTGGTCAAATTATGTTGATTAGGGTGTTCTTAAAAACAAACAGGGCAGGCTCCATGTGCCTGCCCTATTGAGCGGGACGAAATCAAGACAGCAAACCCTTGACCTGGCGGATCACCATAATGACCTTTCCTTGAATTTCAACAATGGAGGGGTCGTCGATGTAGATCGGCTGCATGGTCGGGTTGGCAGGTTGCAGGCGGACGCGCCCTTTCTCCAGATAGAAATACTTCAGCGTGGTTTCGTCGCGATCGCGCAGCCATACGGCTACCATCTCACCGTTGCGCGCCTCGTGGCCAGCCTTCATGATCACAATATCGCCATCGTAGACCATGGCATCGATCATCGAGTCTCCTTGCACCTCCAGGGCAAAAAGGTTTTCGCCCTTCTCACCTTTGGGTAGCAAGCTGGCAGCCACATCGACCATGCTCTCTGAGTCATAGTAGGAGAAGTCGGTAGCAGGAACCGGCATGGGAGAGCCAGCCACGATTCGACCAGCGATGGGGATGCGCAGCATATCACTCACCGCCTGGCTTAGATCCTTAGCGGACTGGCGAAGCGAGGAAGCGGTGGAGCGCGCAGCGCCAGATGCAGAAGTGACCATGCCAGCAACCGGATTGTAGGAAACACCGGAGGCCGTCTTCATCAACCGGATGCCGCGCGAGACACCCTGGTCGCGCTGGATATATCCCATCTCTTCCAGCTGGTCCAGATAGTAATTCACCACCGAGGTAGATGAGATCATCGCCTGGTCGCATATTTCTCGGATGGCTGGGGGATAGCCGTTTTCTTTCTGGAAGGAATCCAATACTTCCAGGATCTTCTTCTGACGATCACTCAAGCCCTTATGTCGTTGTCTGGCCATCATCTCTCTTACCTCCAGTATTACCTTGTTTATGCCAATAATTCGCAAATATGTTCCAATTAATAATAACAGAACATTCGTTCTGTGTCAAGGATATTTTGTGTTTCGAATCACAAATCAAGCCTGTATCTACAGCCTCACCCAATTTCTTTATTTCTATGGCATAATCTCTTGGCGGACATAATCGCTTCGCGTGCAGGGTTCATACGGCGGAACAGACTGTTGCATCTTGCAATAAACACACAAGGAGCACATTGTGAAATTTAATAAAATCTGCGTGCTTGGTCTGGGCTATATTGGATTACCGACAGCCAGCACTTTTGCCACCAACGGCATCCAGGTCATCGGGGTGGATGTCAACCTGCAGGTAGTCGAAACGCTGCGCAGCGGTAAGCCGCACATCTTTGAGCCTGGCCTGCGCACTTTAGTGCAGGCTGCGTTGGGCTCCGGAAACCTGGTCATCAGCGACCAACCCGAACCGGCGGATGGTTTTATCATCGCCGTCCCGACGCCATTCTACGCTGACAAGCGTGCAGACCTGCGTTTCGTAATTTCTGCCGCCGAAGCCATCGTGCCCCACCTGAGACCGGGCAACCTGGTTGTGCTCGAATCCACCTCCCCGCCGCGCACCACACTGGACATCGTCGCCCCCATCCTGGAGCGTTCCGGGTTGAAAGTCGGCCCAGACATCCATCTGGCCTATTCACCTGAGCGGGTGTTGCCGGGACAAATCCTGCGCGAGCTGATCGAGAACGCCCGGGTGATCGGCGGGATCGACCGGTCTTCCGCCCAGGCCGGGAACGACCTGTACACTCTGTTCGTGCGCGGCGAGATCATCCAGACCGACGCCACGACTGCCGAGATGGTCAAACTGATGGAAAACACATACCGGGATGTGAATATCGCCATCGCTAACGAGTTCGCCCGTTTGTCGGATCGCTTCGGCGTCGACGTGTGGGAAGCTATTTCCCTGGCCAATCGCCACCCGAGGGTGAACATCCTGCGCCCCGGTCCTGGCGTGGGAGGGCACTGCATCAGCGTGGACCCCTGGTTTTTAGTAGAAGCCGCGCCGGATATCACCCCGCTGATCCACACTGCCCGCAAAGTAAATGATGCGCAACCACACTTTGTGGTCGGTCTGGTGCAGCGCCTCCTGGGTGTCAGCTCGCAAGCTGGGCTGTCCAAAAAACGAGTCGCCGTGCTCGGATTGGGATATAAGCCCGACGTGGACGATTTTCGTGAAAGCCCCGCGCTGGAGGTAGCCTGCTTGCTTTCGAAAGCGGGTGCAAACGTGCGCGCTTACGACCCATACCAGGCCGAAAACCATAGCCTCGGGTTGCCTACCATGTCAAGTCTTGAAGAAGCGCTGGCGGAGGCTGAATTGATCTTGCTGCTGGTAAACCACACACTGTTACGCACACTCGACCCCTTACAGATCGCTGCGCTCACCCCCGCGCGGCTCGTCCTGGACGCTGTGAACGCCTGGCCCGTGGAGGCCTGGTCGGCGGCCGGCTTTGAGATACACCGCCTGGGCGCTTCGACCGCCAGGCCTTTAAGCTGAAGCAGTCATGGCACGTGACCTTCCGACCCGCCTGGTTTACGCTCGCCGTTCGCCGTTGTTCGGGCGGCTGGCTTACTATGCCTTGAAGCTGCTTGGAGTGGAGATCCCCCGGTCCGTACCGGTCGGGGAAGATTTTGAGCTGGCGCATGGTGAGGTGGGCGTGGTCGTCCATTCGCGCGCCGAGATCGGGAGGCGGGTCAAGATATATCCCGGCGTCACCCTTGGCCGGGCGGACATTCACCTGCCGATGGAGCGCTCGAATTTTGAGCGGATCGTCATCGAAGATGATGTCATCCTGGCCCCGGGCGCCAAGGTGTTGTGCAAAGAAGGCACGCTGCGCGTGAGGCGCGGCACCGTGGTGGGCGCGAATGCCGTGCTATTGCAATCCACCGGTGAGAACGAGGTCTGGGCTGGCGTGCCGGCGTGCTGCGTTGGCCAACGAG
>MGNS01000071.1:14048-14554 GCA_001795165.1 Chloroflexi bacterium RBG_16_57_11
CCCCCGCATGAACGGCGTCGGCGGGATGGTCTCTTTCCAGCACAAGCTGGCAGACGGCTTGCGGAGGCGCCGCCTCGAAATTGCCTACAACCTGGCGGACCGGCCCTACCAGGCGGTGCTGGTCATCGGCGGGACGCGTGACCTGGTGGGGATCTGGCGAGCAAAGCGCGATGGCATCCCGGTGGTGCAACGGCTGGACGGGATGAACTGGCTGCACCGTCTGGGGGGGGATTTTCGCACCGGCCTGCGCCATTATTTGCGCGCAGAATATGGCAATTTTATGCTGCGATTCATCCGCTCACGCCTGGCCAGCCGGATCGTCTACCAGAGCGAGTTTGTGCGCGGCTGGTGGGAGCGGGTATACGGGGCGACGCCAGCAGCCAGCCGGGTCATCCATAACGGCGTCGATTTGCAGGTTTTCACGCCCAGCGGGAGCGAACAGCCGCCGGGTGACCGTTTACGGTTGTTGATGGTCGAAGGCAGCCTGATGGGCGGTTACGAGCGGG
>MGNS01000071.1:14569-17825 GCA_001795165.1 Chloroflexi bacterium RBG_16_57_11
TACAGCTGCTAGAGCGCCTGGCAAACGATCCCCTTACTGCATTAGGCAAGCCGGTCGAGCTGGGGGTGGTCGGCCGCGTTCCCGAGGCCTTACAACGCCGCTGGGAGGTCTATCTCAGCCAGAGGGCAGCGAATGCTCGCATTTCCTGGGCTGGCCTGATCTCGCCTCAGGAAATCCCTCCAGTCGACCGCGCGGCGCATCTGTTGTACTCGGCGGATGTTAACCCCGCCTGTCCCAACTCGGTCATCGAAGCCCTGGCGTGTGGTCTGCCGGTGCTGGCCTTCGATACGGGCGCATTGCCTGAGCTCGTGCCGCCGGCTGCCGGTCGGCTCGTCCCATATGGCGGGGATCCCTGGAGGCTCGACCCGCCAAATATCGCCTCCCTGGCCCAAGGCGCGCTAGAGATCATCCAGGCTGACGAGGACATGCGCCATGCCGCCCGCCTGCACGCCGAAGCGGCCTTTGGCCTGGATGCAATGGTCGAGGCTTACCTGGATTTTATGGTGGGCGGTTGAAATGAGCGAGTCAAGGATGGTGCTCGACCTGGCAGCCTGGGCGGCGCGCCACCTCCCGATGCCGGTTAAGCGCCTCATGTATCGGATTCCTCCGCTGGCGGGCCTGATCCGGCATGGCCTGAACCGCGCCGCGCCGGTCGGCCTGACACAGGTCGAGGTCGCCGCCGGAGGGTTGGCCGGTTGCCGACTGTGGCTGGATTTGCAGGCCGAAAAAGACTATTGGCTGGGAATCTATGAGCCTGAGCTTCAGGCTGCTCTGGGTGACCTGGTCCGGCCTGGGATGGTCGCTTACGATGTGGGGGCCAATATCGGCTATATCAGCCTGCTGCTGGCGCGGCGGGTGGCCCAAGCGGGGAGAGTATACGCTTTCGAAGCGCTGCCTGCCAACCTGGAGCGGTTGCGCGCGAACCTGGCGCTGAACGAGCCGGGTAAAAGCGTCGTCGTCACCCCGGCTGCGGTGGTGGAGTGCGAGCGCCCGGTGCGCTTCCTGGTCGGGCCATCGGGTGGCATGGGCAAAGCGGACGGCTCGGCCGGCCGTGGGGATGTGGCTTACTCAGACACGGTCGATATCGATGGGCTTTCGCTGGACACGTTTGTCTTTGAGATGGGCAACCCACCGCCCCAGGTGGTCAAGATGGACATCGAAGGTGGCGAGGTGCTGGCCTTGCCGGGCATGGTGCGCCTGCTGGAGCAAGAGCGCCCGCTCTTGCTGTTGGAGCTGCACGGGCCAGAAGCCACGCAGGTGACCTGGCAGACGCTGACCCGGCGGGGTTACCGCCTGTGTCGCATGAGGCCGGGATACCCGCCGGTAAAAACCCAACAGGAGCTGGATTGGAAGGCTTACGTGGTGGCTTTCCCGTCAGCGAGTGAGGCATAATGGGATCCCCGCCAGATACTTTTTCGGGTCGCCTGGCTCTGCAACAACGGGTGCTGCCCGCCTACCGGGCGCCGCTGTTCGACCTCCTGGCACAGCGCTGCGCCGGTGGCTTGAGCGTGTTCGCCGGCCAGCCGCAGGCCGACGAGCAGATTGCTTCCACCGATCGCTTACAAGTCGCTCAACTGGTCAAAGCCCGAAACCGGCATCTCTTCCGGGTCGGCTCGCCATTCTACCAGTGCTGGCAGCCGGGGATCGTCGCCTGGCTGGAGACCTGGCAACCGCAGGCGCTGATCGTTGAAGCCAACCCGCGCTACCGCAGCACGCCCACTGCAGTGCGCTGGATGCACGCCCGCGGCCGGCTCGTGCTCGGCTGGGGGCTAGGCGCGCCCGGTTTGCACAGCCCACTGGCAGGTTGGCGGCGCCAGAGGCGGCAAAAATTCCTGGGGCGGCTGGACGGCGTGATCGCTTACAGCCAGAGAGGCGCCGAAGAGTACCGGGCGGTAGGCTTTCCGGCTGAGCGTGTCTTCGTCGCTCCGAACGCGGCCGCCCCGCGGCCGGTAGCACCTCCCCCGGCGCGCCCGCCCGCTTTCTCGGATCGACCGCGGGTCTTGTATGTCGGGCGTTTGCAAAGGCGCAAGCGCCTGGATAATCTGCTGCACGCCTGCGCCGCCCTGCCGATCGATCTGCAGCCGCGCCTGCAGATCGTGGGCGATGGTCCAGCCCGCCCCGAGCTGGAGGCGCTGGCGCAAAACACATACCCGCTGGCGGAGTTCACCGGGCCGCGCTATGGTGTTGAGCTGGAGGCGACCTTTGCTGAGGCGGATTTGTTCGTCCTGCCGGGCACCGGCGGGCTGGCGGTGCAGCAGGCCATGTCCTCCGGCCTGCCGGTGGTGGTCGCCGAGGGGGATGGCACGCAGGATGACCTGGTGCGACCGGGGAATGGCTGGCGCATCCCGGCGGACGACCTGGAGGCTTTGAAGGCTGCTTTATTAACGGCGCTGGCTGATGTTCGGCGCCTGCGACAGATGGGGGCTGAGTCTTACCGCATCGTGGCCGAGGAGGCCAACCTGGAGCGGATGGTGCAGGTCTTTGTTGAGGCGCTGGTCAGCGTTCGTACACAGGTTAAATCATGAGGCTCTTGGCACTCAGGGTAGCCGGATGATTTCAAAGTAGTCAAAATCCGCCGGAATGCTCCCAACGCAAGATTGGCCTGCGAACAGACCTACACCAACCGGCTGCAGGTCATTGGTATGCTGGCCGATATTGACCCAGTTTGTCCCGTCTTCGCTAAAAAAACCGGTGTATGTGTTGCCTATTCGCTGAAGTCGCAAATAGATATATGACGGATTGGCCGTGTTGGTTCCATAGTTTCCGCCGGTTAAAGCCCCGGCGATGACGTTATCGAAATAGAGGCCGTTTCCAACACATACACCACCAAAATCGCAGTAGGCACGACCAAATTTCAGAAAGTTTAGATCATCCTGATAAATGATCAATCCGGCGAGCTGAAAATTGCTGATCGGTGTGAACTCGACATAGGTAGAAATTTCGTAATTCCCCTGCGAAACAGGCTGTAATGGGACATTTCGCGTCACGCCGCCGCAGTTCCCAGGATTCAGCGTCAGGCGTAAAAATCCCGGATAAGCCGCCAGATCCCAGCGCTGCTTGTTCTCCCTCACCCAAATCCAGCCTTCTGCCAGGGTCTCCTCAAAATCATCGCGGAAAACGACCGCGGAGGTGGGTGAAGGTGTGGGAGACGGCACGGGTGTAGCGGTGGCGGTGGGACTGGGTTCCGGCGTGTCGGAAGGTAACGGTGTCGATGTCGCCTGGGAGAGTAGCTTTTCGTATTCTGCGGTCATTTTTA
>MGNS01000071.1:17849-37154 GCA_001795165.1 Chloroflexi bacterium RBG_16_57_11
CGTTTCCAACAGACCTGCCTCAGGGGTCGGGACCGTTGCCTGTGGCTGGCAGGCCGTCAGCGTGAGCACCGAAAGGACGCCAATAGTCAAGAGCAGGACCGCTTTCATCATCCATTCCCTTTCTCAATATGGCTTTCAGGAATCGATAGTTTGATTTGATTATACAAAATCAAATCTGTATAATCAATAGCTCTTATGGCCTTGGAGTGTTAGAAAGCCGAATCCGCACGCAGGTGTATTCCCCGCGCTCGCTATCAATCGCCAGCGCGCCGCCGACCACCGCCAGCAAGCTGCTATGCAGGGCCAGACCGGCTCCGCTGCCTGAGGCAGAGGTCGCCAGACTGTCGAGGCCAACGCCATTATCCTCGATTCTGATTTCCAAACCATCCACTTGTGAGGTCATCCCGATGCACAGCCGGAGCGGCTGTGTGCTCCCCTCAGGCCGGGCGTGGCGGGCAGCGTTACGCAGGGCTTCGCGTGCCGCATAGAAGGCTACTTCTGTTGCCAGGGGTTGCAGGCTCCTGGCGCTTCGCTCGACCTGCGGATCAATGCTCCAATCGACATCATCGAAGGCGCTCTTCATTTCCTGGTTAGCCACCCAATGCAACGCTCCGACCAGACCCATGCTAGTGATTTCCGGCGTGATCGCCACAGGTAGATCGCGCAACAGGTTGGAGATCTGGCGGTGTACATCTCCAAGCAATCCCACTGCTTCGGCCTGCTGATCCGGCCGGGCGGTTGCGCCGCTTCTCAAGCTCAGCATGGCCGCGTGCAGCTGCGGTAGGACATCATCGTGCAAGACGCGCCGCGCACGCCGGTCGAGCACCTGGCTTTCGGCGAGCTGCTGCCGCTGCAATGTCATCAATCTCCGGGCCATTTCGGCGCTAACCTGCGTATCCACCAGCCGCTCGCCGGCGGAGCGGACGATTTCGATCTCCTCCTGGGTATACAAGCTGCCGTCCATTTTTTCGCCCAGCAGCAGCGCCCCACACAGGCCTTGCTGGTTCCACAATGGCACAGCCCAGCTAACACCCTCAAAGTCACCTTCGTCGAGTGGCAGGCATAGAGTCTGGGGTGTGAAACGACCGATGATCGTTTGAAGGTCCGGCGTCGGGGAGCCAGCCGGATGGGCCAGCGCAGGACCGAATAAGACAGCCAGCGGGCCAATGGGCGCCAGGAAAGCCAGCTTCGCTCCCAACACATTCTGGCAAAGTGCGTCAAATGTATGCTGCACATCGGCAACCTCGGGGGTCGCGGCAGGCACCAGCAGACGGTCATATAGATGCGGGCCGGCGATGAAAGGCCGCAGATCGGACATAAATCTGCCCATTCGTGCGACTGATGGTGCGCTTATCCCGGAAACCCAGGCGGGCAGCGATCTGCTCATTGGTCAGCCCCGCCGCCAGCATGCGCGCCACGGTTTGCTCATTCGGCTCAAGCAGCGCCATCGGCGACTGCTCATCCTTGGTCCGCACTTCCTGCACGCGCGCTTCGATCTCCGGGTCGATGAAACCACGCCCCGAGATGGCGTCTTTGAGCAGCGGCAGGATCATCTCCGGCAACAGGTAGTTCGATTTCCGCACATAAGCATAATGGCTCAAAATGCCAGAGCGACGGAAATCACGATAGAAGGCTTCGTCGTCCTGAATGGAATAAAAAACCACCGGAAAGCGCGGGAACTCGCGCCGGATCGCGATCGCCGTCTGGATGCCATTCAGCCGGCCAGCCAGCTGTACATCCAGCAGTCCAACCCTGGCATCGTTCTCCGTCGCACTGGAAAGGCAGTTATCCAGCGCCTCTTCACCGCTGGCGCAGTCATGGATCACCTGCACAGCGCCGGTAGACTCGAGGCCCGCACGCAGCGCTTTTCGAAGCCGGGCGTTATCTTCCACCAAAAGCAAGTTCATCATCCCGCCAGGATAGTCGATATCCACCTGGGCTGTCAAGCACCTGAGTGCTCGAATATCCGCACTCAGGCGGTGGATTTCCGTAGGGAAATTTCCTATACTTGAGGCAATTCAACCGGTTAAAGGAGCTAAGGATGAAAATCGATATCATCATCGTGTACATGCCGCGTTATCGCAAAGGCCATGAGATGAACTTTGTCCCACCGATCACCGCCATCCACCTGGCGGCGCTGACCCCAAAGCATCACCAGGTGCGGGTTTTTCACCAGCAGGTGGACCCCATCCCCTACGATACTGACGCCGACCTGATCGCCTTGTCTTTTTTCAGCGGTTTTGCGCCACAGGCTTATCACCTGGCTCGGACCTTCAAGCAGATGGGTAAAACCGTCATTGCGGGCGGGCCGCATGTCACCTTCTGGCCCGACGAAGCCCTGACGTGTTGCGACGCGGTGGTGATTGGCGAGGCTGAATCGGTGTGGGCAGAGGTGTTAGACGACGCCGAACAGGGTACGCTACAGCCCAAGTATATCGGCCAACCCACCTCTCTGGAGGGCCTCCCAACCCTGCGCTATGATCTTTTGTCGCCCGCTTTCTTTGTCCGGCGGGTCATCCAGGCGACGCGCGGCTGCCCGTTTTTCTGCTCGGTGCCATCGGTTAATCCCGGGTTTAGGGTGAGCCCGGTAGATGAAGTCATACGGGATATCCAATATGATGACTTTCCTCACTGGTGGCAACACAAAGTGGTGTGGTTTTGGGATGACAACCTGACCGCCCGCCGGCCTTATGTCAAAGAGCTGTTGCGAGCTATGATCCCGCTTAATAAATGGTGGCTGACGCAAGCCAGCATGGATATCGGCCGGGACGCCGAGCTGCTCGACCTGATGCGTCGCTCCGGTTGCAGCGGTGTCTTCCTGGGCATCGAGAGTTTCGGTGAGGAGTCGCTTCGCTCGGCAAACAAGCGGCAAAACAAGACCGCCTATTATAAGGATTGCATCGACCTCCTGCACCGGCATGGCATCGCCGTCATGGCCGGTTTTATCGCCGGTTTTGACGGCGACAGCCCGCAGAGCATCCTGGAGATGGCCGACCGCATGTGCGAGATCGGCGTGGATGTGCCCTTCCTGAGCATCCTGACGCCGTTCAAAGGTACTGCCCTGTGGAATGATCTGGAAGCGCAGGATCGCCTGTCCCCCGAGCGGGGCTGGCAATTTTACAATGGCTACAATGTCGCTTTTCAACCTGGGGCGATGACCCCGGAGGAGCTGCTCCAGGCGCATCGACAACTGTGGAAGCGGGCGTTCTCACCCCGCTATGTGCTCAAGCGGCTAACCCGTTCGGCATTCCGCCTACGCCTCGGAGCTTTGCTGCTCTCCCTGGCGATGAACGGTTTTTACGGTTTGAAGGCGTTGCGCGGCAACCTGCCGGTTGAGATGCAGGTGGAGGCGCAGCCAGACTGGGCTCCGGCTTTTGAGCTGCCAGGTGAATGGATGACATCTCCAGGGCCCATCAACCAAGAGCTAAGACAATCACTCGAGGTGCGCGAAGAGTCCAGGTAAATCCACCGCCCTGAAACATTGCATTAAGCCCAAAGATAGGGTACATTTCAGGCGCTATGCGCTTGCTGTTCGTCGCCGATGGCCGCTCCCCCATTGCGCTCAACTGGATCGAATATTTCCTGGTCCAGGCGCACGAAGTGCATCTGGCTTCCACTTTTCAAAACCCCATTGACACGCGGCTGGCATCCTATACCTTCATCCCGGTGGCGTTTAGCACGGTCAAAGCCACAGGCGAGGATCAGGCAGAGACAAACCGCCGTCGAGGCATCTGGAGTGCATCGGCAGTGGGATTGCGCACCACCCTGCGCCAGTGGCTGGGGCCACTGACAGTACCCGGGGCAGCCCGCCGGCTGCGAGCGCTGATCGATCGCCTGCAACCGGACCTGATCCACGCCATGCGCATACCATATGAGGGCATGCTGGCGGCGCTGGCTGGAGACAGCCCACCGCTGGTGGTCTCGGTCTGGGGCAACGATTTCACCCTGCACGCCCCCTCCACGCCACTGATGAGGCGCTATACACGCATCGCACTGCAGCGGGCTACCGTACTGCACGCCGATTGCCGGCGGGATGTGCGCCTGGCTTACAACTGGGGTTTCCCGGAGGCCGGGCGGGCGATGGTGTTGCCTGGCGCGGGCGGCGTTCAACCGGAGATTTTCTACCCACCCGAGAACATCGTCTCTGAGCCGATCGTCATCCAGCCGCGCGGGGTGCGCGCCTATGTGGAAAACCGGGTCTTTTTTCAGGCCATCCCGCTGGTGTTGGCAAGGAGGCCGGCTGCCAGATTCATCTGCCCGGCGATGCAAGGCGAGCCACAGGCTACCGGCTGGGTGCAAGAGCTGGGCATCACCGGCCAGGTTACGCTCCTACCGAAGCAGAGGCGCGAGCAAATGGCAGATCTGTTTCGCCGGTCGCGCGTGGTCGTCTCACCCACCACCCACGATGGCACACCAAACACTTTGCTGGAAGCGATGGCTTGCGGCTGCCTGCCGGTGGTTGGAGATCTGGAATCGCTGCGGGAATGGATCACGCCCGGGGTGAACGGTTTGCTGGTGGATTTGAGCCGCCCTCAGATGCTGGCTGAGGCGATTTTGGCGGCGCTGTCACAGGATGACTTATGCCTGCGGGCGCGGCAGGAGAACCTGCGCCTGATCGCCAAGCGAGCGACGTACGGGCAGGTGATGTCCACCGCAGAACAGGTGTATGGCGAGCTGATTGGCAAGAGGCGGTAAAAGACCGAGGTCGGTGCGGGATAACCGCTGGCGCCGTTACTGAACAGCCGCCTGCGCCAGCTCCATGAGCCGTTGACGAACAACTTCGGAAGCGAGATTGAACGCCCGCCCTAAAGGGCGAGAGGTTATATCCTTTTGCAGCATGAACGGTGCTCCGCGGTTTATGGCGTTTATGACCACCGCGTTATCCAATGGCAGGACAGCGGCGATTTTTTGGTTGAAGGTATGGCCGACTTTCTCCGGATCGACCATTATGCGCTGGTCGAACTGGTTCATGATTACCAACAAACGCCGGGTGTCTAATTTCAGGCCGGGCACCAGATCCAGGAATTTCCTGACTCGGGCGATCGAGGGGATGTCCTGGGAGGTCAGCAACACGATCATATCGCTTTTGTCCAGAGCCGCCAGGGTCACATCGTTCAAACGGTGGGCGGTATCGACGATTACGTAATCATAATGCTCGCTCAAAAAAGTGAGGATCTGGCTGAATTGCGGGCCGGTGACCAATTCAGAACGCTCGGGCCGAGATGGGGAGAGAATCCGTATGCCCGAGGTATGCGTGACCAGCACCTCATCGACCAGCTCGATATCCAGCTCGTCGACGCGCGGCGCCAGATCCAGGATGGAAGTCTTGTTCATTACATTGAAGAAGACCGCCACATCACCGTATTGCAAATTCCCATCCACGATCACCACTTTCGTATCATCATTCCGCAGCGTAGCTGCCAGGTTGCATGTCAGGGTAGTGCAACCTGTGCCTCCTCGCGGGCTATAAATCGTGAGGATTTTCCCCTTGCTTTTACCGGATGCGGTCCCAACCGACAGCAGGTCAATGGGCACTGGCATCTTTTCTTTCTCACGCCGGGCGATTTCGGCCGCTCGCTCCACCGCCGCAACCAGCTCTTCTATCACCGGCGGCTTGGCCAGGAAATCACGCGCCCCGGCGTTCATGGCGCGGCGGATGTAATCTACATCGTCTTGCACCGTCAGGATGATCACCTGCGTGTAGGGCACCTCCCGCTTGATCAAGCTGGTAGCCGTGATGCCATCCATGTCTGGCATATTCACATCCATGATCACCACTTCCGGCTTAAGCTCCCTTACCAGTTGTACGGCCTGGACGCCATTGGCAGCCGTGCCGTCTACTTCGATGTTTTCCTGGAAACGCAGCGTGCGGATGACGGTCTCCCGGGTTTGTGAAATATCATCGACGACGACACAATGAATTTTTTTTCCGCTCTTGGTTGACCCGTTGGCTATCCCTGGGATTGGCATATCAATCCGGCCGCCAGAGGTAGAATAGGGTGATGTGGTGGGGAGGAACGGGTATGAGGCATCGGGCTTGGATGGTGCCAAATCTGACGGCGCCAAATTTGGCGGCGCCGTTTCCGTGCCGGTTTGACGGGGCTTTGGCGGCGCCGAAAACAAAAACTGGCTGGGGGATTGCTCGATCGACGGTGCGCCGGTTGGTTTGGGAGCACCATCCGGAGCTTTGGCAGCAGGTGTTTCCCTGCGGCCACCGAACAACCGCCTCCAGAAAGAGGCTTTTTTCGGAGGAACCGCATCGGCTGCTCTCTCGGCAGTTTGGGCTGGCTTATTGATCAGATAGAGCTTATCTGGGTAATACTGCAAGGTGAAGAAGCGCTGGAACTCGCTCAAAGGCCGGCCCCCGCCATACACGCGCTGCAATAGCTGCCACGCTCCCAGGTGGTTGAAATCCGCATTCAGGATCTCGCCAACCAGTTTATCGCCTTTGCGCTTGTCTTTCCTGTTGTAAGCCGCTTGCGCTTCAGCCAGCAGTTTGTCAAATTTTTTATCAGCCATACCTGTTGCCTGGTTGAACGTTCAGGGCCGCCATATAGAGCACACCTCCGTATAGGCGATCGCTCCCTGACAGACTGCCGCCGGCAAACTGCCGCACGGCAGACTGCCGCTTTCAGATGTGAATCGGGTGCCCAGACGCTCCGTGGGCAGCCTCCATCAGCACTTCACTCAGCGTTGGATGGGCATGAACATTTCGAGCGATCTCCGCCGGGGTCAGCTCCATCATTTGTGCCAGAGTCAGCTCAGGCAGCAGCTCGGTGACCTCGGGTCCGATCAGGTGAGCGCCCAGGATCTCGCCATATTTTTCGTCGGTGATGATTTTCACCCAGCCAGTCGTTTCGCCCATTCCAAGCGCTTTACCGTTTGGCTGGAATGGGAAGCGACCCACTTTGACTTCGTAGCCACGCTCTTTTGCCTGCGACTCGGTCATGCCAAAGGAAGCCACCTGCGGCTGGCAATAGGTCGCGCGCGGCATCATCTCATAATTTAAGGTAATCGTATCTGCACCTGCGATGTTTTCAGCGCAGACGACCCCCTGGGCTGACCCGACATGCGCCAACATCAGCTTGGCAGTGACATCCCCGATGGCCCATATGCCGGGGATATTGGTCGCCATGCGCTCATCGATCTCGACCGCGCCGCGCTCGCTCAGCTTAACGCCCAGCTCTTCCAGGCCCAGCCCGCCTCCATTGGGACGAAAACCAATCGCCACCAGCGCCTGCTCGGCCTCCAAAACCTGTTCGCCATGCTCGCTGGCAACCTTGACCTGAACGCCGCTTTCGGTAGCCGCGATACCCTGTACCCGCGTGCCGACCAGGAAATTAATCTTGCGCTTTTTGAATGACTTGCCCAACTCCTCGCCGACCTCTTCATCTTCCAGCGGTACCAGGCGAGGTAACATTTCCACGATGGTCACATTCACACCATAGGAGTTCCAGACGGTGGCAAACTCAACGCCGATCGCGCCTGCGCCAATGATAATCACCGACTTGGGCAGCTTCTCCTGCAGGATCGCTTCCAGGTAAGTGACCACCTTCTCACCATCGATCTGCCAGCCGGACGGCACGGCAACGCTGGCGCCTGTGGCCACGACGATGTTTTTGGTTTTCAACTCATTCTGATTTCCATCTGGATCGGTGACGACCACCGCATTTCTTCCGGTCACCTTAGCCGTGCCCATATGCACATCGATGGCGTTCTTCTTCATCAAGAAGCCCACGCCTTTGACCAGGCGATCGGAGACCTGGCGGCTGCGCTTTACCGCCACCCCGTAATCCAGGGTCAAGTTCTCAAAGGAAAAGCCAAGCTCTTTACCGCGTTCGCGCAGGGTGTGCGCAACTTCGGCATTCTTAAGTAGTGATTTCGAAGGGATACAGCCAACGTTCAGGCATACGCCCCCCAGCCATTGCTTCTCGACGATCGCAGTCTTTAGGCCTAACTGCGCCGCGCGGATTGCGCATACGTAGCCACCGGGTCCAGCGCCAATAACGATGACGTCATACTCGCTCATAATATCTCCTGGGTGATTTTAAGGTGATTATAATGCAAGTTTTCCCGTTTCGCAGCGCGTGGCGTTTCGCATTTGAGGTTACTTCGGTTCTCCTTACCTAGGACCAGGTTTGCAATACCTCCACCACCTCCCCCAGGAAGGCGTCTGCAAGCGCGCCATCCAGGATACGATGGTCAAAAGTCAGCCCGAGGTAGACCATCGGCCGGACCGCGATCACATCGCCTCCGCCGGGGTCGCTCACCACTACCACACGCTTCTGTATCTTACCAACACCCAGGATGGCGCATTGTGGCTGGTTGATGATTGGAGTGGCGAAGAGCGAGCCGCTCACACCGTGGTTGGTGATCGTGAAAGTGCCCCCTTGTACTTCATCCGGCTTAAGCTGCCTTGCACGGGCGCGGGTTGCCAGGTCGTTGACCGCCCGCGCCATCCCTAGCAGAGACAGGCCATCCGCGTTCTTTATCACCGGCACGATCAACCCGGCCTCGCCCAGAGAAGCGGCCACGCCGATATTAATCATTCGATGATGCAGGATACCTTCCTCACGCCAGGAAGCGTTGACAACCGGGTGGGCTTTCAGCGCAGCGACTGCCGCGGCCACAAAATAAGCAGTGAAGGTCAGGTTGACCCCATCCCGGGCAAAAGCGTCTTTGTTTGCCTGGCGGTGCGCTGCCACCCGGCTGAGGTCGGCTTCCATGATGGTGGTGACATGGGGTGAGGTGCGTTTGCTGGACACCATGTGCTCGGCGATGGAACGGCGCACCAGGGTCAGCGGCAGGATCTCTCCATCTCCAGGATAGCTGACCGCCGTAGCAGCAGGTGTAGCTGCGGCAGATTCTGCTGGGGCAGATTCTGCCGAGGCAGATTCTGCCGAGGCGGTTGGGATAGCCGTAGACCGCGCTGGGGCAGCCTGTAAGGGTGCGGCGACCGGCGCGGATGGTCGCTTTTCCAGATACGCCTGCAGATCTTTCTTGGTGATCCGTCCGCCCTGTCCGGTGCCAGGCACCTGGAATAGATCCACGCCATGTTCGCTGGCCATCTTGGCCACTACGGGGGAGATAAAACCCAGATCGCGGTCGCGCCCTACGGATGGAACCCCTGGCAGCCACGATTGAGCCTGTAACGGCTGTTGCCCTTCAGTGGGTCCAGAGATGGCCACTGCCGCCGGCTCTACAGCCCCCGGCTCTTTAGCCGCCTCGATCCACGCCAGGAGGGCGCCAGCTTGTACGGTCGTTCCCTCCTGGATCAAGATTTCCACCACCTTACCGGAAGCCGGGCTGGGGATTTCGGTATCCACTTTGTCGGTGTTGACCTCCACCAGAGGCTCGTTCTCCTCGACCATCTCTCCGGCGGCTTTCAGCCAGCGCGTGATCGTCCCTTCCAAGACCGACTCGCCGAGCTGTGGCATGATGACCTGTGTGGGCATGAATCCTCCTGTGGTTTCGCTTTACTTGAAATATAACGGGTAATTTGCCGGATCGACTTCGTGCATCATCTCATAAGCAGCTTCGAAGATCTGCTCGCGGTTCGGCTTCGACCAGTAATCACCGTCCGAGCCATAGGCCGGCCGGTGCGCCTTACCGGTGAGCGTGCGCGGTGGAGAATCCAGCCAGGCATAACCAGCTTGCCTTTCGATCACCTCCTGGAGCATAAAGGCTGTGGCTCCGCCAGGGACGTCTTCATCGATAAATATGATCCGGCCGGTCTTCTTGAGCGAATCAAGGATCCGACCGTGGAGGTCGAAAGGGAGCAGCGATTGCACGTCGATCACCTCCGCCTGGATGCCAACCTGGCTTAATAAGTCAGCGGACTCCAGGACGATGCGGCAGCAGGCCCCATAGGTGACCAGGGTGATGTCATCGCCGGCCCGCAGCGTCTCCGGCACGCCCAGCGGGACCGTAAAATAAGCGATGTTATCGGGCAGGCGCTCGCGGATGCGATAGCCATTGAGCACCTCTACCACCAGGGCCGGCTCTTCGGCGAGCAGCAGGGTGTTGTAGAAGCCCGCCGCCCGGGTCATGTCGCGCGGCACCAGCACATGCATCCCGCGCAGCAGGTGAAGCAGGCCCGCCATCGGCGAGCCGGAATGCCAGATGCCCTCCAATCGATGGCCGCGCGTGCGCACGATCACCGGCGCTCGCTGCCCTCCTTTGGTGCGCCAGAGCAGGTTCGCCAGGTCATCCGCCATCACCTGCAGGGCATACAGCATATAATCCAGGTACTGGATCTCGGCCAGCGGGCGCAGGCCACGCAGCGCCATGCCAATCGCCTGGCCCAGGATGGTGGCCTCGCGGATACCGGTGTCGGCGACGCGCAGCGGGCCATATTTCGCCTGCAAGCCGCGAAAAGCCTGGTTCACATCACCCAGGCGACCAACATCCTCACCAAAGGCGATCAGCCGTGGCTCTCGCCCAAGCGCAGCGTCGAAACAGGCATTCAATATTTCAAAGCCATACAGCATGGGGGAATTCTCGCTATATGCCGGCTTGACCTCTGGCACGCCCGAGGCCGAGCCGGGGCCATCCAGATAAAGGTGCGAGCCGTATCGCTCCAGGCTGGCATTTTCCAGGCGCTGGGTCCAGGCGATCAGGCTCTGGCGGGCGGGTATGGCCTCGCGCCTGGTGAGGGTCAGCGCCTCACGGATGGTGGAGCGTATATCGCGGCGCAGTGGGGCCGGGACCGCCAGCAATTTTTCCACCACTTGCCCCAGCTCTTGGCGATGGATGGAGGTTCGGGCGATGGATTCGATCAGCTCGGCGGCTTCCTGGCGATCACCCAGGATAGGCGCCTGGTATGCTTCCCAGGCGCGCTTGCGGATCTCCTCGACCATTCGACGGTCTTGCGCTTCGAAGCGGTCCAGCGTTTCCGCCGTTGCGACGCCCTGGGCGATAATCCACTGGCGGAATTTCTTGATGCAATCGTTTTCCGCCTCCCATTCCAGGCGCTCCTTTGATTTATAGCGCTCGTGACTGCCGGAGGTGGAATGGCCCTGCGGCTGGGTAAGCTCGCTGACGTGCACGATCGAGGGCATATGCTCGATGCGAGCGACCTCGGCAGCCTTCTGGTAGGCTTCGATGAGCGCCAGGTAATCCCATCCCTTGACTGCATAGATGTCGAAGCCGTCGCAGCATTCGCCGGGCGGCCGTTCGAAGCCCATCAGCAGCTCTGAGATGTTCTCCTTGGCGATCTGGTGCTCGTTGGTGACCGAGATGCCGTAACCGTCATCATAGATCGTTACGATTGCCGGGCAGCGCAGCACACCGATGGCGTTGATCGACTCCCAGAACAGGCCTTCTGCAGCGGAAGCATTGCCAATCGTAGCGAAGACGATCTCATCGCCATCTCTGGAGAAGCGCGGAAAATCTTTAAGCGCGTCAAGCTGGCGGAACAGCTTGGAGGCATAAGCCAGCCCGACAGCGCGCGGCATCTGCGCAGCGGTGGGGGAGAGATCGACGGCTGAGTTGGGCCGGCCGGTCAGATCTTCCCAATTGCCTTCGGGATCGATGCTGCGGGTGGAAAAGTGGGCGTTCATGGCGCGCCCGGCTGTGGCAGGGTCGGCCTGCACATCGGCGTGGGCGTAAAGCTGGGCAAAAAACTCCTGGATGGTACACATACCGGTGGCGAAGGCCAGGGTCTGGTCGCGGTAATAGCCGGAGCGCCAGTCGCCAGGACGAAAGGCGCGCGCCATCGCCAATTGCGGCAGCTCCTTGCCATCGCCAAAGATGCCGAACTTTGCCTTGCCGCCCATCACCTCGCGCCGCCCAATATAGCTGGCCTGGCGGCTTTGGTACGCCAACCGGTAATCTTTGAGAATCTCATCCGGGCTGAGCATCAGCCCGTGCGTATCGCTGGAAACGAGCGTGTCGGTCATTTTCCTCCTCGCCACATTGCTGAAACCCTTCCACCATCACCCATCGCACATTCTCGATTATATCGCCCTTTTATGTAGTTTTCGATTTGAGCCGGGTCAAGGTCAACCTTCCGGTAGCTGTTGGCCCGCCTGGCGGGCTGGGAGGGCGCGAACGGAAATTGATCATAACCTTTAACCAGAATTTCACCTAGCTAACTTGCCAAATTGTAAGGTGAACGATACAATACAGACAGAAATGATCTAGAACGGCACTCTTTTTAGCCTAAGTTCAGAAGGCCTTGAGAGGGGATCAGATCCCACCGGGCAAGGAGGGAGATCAAAAAAACTAATAATCGGTTCTACATCTACTTTCACATGAGCGCAATATTTCAATTCATATTTTGTCTGATGGAGGAAGACATGCCTAAGCATATCCACAAAGTAATTTCGTCGATTGCAGTATTGGCGTTGATACTTATGACCCTGCCGATGTATAGCGCGCTGGCAGATGGCAATTATCAGTCCCTGCCA
Organism: Chloroflexi bacterium RBG_16_57_11; assembly: GCA_001795165.1. GTDB lineage: Bacteria > Chloroflexota > Anaerolineae > Anaerolineales > UBA4823 > RBG-16-57-11. The sequence goes on from MGNS01000071.1 coordinate 30,260, forward strand.
TATTCTCAGAACTGGTCTAATACTGGGCTGATAACGGTAAGCGATGATTGGTCCGGCGTGTCTGGTGTAATCGGCTATCGAGGAGATGCGCTGACATCAGCCAATGATGTCGATCCACAAACAGTTCTCGGACAAGAGTCCCCGCTCGTCCTTGATGTCAACGCGAATCAGACGAATCCGAACACCTTTGCAACAGGTGGAGTAGCTGAATTTCATTTAGCCGACCCTGCAGTGGCTTTGAATGGCTCTGGCACTGCGGACGCGCCTTACATTGTTTTCCATGTTAATACGACAGGTTTCTCGAGTATCAATGTAGGTTACAACCTGCGCGATCTGGATGGCTCAGTGGACAACGCTGTTCAACAAGTAGCGTTGCAGTTTCGGGTCGGAGAGAGTGGGAACTTTACAAATGTTCCCGCCGGGTACGTAGCAGATGCAACAACAGGCCCTAGTTTAGCTACGCTGGTGACGCCGCTCAATGTCACCCTACCTGCTGCAGCGGACAATCAATCTCAATTACAGATCCGTGTCATTACTACCAATGCCGCTGGAAATGATGAATGGGTAGGGATTGACGATATCTCAATTACTGGGACACCAGTTGTGGTGGATAGTGCCCCAGCAGTGGCAGGTACTTTCCCCGTCGATGGCGCCACCGATTTTCCCATCGATGCCAACCTCACAGTAACATTTAGCGAGCCAGTAAACGTTACTGCTTCATGGTTCGAGTTATCCTGTTCGGTAAGCGGTATCGTTACTACAACGTTTTCTGGCGGGCCAACAACTTTCACCCTCGACCCAGGCGTTTCTCTTGTTGGGGGTGAAAGTTGTACTTTAAATATCCTGGCCAATCAGGTCAACGATCAAGACGGGAATGATCCGCCGGACAACATGGCGATGGACTTTACGGTTGGCTTCACGCCTTTTGATATCTGTTCCTCTGTTTATACCCCCATCTATGCAATCCAGGGCAGTGGACTTTCCACTCCAATCCCTGGCACTGTTACAACCCAAGGCGTCGTGGTGGGTGACTTTGAAGGCAGCGCCAGTCAGCAGGGCTTCTATATACAGGATGTTCCCGGCGATGATGATGCGGCGACTTCGGACGGAATCTTCGTCTTCACCGGCAGCACCCCCCTGGTGAGTGTGGGACAGATGGTGCGCGTCACCGGCTACGCCCGTGAGCGCTTCAGCCAGACCACCCTCAACGGCTCGAACAGCAACTCATCTCCCGTGCCAGCGGCAAACATCGTCAACTGCGGTACCGGCTCGGTCGCGCCGACCGACGTGACGATGCCTTTCGCCAATGCGGATTTCCCAGAGCGCTTCGAAGGTATGCTGGTGCGCTTCCCACAATCCCTGGTGATCTCCGAATACTTCAACTACGATCGCTTCGGCGAGATCGTCATTGCTCTGCCGCTGGATGGCGAGACCCGCCCGTTCACCGGCACGGCCATCGACGAGCCTGGCGCACCGGCTAACGCGCGCACGCTCGCTAACAGCCTGCGCCGCATCACACTGGACGATGCCAACAGCGCCCAAAACCCCAGCCTCTTGCGCCACCCGAACGGCGACCCATTCTCTTTATCTAATCGCTTCCGCGGTGGAGACACGGTCCAAAATACGATTGGCGTATTCGGATTCGATTTCAGCCTCTACCGGATCTTCCCAACCGGACCGGCAACCTATGCGTCTGTAAATCCGCGCCCACCCGCGCCCGAGCCGGTCGGTGGCACTTTGCGCGTGGCGGCTATGAACACGCTCAACTTCTTCGTCACCGCAGACTATCCGACGGGCAATCCGCTGGATAACAAGTGCGGTCCGCTGAATAATGTCGAATGCCGGGGCTGGGATAGTGACCAGGCCGACGAATTCACACGCCAGCGTACCAAGCTCCTGGCAGCGCTCGCCGGGTTGGATGGCGATATCATCGGCTTGAACGAGCTGGAGAACACCACCGGGGTCGAGCCGTTGGCAGATATTGTGGCTGGCCTGCCGGGCTATGCCTATATCAATACCGGCACCATCGGCACGGACGCGATCAAAGTGGGCCTGATCTACAGACCTGCTAAGGTTGTTCCGGTCGGTGCATATCAAATCCTGGATTCAACCGATGACCCGCGCTTTATCGACACAAAGAGCCGTCCTGTGCTGGCGCAAACCTTCCAGGACCTGGCGACCGGTGGGCGTTTGACCGTTGCGGTGAACCACCTCAAGTCCAAAGGCTCAGCGTGCGATGATGTAGGTGATCCGGATCTCGGCGACGGCCAGGGCAACTGCAACGGCACCCGAACTAAGGCCGCCCAGGCCCTGGTGGACTGGCTGGCGACCGATCCGACCGGCAGCGGCGACCCCGATTTCCTGATCATGGGCGACCTGAACTCCTATGCCATGGAAGACCCGATCGACGCAGTCAAGGCCGGATCGGATGACACCGCTGGCACCGCCGACGATTACACCAACCTGATCTCCCACTTCCAGGGTACCTATGCCTACTCCTACACCTTCGATGGGCAGGCTGGTTATCTGGATCATTCGCTGGCCAGCGCGAGCCTGTTCAACCAGGTGACCGGGGCTGCCGACTGGCATATCAACTCAGACGAGCCGGATGTTCTGGACTACGACACCAGCTTCAAGCCACCTGCACAGGATGCGCTGTATGAAGGAAACGGTTATCGCTCATCGGATCATGACCCGGTGGCTGTCGGGCTGAACCTGGCCTATGACCTGGGTCCTGAATTCGTCACCGGCGGCGGCTGGATCGACTCACCGGCCGGCGCCTACACAGACGACCCATCCTTGACTGGCATGGCGACTTTCGGTCTGGTCGCAATGTACAAGAAAGGGGCCATGGTGCCTAATGGCAACGCAGAGTTCCAGTTCAAGGCTGGCGACCTGAACTTCCACAGCACCAGTTATGAGTGGCTGGTAGTTGCTGGCTCGAAAGCCAAGTTCAAGGGTACTGGCACGATCAACGGCGAGGGCGAGTACAAATTCATGATCTGGGCTAATGATGGCAACCCGGACACCTTCCGTATCAAGATCTGGTGGGAGGATTCAGCCGGCGAGCACGTGATCTACGACAATGGTACTGACCAAGCGATTGGCGGAGGCAGCATCCAAATCCACAAGTAGATCGCTAACTTCATGAATAAAGACAGGTGGGGCCATTTGCTCCGCCTGTCTTTTCATTGCGCAACCTGCAAAAGACAAGTATACTATCCTCCTTCCAGGAGGTAAAATGTCCGATTACGTCGGCTCCGAAACTACCGCACCTGACCCCCCGCAGTCTAATCCTGACCTCGATCCATTGCGCCTCGCCTTGAGGGAGCTGGCTCCCCAGGGGCGCACAGCATTGCTGCCCGCCCTGCACGCCGCCCAGGCGCTCTACGGCCACTTGCCCGAGCCGGTGGCGGCGGAGGTCGGGCGCCTCCTTCACGTCCCGCTGGCGGACGTGCACGGGGTGATCGAGTTCTACAGCCTGTTCTACCCGCAGCCGGTTGGCAAGACTATCCTGCACGTATGCACCGATCCATCCTGTGAAATGGCCGGCGGTGAGCAGGTCCTGGAGGCGGTCTGCCGCCGTCTGGGTATCCATCCGGGGGAGACCAGCGCTGATGACGCATTCACCGTCGAGCGCGCCCCCTGCCTGGGATTGTGCGAGCATGCTCCAGCTTTGCTGGTCGGAGGCGCCCCCATCGGTCGCGCTGATCCAGAGCAGGTCGATCAATTGATCCTGGGACAGGGCTACCGGCCCGAAGGCCTGATCTACGGTGAGGGGCGCATCTTGACCGCCAATTGCGGTAAAGGACGGCGCACAACTCTGGACGAATACGTTGCCCGCGGGGGTTACCGCGGCCTGCAGGCGGTGTTGGGCAAGTCCCCGGAGGCCGTGATTGCCGAAATTAAAGCCTCCGGGCTGGTCGGCCGCGGCGGGGCAGCCTTCCCCACCGGGCTCAAATGGGAGGGCGCCGCCCAGGCGCCCGGCGAGACAAAATATGTGGTGTGCAACGCCGATGAATCCGAGCCAGGCACCTTCAAAGACCGCGTCTTGCTGGAAGAGGACCCACAGCGCACCCTGGAAGGTATGCTGATCGCCGCCTATGCCATCGATGCGTCCACAGGGTATATCTACGTGCGCGGCGAATACCCCCAGGCCTATCAGGCGCTCCAAGCGGCACTCGCTGAAGCACGCCAGGGGGGGTACCTGGGAGCGGACATCCTTGGATCGGGTTTCGCTTTCGAGGTCGTGCTGCGCCTGGGGGCCGGGTCGTATATCTGCGGCGAGGAGACGGCCCTGTTTGAATCTATCAAGGGCAAGCGCGGCTTCCCGCGGGTCAAGCCACCTTTTCCCACCACCCAAGGCTTATTCGGCCAGCCGACCGTGATCAACAACGTCGAGACGCTGTGCAACGTACCCTATATTCTGGAGCATGGCGCCGAGGCGTACCGCAGCATCGGCACGCAAAAATCCCCTGGCACCAAGCTGTTCTGCCTGTCAGGCGACGTGGCCCGCCCGGGGTTGTACGAAGTGCCTTTCGGGGTCAGCCTGCGCCATTTGTTGGAAGGCATGGCCGGCGGGGTGCGCGGCAGGCATATGCTGCAGGCGATCTTGTTCGGAGGGGCCGCTGGGGCTTTCGCCACGCCTGACCAGCTCGACGTGGAAATGTCCTTCGAGGGGCTGCGCCTGGCCGGGCTACCGCTTGGCTCAGGCGTGGTGCTGGTCATCGATGAGAGCCGCGATCTGCGCCAGGTGTTGCGCGGCCTGGGGCGTTTCTTCGCCCACGAGTCGTGCGGCAAATGCTACCCCTGCCAGCTCGGGACGCAGCGCCAGTACGAAATCCTGCAGCGGCTGGCGGATGGCGCCTCGCTCCCCGGCGACGCCCAGCGCCTGGCGGACGTTGGCTGGACGATGAGCGACGCCTCCATCTGCGGTCTGGGCCAGACCGCCGCCTCGGCGACGCTCAGCGCCTTGAAGCTGTGGCCTGAGCTATTCGAGGCGCAGAAAAGCTAAACTGTGCTTGGATTGCGGGAATGAACATGGATTGGATTGTGGAAAAATATTTAACCACAGAGACACAGAGCCACAGAGATCATTTTTATTTTTATGAAGTTTTCCCTATGTGCTCTGTGACTCTGTGGTTTACCTCAAAATTAGTCCGTGAAATCCGTGTTCATCCGTGTACTGAATGAGGATCCTTCGATGACAGATGTTACTTTAACGATCGACGACCAGACCGTCACCGTCCCGGAGGGGACGACCATCCTGAAAGCAGCGCAGTCAGTGGGACAAGTCATCCCAACGATCTGCTACCACGATCACTGCACGCCCAACGCCGTATGCCGCACCTGCATGGTCGAGGTGGTGGGCTGGAGGGTGCTGGCGGCTTCCTGCGTGGCGCAGGTCAGCCCGGGCATGGCGGTGCAAACCCGCTCAGAGCGCGTCGAGCGCAGCCGCCGCACCATCCTGGAGATGCTGAATTCGGCAGTCGATCTCAGCCAGGCGCCCGAAATCCAGCGCATGCTGGTGGAAAGCAAAGCCGACCCGGAGCGTTTCCCCGACGCCCAGACACGCCAGCCGCCGCTGATCGACGATAACCCGATGTACTTGCGCGACTACGCCAAGTGCGTGCTATGCTGGCGCTGCGTGCAGGTATGCGCCGATGACGCCCAGTACACCTACGCGATTAACTTCTCCGGGCGCGGATTCGAGACCCAGATCGGCACCTTCTTCGATAAGGCCATGCCTGCCACCACCTGCGTCTTCTGCGGGCAATGTGTCGGCGTCTGCCCGACCAACGCTCTGAAGCCCAAGCGTGAGTGGCTGCTGGAGCAGGAAATGACGCCCGAGCAAATCCTGGCAGCCACCCAAGGGGAGCGCAAGAGGCGGCGCAAGTGAGCAACGGCGCGCTGGCCCCGGTCTCGCTCGGCCTGGCAGCCGCGATGGCGTGGGGGGCGGCGGATTTCACTGGGGGCATGGCTACCAAGCGCGCCAATGTGTACGGCGTGGTGATTGGCGGGCAGATCGTCGGGCTGGTCGTCTTTCTAGCGCTTGCTTACGGGACCGGCGAATCCTTGCCGGCGATGGGTAACCTGGCTCTGGCCGGGCTGGCGGGGATCTGCGGAGGGTTCGGGTTGATCCTGCTATATCGCGCCTTAGCGGGTGGGCAGATGAGCATAGCGGCGCCGGTTTCGGCAGTGCTGGCCGCAGCCATCGCGGTGCTGGTCACCGCCTTTGGGCAGGGGTTTCCCGATCCGCTGGTGCTGGCCGGGCTGCTGCTGGCGCTGCTGGCGATTGGAATGATCGCCCGGGGAGAAGGCGGCTTCCAGCCGAGGCGCCTGCGACTGGAACATATCCGCCTGCCTATCCTGTCCGGGGTCGTTTTTGGCCTGTTTTTCGTATTGCTCCATCAAGCCAGCCAGGAATCGCTCTTCTGGCCGATCATCGCCACCCGCCTGGCTTCGATCACCTTCCTGTTCGGTTTTGCTGCCCTCACCCGCCAGCAATGGAAGCCGCAGCGGGCGCTATGGCCGATGATTGCCCTGTGCGGGCTGTTGGACACCACCGGGAACGGCCTGTATGTGCTCTCCGGGCAGCTTGGACGGATGGACGTGGCCGCGGCGCTCAGCTCGCTGTACCCGGCGGCGACGGTGGCGCTGGCCTGGCTGGTGCTCAAAGAGCGCATCGCCCGCCCACAAATGGTTGGCATTTTCTCGGCCCTGTTAGCGATCGTACTGATCATGCTTTGAAGAGATTGGACCGGTCATGAAAAGGTTGTTTTTGATTTTCGCCGTCCTGGGGCTGGTTCTTCCTTACCTGTTTTTCATCCAGTTTCTGGCTCAAAATGGCCTTGATCTGCGCCTGTTCTTCAGCCAGCTTTTTGCCACACCGATC